>JAQXLU010000033.1 GCA_029012285.1 Clostridiales bacterium | reverse complement strand
CGCCGTCCTGGTCGGCATCGGAGAGGATGATGACCTTGTTGTACTTGAGGTTGGCCAGGTTGAAGTTTTCGTCAATGGAGGTGCCCAGCGCGGTGATGAGGCTGCGGAACTCCTCGTTGGAGAGCACCTGATCCAGACGTTTCTTTTCAGCGTTGAGGGGCTTGCCGCGCAGGGGGAGAATCGCCTGATAGCGGCTGTCGCGGCCCTGCTTGGCGCTGCCGCCTGCGGAGTCGCCCTCGACGATGAACAGCTCGTTGTCCTCGGCCTTTTTACCGCGGCATGCGGAGAGCTTGCCCACCAGAGGCGCGGTTTCCAGCTGATTGGCCTTGCGGGCGTTGTCGCGGGTCTTGCGGGCAGCCTCGCGCACCTGGGCAGCCTTGACGGCCTTGGCGACGATGGCCTGGGCGATCTCCTGGTTTTTGAGGTTCTCCAGCCAATCGGTCAGCTGCTGGGTGATGATGCCCTCCACCGCCGGGCGCACCTCGCTGTTGCCCAGGCGGCCCTTGGTCTGCCCCTCAAACTGGGGGTTCTTCACCATGGTGGTCAGCACGCAGCTCAGCCCCTCGCGGAAGTCCTCGCCGGAGAGGTTGCTGTCCTTTTCCTTGAGTGCGCCGATGCGGCGGGCGTAGTCGTTGAACATCTTGGTGAAGGCAGCCTTGAAGCCGGTTTCGTGGCTGCCGCCCTCGCCGGTGGGGATGTTGTTGACGTAGGAGAACATCGACTCGGTGTACCCGTCGGTGTACTGGATCGCGACCCGGCAAATGACCGAATCCTTCTGCCCCTCCAGGTAGATGGGCTCGTCGTGCAGCGCGGTCTTGCCGTCGTTGAGGTACTTCACATAGTCGATAATACCGCCCTCATAGCAGAAGGTCTTTTCCCGGTGCTCATCCTTCACCCGCTCGTCCACAAAGACGATTTTGAGCCCGCGGTTGAGGTAAGCCAGCTCCTGCAGGCGGCGGGACACGGTTTCCCCGTTGAAGCGCACGTCCTCGAAGATGGCATCATCGGGCATGAACCGGATGAGGGAGCCCTTTTTGCGGGTGTTGCCCACCTTGGACAGGGGCGCATCCGGGATACCGGCCTGGCAGCGTCCATCCGCCCCGGTGGTGGAGGTGAAGCGCATCTGGTAGTGGGTGAAGTCGCGGTAGATGTCCACCGTCAGCCACTTTGAAAGCGCGTTCACCACCGACGCGCCCACGCCGTGCAATCCGCCGGAATAGGCATAGTTTTCGTGGTTGAACTTGCCGCCCGCGTGCAGCTTGGTGAAGATCACCTCCACGCCGGACATATGCAGCGTGGGGTGCTCGTCCACGGGCATACCGCGCCCGTTGTCGTACACGGAGGCCGAGCCGTCGGTGTGCAGCGTCACGCGGACCTCATCGGCGTAGCCGTTGCTGGCCTCGTCGATGGCGTTGTCCACGATTTCCCACAGCAGGTGGTGCAGCCCGCGGCTGGAGGTGGTGCCGATGTACATGCCGGGGCGCATGCGGACGGCTTCCAGGCCCTCCAGCACGGTCAGCTGACCAGCGTCGTATTGTTTTGCCATGGCAATAAGCTCCCTTTCCCGGAGATCAGTCCGTCCACAGGCTGACGGACACTTAATTTGTAGCTTGCAACACCTCATTATACCATATTCTGCGGCTGATGGCAAGAAGTAGAATACATGTTCGTGCGAAAAAGCGAAAAATCCGTGCGCCGCAAGCGGCGTCATCGCCTTGACGAACCATCCGTGAAAGAAAACCAGCCGAAGCCTTGCAAAGCCTGGTCACCCGTGCTATAATGATACACTCAGGGAGGTGTGCCAACATGCGAAGCATGACGGGCTATGGCCGCTGCCAAAGGCAGGAAGGCGCCTGGGAGGTCACGGTTGAGCTGCGGGCGGTCAATCACCGCTATCTGGATGTGGCGATGAAGCTGCCGCGCAATCTGCTGTTCCTGGAGGACGGCGTGCGCAAGGGCCTGAACCGGCTCGTGCGCGGGCATGTGGATGTGTTTGTGACCGTCCGCCAGACGGAGGGCGCAGCTCGCCTGGCTGCGCCGGATACCGCGCTGGCCGCTTCCTACATGGAGGCGGCGAAGGCCATCTGTGCCGCCACTGGCGCTGTGGATGATCTGACGGTCAGCAAGCTCATGGGCCTGGAGGGGGTCACGACCCTGACAGAGGCCGCCATGGATGAGGATGCTGTGTCCGCCCTGTGCATGCGGGCGCTGGCGTCGGCTGTCGACCAGCTGGATGAGATGCGTCTGCGGGAGGGCGAAAGCCTGCGCGCTGACCTGAACGAGCACTTGCGCCAGGTCGCGGCGCTCCGGGCGCAGGTCGTGGCCTACGCGCCCAGGGTGATCGAGGAATACCGCCAGCGCCTGCAGGAGCGCCTGGCGAAACTCCCCATCGACCCGGTTGATCCTGTCCGCCTGGCCCAGGAGGTCGCGCTGATGGCCGATAAATGCGCCATCGACGAGGAGCTGTCCCGGCTGGATAGCCACATCGCCCAGCTCCGCAGCTACCTGGATATGCAGGGGGAGACCGGCAAGAAGATGGACTTCCTCATCCAGGAGATGAACCGGGAAACCAATACGATTGGCTCCAAGTGCTCCGATGTCCGCATTGCCCAGTGCGTGGTGGACATGAAGAGCGAAATCGAGAAGCTGCGAGAGCAGATTCAGAATGCGGTGTAAACGCAAGGCGGGGGCGTCCCCCAAAGGAGCACACAAATGAGCGAAACACGCAAGGGCATGCTGCTGGTGATTTCCGGCCCGTCCGGGGCAGGGAAGGGCACGCTGATCGAGCGGCTGATGGCGGAGGACAAGAGCCTGGTATTCTCCGTCAGCGCCACGACCCGCGCACCCCGCCCGGGGGAAATCCACGGCGTACACTATTACTTCCTTTCCAACGAGGCGTTTGACCGCAAGGTCGCAGAGGGCGCGTTTGTCGAGCACGCCACCGTGCACGGCAACCGCTACGGGACGCTGCGCAGCGAGGTGTACGAACGGCTCGGCCGCGGCGAAAACGTGGTGCTGGACATCGACGTGCAGGGCGCGCTGAACGTCATTGCCTCCGAAAAGGAGAAGGTGTCCATCTTCATCCTGCCGCCGAGCATGAAGGTGCTGCGCCAGCGCCTGACCGGCCGCGGCACGGAAAGCCAGGAGGCCGTCGAAAGGCGGTTGCACAACGCCATCTGGGAGATCAGCCAGCGGGACAAGTACGACTACCAGGTGATCAACAACGACCTGGAGGAATGCCTGCGCACCTTGCGGGCCATCCTTGAGGCCCAGCGGCATGCCAGCGCCTACTACGGCGTGGATGTGCCCGAGGAATGAGTCAGCAAGCCATATGGCGCTGAAGATACAGCCATCCATCAAACCATCCATCATATAGAAGGAGGACAAGCATATGTCGATCGTCGATCCCAACATCCTGGACCTGCTCCAGCATTCCGATTCCCGCTACACCCTGGTGGTGGAGGCCAGCAAGCGCGGCCGTCAGATCGTGGGCGGCAGCCAGCCCCTCATCGACAACACCGGCATGAAGCCCCTCAAGACCGCAGTGGAGGAGATCAACCGCGGCATGATCGCCTACGATCGCCCTGCGGAGGAAGAGAGCAATGCGCTGTGAAATGACGGGCAAATCCGTCGTGCTGGGCGTGACGGGGGGCATCGCGGCCTATAAGGCCTGCGAGGTGGTTTCCCGGCTGCGCAAGATGGGCGCGGATGTGCATGTCGTCATGACCAAATCCGCCACGGAGTTCGTGCAGCCGCTGACCTTCGAGACCCTCTCCAACCATCCGGTGGTGACGGATACCTTTGCCCGCCCCGCCACCTGGGAGGTGGAGCACATCGCCCTGGCCAAGCGGGCGGATGTGTTCGTTATTGCTCCGGCCACGGCGAACATCCTGGCGAAGATGGCCCACGGCATTGCGGACGACATGCTCTCCACCACTGTGCTGGCGACCAAGGCGCCCGTGCTCGTCGCTCCGGCGATGAACAGCGGCATGTGGACGGCGCCAGTCACCCAGGAGAACTGTGCGGCGCTGAAAGGGCGCGGCGTGCACTTCATCGGGCCGGACGCGGGCTTTCTGGCCTGCGGCGACACCGGCGCGGGCCGCATGAGCGAGCCTGCCGCCATCGTCGAGGCCATCACGGCCCTGCTCTGCCCGGTGCAGGACATGGCGGGCCTTACCGTGCTGGTGACCGCCGGCGCAACCCGGGAGCGCCTGGATCCGGTGCGCTACATGACCAATGATTCCTCCGGCAAGATGGGCTTTGCGGTAGCGGAGGCTGCGCTTCGTCGCGGCGCGCAGGTGACGGTCGTGGCGGGCAGCGTTACGGCGGCGCTTCCCACGGGCTGCGAGGTGGTGCGGGTCGAATCCACCCAGGAGCTCTACGAGGCGGTCACCTCCCGTGCCCCCGATATGGACGTGGTGATTCAGGCCGCTGCCCCGGCGGATTACCGCTTTGCCGTCACCTACCCGGAGAAGCACAAGAAGGCCCACGACGGTCAGCCCTTTGTGGTGGAGCTGCTGGAGAACCCGGACATCGCCGCTGCCGTCGGCGCAGCGAAGAAGCCCGGGCAGACCCTTGTCGGCTTCGCTGCGGAAACTGAGAACCTGCTGACCAACGCCAGGCAGAAGCTGGTGAAGAAGCACCTGGACCTCATCGTCGCCAACGACGTGAGCCAGCCTGGTGCAGGCTTTAACGTAGACACCAACATCGCCACCCTCATCACCGCGCAGGAGATGACCGAATGCCCCCTCCGCACCAAGAAGGAGCTGGCTGGAGACATCCTGGACAAGGTGATGGCGCTACGCAGCAAGGCGTGATTCCCCAAGGACAACAAAATCAGCCATGGCCCGAAGCATCAAGCCGGGTCATGGCTTTTCTGTTGCCGCTGCATATTGCATCCCCCTTTGATGCACACTGAAAACACGCAAATGCAACGAAGGGAGACGCATCATGGAGTTTGCCAAGATTCTGCTGTCGGCGCTTTTGTCCTACGCGGCCCTGTTCGTGGCCGCCAAGCTGATCGGGCGCAAGCAGATTGCCCAGCTGGATTTCATGGATTACATCACCGGCATCACCATCGGCTCCATTGCGGCGGAGCTGGCCACCGATCTGGAAAACATGTGGAAGCCCCTTGTGGCGCTGATTATTTACGCGCTGCTCACCTGGGTGATGATGCTCGTCGGGCTACATTCCCCCCGCAGCCGCAAGTTCCTCAACGGCACGCCTGCCATTGTCATGCAGGACGGCCGCCTGTATCGCGACGTGATGAAGAAGGCCAAGCTGGATCTGAGCGAATTGATGGTCATGTGCCGCCAGCAGGGGTACTTCGACCTCCGGGACATCCACACGGCGGTCTTTGAGTACAACGGGCAGCTGACCATCCTGCCGGTATCGGCCCGCCGCCCCGCCACGCCCCAGGACATGAAGCTCCATCCCCCACAGGAGACGATTGCCGCCGAGGTCATCATGGATGGACGCATCCTGGGAGAAAACCTGAAGCGTATGGGCGTGGACGAGTCCTGGCTGACGGCGCAGCTGCATCTGCAAGGCGTTCGTGACGCGCGGGAGGTCTATCTGGGGCTGTGCGACGCGAACAAATGCCTGACGCTGTACACCATGAAGGCCTCGCAGTGCAAGGCTGAATAAAGCACCCCCCTGTTGGTTATCAGAGCGCTCCTCCGCCCGGGAAGGAGCGCTCTTTGCCTGCGCGAAAAACCAAAAAGGCTATTCCCACAGCGCCCTGTTCAGGCTATAATAGGGGGGGACGGTTACACCGCAGAAAACATACATCGTATCAAGATGGAGAGCAACATGAGAATCAACCAAGTATGCCAGGCCTATGAAGGCTCCACCTTGTGGGGCATGAACGGCGGGCAGCCCGAAAGCCCGGACGGCAAGCTGCTGGTCTACGCCCGTAAGAGAATCATCTGCGACCGCGCGTATCGGGAAACCGAATTGTGGGTCTGCGACCGGGACACGCTGGCCAATGGGCGAAGGGTGTTCACCGTGCGCTGCGGGAACCACAATGGCCCTTCCGCCACCTTTGTGGACAATGAACACATCGTGTTCCGGGACGAGATCGACGGCCTGTCTGCCTTCCGTGTGCTGAATGTCCACACGGGCGAGGTGAAGTACGGCCCAATCTTCGCCAAGGAAAGCCACTGCGCGGAGAACGGCATCTATCCGTTCTCCATCTCCGAGGAATTCTTGGGGAGGAATCCGGCCTATCCGCAGATCGACCGCTGCGGCATCTATTTGCTGCGCCTGTCCGACGGTGAGGTGCGGCGCGTTGCGGACAAGGACACCATCTTCCGCATGGTGGTGGAGAACGGCTGCGTTCCTAACGACAAGACGACCTCCATGAGCCATGTGCAGCTCAGCCCCCGCGCGGACAAGGTGATGATGCGCCTGTCCGTGGAGAATTGCCCGGTGTTCGGCGCGCTGGGCGGCATTGACCTAAGCACCGGGGAGACCTTCGTGATTCCCGACAAGCCTGTGCACCAGCTCTGGTATGACAACGACACCTACATGGCGACCCGCCAGTATGTGGTGGATGGCAGGATCGACATGGCGTCCAGCCGCATCCAGCGCTTCACCATGGCAGGGGAATGCCTGGAAACCCTGGGCGGCATTGGCAATCATATCGACGGTTCGCCGGACCGGCAGTGGTTCGTGGGGGACAGAGCCTACCCCGGCTATCCCACCGACATCTTCCTGTACCGTCGGGGAAGCACGGAGCCAGTCGTCACCTTTGGCGGCGCGGACTACCAGGACTGCACCTGGAAGCATCAGATTCACCCCAACCCCACCTTTTCCCGGGATGGGCGCAGAATCTACTTCAACCACGTTGTCTCGCAGGAGCGCACGGAAGCATCCTTTGTGGATATTTCGGACATCGTCGGCGCAAAAGAGGAGGAATAGAAATGATTCGTTATGGCCTGGAGCTCGGTGAGCCCATGTACCAAAACCCACTTGCCTGCGCGGAGGACATCCGCGATTTCGTGCTGGAGGGACAGGCGGTGATCAGCTTCCCCAAGGGGCGGATGCGCCTGGAGAACGCGCTGGCCTCCCAGCTGGGGCAGAAGGCGAATTATGTGCTGTGGTGCCCCGTGGAATTCCCTGCGGATGTCTGCGTGGAGTGGGACTTCCAGCCCATCCGCGAGCCGGGGCTGTGCATCCTGTTCTTTGCCGCCCGGGGCATCCATGGGGAGGATCTCTTCGACGCTGCCCTGGCGCCGCGCACGGGCGAGTATCCGCTGTATCACCATGGGGACATCAACGCCTTCCATGTGAGCTATTTCCGCCGCAAGGAGATGGATGAGCGCGCCTTCCACACCTGCAATCTGCGCAAGAGTTACGGCTTCCACCTGGTGGCGCAGGGCGGCGACCCCATCCCCGATGCGGTGGAGGCCACGCAGCCCTACCGGATGGCGCTCGTCAAGCGCGGCAACGAGGTGGCCTTCTACTGCAACGAGCTGGAGCTGTTCCGCTTTGTGGACGACGGACAGACCTACGGCCCGCTGCTGGGCGGCGGCAAGATCGGCTTCCGCCAGCTCGCGCCGCTGATTGGCGAATATGCCGATCTGAAGGTGTATGCGCTGTAACGGGAGAGCAGCAATCGCAGCGTCTGCTGATGGCGGCAGGCGCTTTTTTGCATAAGCACCGCTGTTGAACCCATTCGTTAACCCGGCAAACGAATTTTTCATTGACAAACCCCGTTCGTTTGTTAAAATAAGATTGGCGGCGGAGATTCATTTTTCATTTCATTCATCACATATACTGCCGCAAAAGCGAAAGAGGGGGTACGCCCATGTTTGGATTCCGACCCGATGGACGCCGCGTAAAGGGGATTGATCCCACCGTCCGCATCACGCCCTACATCATGCCCATGCGCTGCGATGCGCAGGTATTCCTGCAGCACAAGGTGGACTACGAGATGATGGCCCGCTACATCGCCAAGAAGGCCGCAGAGGGGGAGAAGATCACCTTCATGCAGATCATCATCGCCGCCTTTGTACGCACCATCAGCCAAAACCCGGAGATCAACCGCTTCATCATGAACAAGCAGTTCTTCTCCCGCAAGAACTGCTCCGTGTCCTTCACCATGCTCAAGGAGCAGCAGAACGCCGATGCGGGTGAAACCGCCGTCAAGATCAAGTTTGACCTGACCGACACCCTCTTTGACGTGCGCGACCGCATGAACGCCGTCATCGAAGCGTCCCGCGGTGTGGAGAACCAGAACTTTGTGGATAAGCTGCTGTCGTTCCTCTTTGGCGTGCCCGGATTGCCCACCGCCGTCGTTCAGCTGGTGCGACTGCTGGATCGCTACGGATTGTGCCCCGGCGCGCTGCTGGACGAGCTTCCCTTCCACACCTCCATGTACATCACCAACAACGCCTCCATCGGATTGCACCACGTCAACCACCACATCTACAACTTCGGCTCCACCAGCTTGTTCTTCGGCATGGGCACGTTGGAGCGAATCGCCGTGGTGGAAAAGGGAGAAACCCGCATGAAGCGCTTCCTGCCCATCGGCATCACGGCGGATGAGCGCGTGTGTTCCGGCGCGCATTACTCGAGGTTCTTCGGCCTGATGAGCCACCTGCTCAACCACCCCGAGGAGCTGGAGCTGCCGCCGACGGAGGTTCGGTTCGAGAATGGCTGCGAGTACCATGTCCCCAAGGCCAAGAAGGCCGGGGACGAACAGAAGCAGGAAAAGACCGCGTGATCCCATCGCCTGTGCAAACATGCTTGCACGGGCGTTTTTTTCTGTAACGTTTTGTATGCTCCTGTGTCTAATGGGTGAAAGCGCGCTTGAAAGAATAGGAAAGGAGGTGCTGACATGGCTGCTGATTTTGAGCAGACCTACCGCGAGTATCAGCAGATGGTGTATGCGTTCCTCCTACGATTGTGCGGCAATGTCCACCTCGCGGAGGAACTGACCCAAGAGACCTTCTATCAGGCCTTCAAGCACTGGGACAGCTTCCGCGGGCAAAGCAGCGTATCGACCTGGCTGTGTACCATCGCCAAGCGTCAGCTCTACAACGCCCTGCGCCGCAAGGAGGTGCTGCCCATCCCGGAGGACATGCAGTCCTCCGCCCCGGACGTTGCCGACGCGCTGGTGGACAGCGACCGCATGATGGCTGCCTATCGGCTCGTCCACCGGCTGCCGGAGCCCATGCGCGAGGTGTTCACCCTGCGTACCTTCGGCGACCTGAGCCACGGGCAGATCGGCACCCTGTTCGGCAAATCGGACAGCTGGGCGCGGGTGACCTACTACCGGGCGCGGCAGCTGCTACAACAAATGGCCAAGGAGGAATGGAACGATGAAGCATGAATGTAATGTTGCACGCGATTTGATGCCCCTGTGTATCGACGGCGTGGCGAGTGAGGAAAGCAAGCGGTATGTGGAGGAACATATTGCCGAATGCACGAAATGCGCGGAGTCCTATGGGGAAATGCAGCTTGCGCTGCCCCAGGCCAACGCGGAGAAAGAAAAGGCAGCGATGGAGCAGACCGCGCAGCAGATGCGGCGCAGGCGGCAGAACCGCAAGCGCCTGCTGATCGCCCTGACTGCCCTGCTGACGGCACTGGCGGTGATAGCCGGCATGTGGGGCTATGACTATGCCACCAATCGGAGCATCATCCCCGTGGCGCTGGACGCTTATGATGTTTATCTGTGTCGCACCCGGGAGGATGGGCGGATCTTCGTCAATTTGGACATGAAGGACAAGACGCTGGTGTATGGTGTCGCCGGCTGGCGCAGAACAACCCCGGACGGCGAATGGGACTGGATGCTTACGCCCAATACCACGCTCATTGCTGAGCACCGGGAAGTACCGACAAAGGGGCTATGGACGGATGCCTACAACCTATGGTATTGGCAGGATGGGGCGATCTATGAGGGCGACCCGGCCACCACTGCGCCGCTGGAACGGTTCATCCTGGTCTGCGGCGACGAGGAACGGGTGATCTACCAGCGTGGGGATGAGATTCCCTTCTGCTCAGAGGAGATGGAAGCGTATTACAAGGCGCTGGATGAGGTGAATGACTTCAGCAATTCCTCGGCCAACCGCCGCAGCTTCGATTTTGAGGAGCGCGCCAACACGCTGTGGGATCAGGTGGAACAGATCAGAAAGGCCGTCCCCGAATGGCAATGATTGTCCTTCTCCTGTATTAACCCGTTATAAAAAAGGGAAAGCCTTCCGAGCTGTCGAAATACTACCAGGTAGTATTGTAGAACGGAGGGCTTTTCCCATGCAAATTGCCATCATTGGCCTGGGGCTCATCGGCGGCTCCATGGCCCGTACAATCAAGCTCCGCACGGAGCACCGCGTCCTGGGCTGCGATTTGAATCCCCAGACCATCCAGCAGGCGTTCCTGATGGGCGCCATCGACGAGGAGCTGACCGACGAAAGCCTGCGCGATTGCGACCTGGTGCTGGTCAGCCTGTACCCCGGCGCGATTATCGAGTGGGTTAAGGCCCACGCGGCGTTTTTCAAGCCCGGCTGCCTGGTGATCGACTGCGGTGGCGTGAAGCAGGTTATCTGCGAGGCGTTGACGCCCCTGGCCCGTGCGTCCCAGTGGCATTTCCTCGGCGGACATCCCATGGCGGGCCGCGAGCATTCCGGCTTCCGCTATGCCCGGGACGACCTGTTCGACAACGCCAGCATGATCCTGTGCACCGACGGTCAGGACGACCCGGAGCTGCTCCAATCCGCCCGGGATTTCTTTATGGATTTGGGCTTCCGCCGGGTGCAGTTCACCACACCCAGGGTGCACGACGAGATGATCGCCTACACCAGCCAGCTGGCCCACATCGTGTCCAGCGCCTATGTGAAATGCCCCCTGGCGGACAAGCACCGGGGCTTTTCGGCGGGCTCCTTTGCGGATATGACCCGGGTGGCGAAGCTCAACGAAACCATGTGGACGGAGCTGTTCTTCGACAACCGGGAGGCGCTGCTGCCCGTGGTGGAGGATCTTGTCCAGCGGGTGACGGAATACCGGGACGCGCTGCGTAACAACGACCGCGATGCGATGCAGGCGCTGCTCCGCGAGGGCCGTGAAATCAAGGAAAGATTGATGGAGAACTGATATGACAATCCTGGTAAGCGCCTGTCTGCTGGGCGAGAATTGCAAGTACAACGGCGGCAACAACCGCAACGAGCGCGTGCTGCGCTATGTATCGGGGCATGAGGTCATTCCCGTCTGCCGGAGATGCTGGGAGGTCTGCCCAGCCCCCGCAAGCCGGTGGAATGGCATGGCGGGCGCGCCGTCACCCGGGATGGGGACGACTGGACGGCTGAGTTCCGCCTGGGGGTGTCCAGGGCAATGGCACTCATCGAGGGCAAGCACATCGACCTGGCCATCCTGCAATCCCGCAGCCCGAGTTGTGGGGTGAACCAGGTCTACGACGGCACCTTCACCGGCGTGAAGATCCCCGGGCAGGGCGCGTTCGCCCAGGCGCTGCGGGAGCGCGGCATCCCGCTGATGGACGCGGAGGATGTGCCGGAATAATCCCCTCAGCAGACCTCCACATCCACCAGAATCACATCATCCCCGATCTTGCAGATCATCTCCCAGGGGATGACGATGCCTGTCCGCTCGCCCCGCAGCATGTGCCCGAAATGGAATTCCCCCGGCACGACGATGGCGGTGATGCGTCCGTCGCACAGGCAAAACTCGATGTCCATCACCTTGCCCAGGCTCCGGCCGTCGCGGGTGTTGATGACGTCCTTTTGTCGCAGCTCGGATAGGTTCATATCGCGCCTCCTGGTTGCGGATTTGGTCCCTCCATCCTATGCGGAGGGGCGGCTTTTCATGCGCTGCGGGAGGGGGCTTTCGCAGCATGGACACAAGGAGGAATAGACGATGGAGGACATCCTCAATTACCTGTACGGCCAATACGCGCCCCGGGCAGTGATCCTCTACGGCTCCTATGCGGACGGCACTGCGGGCGAGGGGAGCGACTTTGACGCGATCCTCCTGGCGGACGGACCGTTCTGCCACGATACGGCCATCATCGAGGGTGTGCAGCTGGATGTGTGGGTGTACCCCGCCAACGACTTGGAGTCCGACGACATGCTGGACAAGGTCGTCCAGGTGGCTGACGGTATCATTGTGCACGACCCACAGGGCATCGGCGCACAGCTGCAACAGCGGGTGAAGGCCCATGTGGACGCGCAGCTCCCCAAGTCGGCGGAGGAAAACGCCGATGCGCTGGTCTGGTGCCGGAAGATGCTGAACCGCACCGTCCGTGGCGACGCCGAAGGCATGTACCGCTGGCATTGGCTGCTGACGGAAACCCTCGAAATTGCCTGTGATCTGCTGCATCAGCCCTACCGTGGGCCGAAGAAGAGCCTGCGCTGGCTGGCGCAAGCCCATCCAGCGCTACACGCGATTTACGCCCGGGCGTTGACGGACTTCACACAGGAAGCACTGTCAGCCTGGGTTAAGGCACTGGAGGAGCTGCTGTGATTGACACGATGGACGAGCTGTCCGTAGCCCTTCGGGACATACAAGCTTGCCGCGTCACGACGCTCCATCTGACCTTCACGCCAGGCTTCACCGCCCGACTAACCGACGCGGCTCTCCTGGAGGCCCTCGTCACCGGGCTGCCCATGGTGGAGGGGCTGGCGCACCGCATCGTGCGTTCCCGCGGCAGGGGAGCCGTCCTCACGGCGAAGCTGCGGTACCGACAGGGCGTACGGATGCTCGACTGCTACCGGGGCAGCAGACGCTGGACGCTGACGAACGAGGAGAACGCCAGCTTAGCGGAGGCCTGCGCTGCGGTGATGCCGGCGCTCCCCCTGGAGAACGAGCAGGCGCGCTTTGATTTCCTCTACGACTTGGTCTGCCGCCGCGTCACCTACGTCCACACCGCGCCGGGACGAAAGGGCTACGAGCGGTTGGTCGGCGCGGCGAGCGTGTTCCGGGACGGACGGGCCAACTGTCAGGGCTTTTCGGACCTGCTGTATCTGCTCTGTGGCCTTTGCGGCCTGGAGGTGGAATACCGTTGTCAGCAGGGGGAAAGGCATCTGCATATGTGGAACCGCGTCCGCCTGAATGGCCAGTGGCACGACGCGGACGCCTCCCGCGGAGCACGAAAGAATCCGGATGCAGCCCTGCATGATTGACAATTTCTCCACAAATTTGAGTTCCGCGCAAAATACCCCCTACACAAGCGGCAAAAAGTGTGTTATACTCAATCTGTATGAGGGTATTCAGAGCCCAATTCACGACTATCATGAGATAGGAGGAAACATTCCATGCTTTACACCAAGGAAGTTGAAGAAATGGTCTGTGTCGCCAAGGGCCCCAACCATGGCCCCGCGCCCATCCCCGAAGAGGGCAAGTGGGTGCAGGCGAAGGAGATCAAGGACATTTCCGGCCTGACCCACGGCATCGGCTGGTGCGCTCCCCAGCAGGGCACCTGCAAGCTGACCCTGAACGTCAAGCAGGGCGTCATCCAGGAGGCGCTGGTGGAGACCATCGGTTGCTCCGGCATGACCCACTCCGCCGCCATGGCCTCTGAGATTCTGCCCGGCAAGACCATCCTGGAGGCGCTGAACACCGACCTGGTGTGCGACGCCATCAATACCGCCATGCGCGAGCTGTTCCTGCAGATCGTCTATGGCCGCACCCAGTCCGCGTTCTCTGACGACGGTCTGCGTATCGGCGCTGGCCTGGAGGACCTGGGCAAGGGCCTGCGCAGCCAGGTCGGCACCATGTACGGCACCCTGTCCAAGGGCACTCGTTACCTGGAGATGGCCGAGGGCTATGTGCTGAAGATGGCGCTGGACAAGGATAACCAGGTCTGCGGCTATCAGTTCCTGTCCCTGGGCAAGATGATGGACGCCATCAAGAAGGGCATGGAGCCCAACGAGGCCTATGCCAAGAACATCGGCACCTACGGCCGCTTCAAGGCCGAGGACGGCGCGGTCGCCTGGATCGATCCCCGTCATCAGTAATCAAGGAGGTATGTAAAGATGGCTCTGTTTGAAAACTACGAAGGCCGCATGCCTCAGCTGCAGCCGGTTCTGGACAAGTACGGCTTCAAGTCCTGGGAGGACCTGAAGGCTTACAACAACGCGCATGGCGTGGATGGCTACGGCATCACCGAGGGCATCCAGCCCATCTGCTTCGAGAATGCCAAGTGGGCCTACGAGCTGGGCGCGGGCATTGCTCTGAAGAAGGGTGTCAAGACCGCCAAGGAAGCCGCCGTGTGCATCGGCGAGGCCCTGCAGGCCTTCTGCATCCCCGGCTCCGTCGCTGACCAGCGTCAGGTGGGCATGGGCCACGGCAACCTGGGCGCCATGCTGCTGGATGAATCCACCGAGTGCTTCGCCTTCCTGGCTGGCCACGAGTCCTTCGCCGCCGCTGAGGGCGCCATCGGCATTGCCCGCAACGCCAACAAGGTGCGCAAGAATCCCCTGCGTGTCATCCTCAACGGCCTGGGCAAGGACGCTGCTATGATCATTTCCCGCATCAACGGCTTCACCTACGTGCAGACCAAGTATGACTACCTGTCTGCCGACGTGAAGGAGGATCATGCTCTGACCGTCGTGAGCACCACCGCCTACTCCAACGGCGAGCGTGCGAAGGTCAACTGCTACGGCGCTGACGACGTCCGCGAGGGCGTGGCCATCATGTGGCATGAGGGCGTGGGCGTGTCCATCACCGGCAACTCCACCAACCCCACCCGCTTCCAGCACCCCGTGGCTGGCACCTACAAGAAGGAAATGACCGAGGCCGGCAAGAAGTACTTCTCCGTGGCTTCCGGCGGCGGCACCGGCCGTACTCTGCATCCCGACAACATGGCTGCCGGCCCTGCCTCCTACGGCATGACCGATACCATGGGCCGTATGCATTCCGACGCGCAGTTCGCCGGTTCCTCCTCTGTGCCCGCGCACGTGGAGATGATGGGTCTGATCGGCATGGGCAACAACCCCATGGTTGGCGCGACTGTCGCCGTGGCTGTGGCTGTGGAGAATGCTGCCAAGTAATTTCCTGCAAAATCAAGGGGTCTATCCGTAAGGGTAGGCTCTTTTTTGCATGTTTGGAACGCAAATCTTGCAAGCGGGTTTTGCCTGTACATACCGGCATACATCTTGGCCACAGTTTGGCCACACTATAAAAAGGGGTATATGTATGCGAAAATGCAGTGAATTCAAGGGGTTGCAGTGCATTTGTATGTATGAACAACAACCCCATGGTCGTGCAAAAACAAAGTTGAAGCCGCCCCGGAGCCTCATCAACTCCAGGACGGCCATTCTTATGTGATTGCCGCTTCAGCGCGCTTGGTACATCCGGTTCATAATCTCCAGCGACTGGCGCTGCATCTCGTCCGTGGCATGGATATACTTCCGGGTCGTGATTTCCAGGCTTTTGTGTCCTAGCCTGCGCTGAATCTCCTTTAGGTTCACCCCAGCCTCACTCAGCTCTGTGGCGTGCGTGTGACGTAAACTGTGGAAATCGAAGTTCTCAATACCAAGCTCCGTCTTGATGACGTGGTTGCTGTGCTGGGTCGTGCGGGACTGGATGTAGGAGCCATCAGCCCGTACGGTGACGAGGTGCAGCTCCTTCACGCCATCATTCTGGCAGAGGAAATCCTCGCTGTCCACGAAGTAGCGCAGGTAGTTGGAGCCCATACGCAGGCGCTGCTGCAGCTGCCGGGTATGCTCCCTGCGAAGGAGCGCCCAAATGACGTTGTCCAGTCGGATCGTCCGGCGGGATTCATACTTGGGATCGGTGAATTACTGGTGGACGCTTTACTAGGATCTGTTCACACTATTGAATCCATTATCATAGCAAACAAGATAAAGCCTGCAAAGACAATGTCGAGTTTGTCGTAGCGAGTAAAATTCGCCGGAATCGCTTGATTCTCCGAAAGAATCGTTCAACCTCATTTCTTCGTCTATAGAGCTCCTTATCATATTCCCATGGAATACTGCGATTTTTCTTTGGGGGAACAACAGGATGATAACCAAGTTCCTTGGCTACGGCTCGCATGTTGTCGCCCTCGTAAGCGCGATCCATGAGAAGCGATTGCTCTACATCGCAAGCGGGTGTAAAAGACAGAAGTTTCATTCCTTCTGGCGAATCGTGCCTTGCTCCGCTGGAGAGTGAAAAGCTGACAGCCGCTCGGTCAGATGCGGTAACCATATGAATCTTCGTGGTAAGTCCGCCTCGCGACCTTCCGATCGCTTGCTTTCCTCTTTTTTTAAGGCACCAGTTCCGTCTGGATGAACCTTGACCGATGTACTGTCAAGGCACACTACTTCCACGTTAATTTGAATGATTCCCTCTGTTTGCAAGGCGGCAAACACCCTATTAAGGACTCCGTTCTTGCTCCATCTGTTCATACGAACGTAGATTGTATGCCAATTACCATAGGATTTCGGTAATGCCCTCCATTTGCAACCGTTTTCCGTGACATACAAGATCGCATTGATCAGTTGGAGATTCGTCATGCTGACGTTGCCTCGTTGCGTTGGAAGATATTTTGCTATCTTCTCGTACTGCTCTTGTGTGATCTGCATGACAACATTATAGCTGAATGGAGGTATTATGGAGATTGTCGGAAACGCCGTAATCCAGAAGGACGGCACTCTGATCCTGCCGCAAGAGGTCATCCAGTGGTTGGAACTCAAATTCGGTGATGAACTCTTTTTCGTCGCAAAAGGCGGAGAGATTGCAATAAGCAAACTGCCGGACGCAATGAAGCGAACGGTTGATTACTATCTGGCATTATCTTGAATCATAGGCATCCTCCTGTAAAAAACCGCCTGCCGGGAAACCGACAGGCGGCATACTGCCTTTTATACTTCCATCATCTATAGGCTATAGTGATTAAAGAACCAAAGAAGGAGCCAAGTAAATTCGTGCTGCCAATTACTGATGGAGCATATACAAGCTCTTGGGATCGGAGCCAAAGAGTTCAATTTTGGAAATCAAATTATTTAGTAATTTTCCGCACGAACTTCGAAGAATGCCTGGGGATGCTTGCAGACAGGGCAAACCTCGGGAGCCTTGGTGCCAACGACCAGGTGGCCGCAGTTACGGCACTCCCACATAGTAATGCCGCTCTTCTCAAACACCTGCATGGCCTCCACGTTGCTCAGCAGCTTGCGGTAGCGCTCCTCGTGGGCCTTCTCAATGGCAGCAACGCCACGGAACTGCTCGGCCAGCTCATGGAAGCCTTCCTCGTCGGCCTCACGGGCCATGCGGTCATACATATCCGTCCACTCGGCGTTCTCACCTTCAGCAGCATGGAGCAGGTTCTCGGCAGTATCGCCCAGCTCGCCCAGAGCTTTGAACCACAACTTGGCGTGCTCCATCTCGTTCTGTGCAGTATGCAGGAACAGAGCAGCAATCTGCTCGTAACCGGCTTTCTTGGCTACTGAAGCAAAGTAAGTATATTTGTTGCGTGCCTGAGATTCACCAGCAAAGGCTTCCCACAGATTTTTCTCGGTTTTGGTGCCTGCATAGGGATTCTTTGCAGGAGCCGCAGCATCCTCAATCTTCACAAACTTGT
>JAQXLU010000032.1 GCA_029012285.1 Clostridiales bacterium | reverse complement strand
CTCCACATGCTCCATGATGCCGGGGATCAGCACATCCTCGCCGTCGCAGATGGCATCGGCTTCTGCCTCGATACCCATGAGATACTGGTCAATCAGGATGGGGTTGGTGATGCCCTGGGACAGGATGATGCGCATGTATTCCACAATGTCGCTGTCCTGATAGGCGATAATCATGTTCTGTCCGCCCAGCACATAGGAGGGACGCACCAGCACGGGGTAGCCCAGCTCCTCGGCGGCGGCGAGGGCTTCCTCGGTGGTCATGACGGTGGTGCCCTTGGGGCGCTTGATGCCGTACTTTTCCATCGCCGCATCGAAGCGCTCACGATCCTCCGCCGCGTCGATCATGTCCGCGGAGGTGCCCAGAATGCGCACGCCCGCGTTCTCCAGCGCGTGGGTCAGCTTGATGGCAGTCTGTCCGCCGAAGGCCGCAACCACGCCCACGGGCTTCTCGGTTTCGATCACGCCCAGCACGTCCTCGGGGGTCAGGGGCTCGAAGTAAAGGCGGTCGGCGGTATCAAAGTCGGTGGACACGGTTTCGGGGTTGTTGTTGACCAGCACCACGTCGTAGCCGGCCTGTTTGAGCATCCACACGCAGTGCACGGAGGCGTAATCAAACTCGATGCCCTGGCCAATGCGGATGGGGCCGGAACCCAGCACCATCACGCAGGGCTTCTTCTCCCGCTTGCTTAGGAATTCGGCGGCCTCGTTCTCATCGTCATAGGTGGCGTAGAAGTAGGGGCGCTGGGCCTCGAACTCCGCCGCGCAGGTGTCCACCATCTTGTACACAGGATGGCGGTGCATGGGCACGGGCGCGCCGGAGAGCCGCTCGATGGCCTTGTCCGGGAAGCCCAGTTTCTTGGCCTGCAGGTACAACTCCGCATCCACCGGACCGGCGGAGAGTGCTTGCTCCATGTCGAACAGGCGCTTATAGCAGCTCAGGAAGTACATGTCGATCATGGTGATCTCATGCAGCTTTTCCAGGGACACGCCGCGGCAGATGGCCTCATACACCGCGAACATGCGCTGGTCGGTGCACTTGGCAATCAGGGACAGCAGCTCCTCGTCGTTCAATTCCGCAAGGGCTTTCATGCGCAGGGTGTCGCAGCCGATTTCCGCGCCGCGCACGGCCTTCATCAGCGCCTGCTCCACGCTCACGCCGATGGACATCACCTCGCCCGTGGCCTTCATTTGCGTGCCCAGGGTGCGCTTGCCGTAGACGAACTTGTCAAAGGGCCACTTGGGCACCTTGGCCACGACATAGTCCACCGTGGGCTCAAAGCCCGCCAGGGTTTTGCCGGTCATGGCGTTGGGGATTTCGTCCAGACTGTATCCGATTGCGATCATCGCCGCCGTCTTGGCGATGGGGTAGCCAGTCGCCTTGGAGGCCAGCGCGGAGGAACGGCTCACGCGGGGGTTGACCTCGATCACCGCGTACTCAAAGCTGTCGGGCTTGAGGGCAAACTGGCAGTTGCAGCCGCCCTCCACCTCCAGCGCGGACACCATATCCAGCGCCGCGCGGCGCAGCATCTGGTACTCGGTGTTGGAGAGGGTCATGGCGGGGGCCACGACGATGGAGTCGCCCGTATGCACGCCCACAGGGTCGATGTTCTCCATGGAGCAGACGGCGATGACGTTGCCCTTCGCGTCGCGCATGACCTCGAACTCGATTTCCTTCCAGCCGGAGATGCACTTTTCCACCAGAATCTGCGTGATGGGCGACAAGCGGAGGCCCGCTTCGGCGATGACCTCCAGCTCCTCACGATTCTGGCAGATGCCGCCGCCCTCGCCGCCCATGGTGAAGGCCGGGCGGATGATCACCGGGTAGCCGATTTTGTCCGCCAGGGCGATGGCGTCCTCCAGGTTTTCCACCACGTCGGAGGGGATGCAGGGCTGGCCGATGGACTCCATGGTCTCCTTGAACTTGAGGCGATCCTCGGCCTTCTCGATGGTTTCGCACTTCGCGCCCAGGAGCTTCACGCCGTGCTGATCCAGGAAGCCCTCCTTGGCCAGCTGCATGGAGAGGGTCAAGCCGCTCTGCCCGCCCAGGGTGGACAGCAGGGAGTCCGGCTTTTCCTTGATGATGATGCGGCGCAGGGTTTCCAGGGTCAGCGGCTCGATGTAAATCTGATCGGCGGAGGCATGGTCGGTCATGATGGTGGCAGGGTTGGGATTGACCAGCACCACCTCCAATCCGGCGGCCTTGAGCGCCTTGCAGGCCTGGGAACCAGCATAGTCAAACTCGGCGGCCTGACCGATCACAATCGGGCCGGAGCCGATAATCATGACTTTCTTCAGCGAGGGATTCAGCGGCATTCCTTGTTACCTCCCATCAGAGCAATAAAGCGATCGAACAGGAAATGAGTGCCGATCCTGCTGGCGGGGTTGGAGGCCTGCATCAGGCCACCGGTCAGCGCCGGCTGGAACTGCACGGAGAAGGCGGGCATGTCCATGTAGTCGATGCCCTCGCAGGAGCCGTCGTTGCGGTTCACATAGCGCAAGGAGGCATTGGCGGGCAGGGTTTCCTTGTCCACCTCATAGCCGTGGTTCTGGCTGGTGATATAGCAGCTGCCGGTCTTGACATCCTCGATGGGCTGATTGCCGCCGCGATGCCCAAAGGGCAGCTTGCAGGTGTCCGCGCCCTGGCTCATCGCCAGCAGCTGATGCCCAAGGCCGATCGCCATCACGGGCAGCCGCTTCATGCACAACTCGCGAATCTGATTGGCAATCTGCTCATAGTCCGCAGGATTGCCCGGGCCACCGGAGATCACCACGCCGTCTGGATCCAGGGCGAGCACCTGCTCGGCCTGGGTCGCGGCGGGGACGATGGTCACCGCGCAGCCACGGCCCTCCAGCTGCTCGCAGGTATCAGCCTTCGCGCCCAGATCCCACAGCACCACGTTGAATTTGCCGGGCTTTTCCGCCGGGACAACCTCGCTGACAGCGGTTGCGGGCATGTTGGGCTTGGTCTCTGCCAGCTTAGCCACCACCAGGGCGATGTTCTCCGGCTTTTCGGTCAGGATGGCGGCGTTCATCGTGCCATGATCCCGCAGATGGCGGGTGATGGCGCGGGTGTCCACGCCGGTCAGGCAGGGAATGCCATGCTTTTCCAGGTAATCTCCCAGCGTGCCCTCGCAGCGGAAGTTGCTGGGCGTGTCGCACAAATCGCGGCAGACGTAGCCGCTCAGGCAGGGCTTTGCGCCCTCTGCCACCGGCACCACGCCGTACACGCCGATCTGGGGGAAGGTTTGCACAACGATCTGACCCGCGTAGGTCGGGTCGGTCAGGGTATCCATATAGCCCACGACGGAGGTGAGGAACACCGCTTCACCGGCAGCGTCCTTGACCGCGCCGCGAAGCACACCCTCGTAGAGCTGGCCGTCCGCCAGCAAGAGGTAGCCTTTCTTTTCCATGCGTATCGCCCTCCCGTTACTTCATGCAGGCAACCAGCACAGCCTTTTGGGCGTGCAGACGGTTCTCGGCCTCGTCGAAGATCTCGTCCGCATGGGCCTCAAAGACCTCCTCGGTGATCTCCTCCCCGCGGTGGGCGGGCAGGCAGTGCTGCACCATGCAGCCCTCATGGGCGACGGCAAGCAGCTCCGCGTTGACCTGGTAACCGGCAAAGGCCTGCTCGCGGATGGCCTTCTCGTCCTCCTGGCCCATGGAGGCCCACACGTCGGTGAAGATCACGTCCGCGTCCTTGGCGGCCTCGATGGGCTTGTCGGTCATGAAGAACTGTCCGGGGTACTGGCGGGTGAAATCCAGCACCTGCGCGTCGGGCTGGTAGGACGCAGGGCAGGCGATGGACACATGCGCGCCCACCTTCAGGAAGCCCACGATCAGCGAATTGGCCATGTTGTTGCCATCGCCGATGTAGCACATGTTCACGTCCAGTCGGCCCTTGTGCTCGCGCACGGTCTGCATGTCCGCCAGCACCTGGCAGGGATGGCAGAAATCCGTCAGGCCGTTGATGATCGGGATGGAGCCGTACTTCGCCAGATCCTCGACCTCCTGCTGGGCAAAGGTGCGGATCATGATGCCGTCTAAATAGCGGCTCAGCACGCGGGCGGTGTCCTGTACGGGCTCGCCGCGGCCGATTTGCAGATCGCGGTTGGACAGGAACAGCGCATGTCCGCCCAGCTGGTACATACCCGTTTCAAAGCTGACGCGGGTACGGGTCGAGGACTTCGAGAAGATCATGCCCAGGGTCTTGCCCTTCAGCAGCGGATGAGGGATGCCGGCCTTGTTGTCAGCCTTGAGCTTGTCGGCAAGATCGAGCAGCTCGACGATCTCATCCCTGCTCAGATCCAGGAGCTTCAGCAGGTGCTTCATACGGGAGAACTCCACCTTTCTGTATTTGAAAAATCAGGGGTTCCATCGGTTATTGCGCGCTGGATCGGGCAGCTATCCGCCGATTATCCGCACACGAAATCAGGTGCTCCTTTGCACCCATCTTCCATTATAGCATAGATTGTGACCAAGAGCAAGGGGGATACACGCCCCAGCTCGGCTCAAATGCTGCAAATATCCTTTTGTGGCAAACCGACGCGACACAAGGAGGTCGATCCCATGGAGAATCAGGGCCGCATCTGTCCCCGCGGCGCAAGCTACTACACCTGGCAAGCGGGTGATACGCTGCGCAGCGTGGCCCAGCAAGCCGGTACCACCGTGCAGGCCATGCAGCTGGTCAACCCGGACGTGGACTTCTCCCAGATTGCCATCGGCACGGAGATCTGTCTGCCCAGCCAGAGCTTTACCTGCGTCAGCGGCATGGCGTATTCCGTCCGCGCGGGCGAATCCTTTACATCCATCGCGGAGGACTTCGGCATCTCCACCTACGAGCTGTCCGAGCGCAATCCCGGTGTGGACCCCAATAACCTGATGGTTGGCCAGGTGCTGTGCGTGCCCTTCATGACCGGTGGCAACGGCGGCAACGCCGACATCAACCAGCCCGGCACGGTTGAGCCCCCCTTCCTGCCCACGCCTTCCCTGCCCTCCACGCCGTCCAGGCCGACCACGCCATCCACACCATCCACGCCGCCGGTGGTCATCGTCCCCTCCCGCCCGGTCACAAACGCCTGCCCTTCGGGATACACGCGGGATATCGTGCGTGCGGGGCAGACCTACGCCGACCTGCTGCTGCGGCACAATGTGAGCTACACCGCCATGCGGAGCGCGAATCCGCGTCTGTCCCCCAGCTACCTGGTGGTGGGGCAGACCTACTGCGCGCCGCCCGCGGGCACACGCCAGACCTGCGCGAACCTCAAGAGCTACACCATCCTTCCCGGCGAGGACCTGGAAACCCTTGCCACCGACCTGCGCACCACCAAGGGGCGGCTGCTGGCACTCAACCCCACGTTGCTGCCCAGCGATTTCTCCTCCGGTACGGTAATCTGCATCCCCTGAGACATTCAGGCCACATGAAAAAGGAGCGGCGAAACTGCCGCTCCCCTTATGTTGAGTCAATTATTTTAGCCAACCCGAAGAGCCCCCTGTCGCTTTAGGCGAACCCCAATCAGACTGCCGGCGAAGGGCAGGCAGCCAGAACGAGATTCGCCAAAGCGAACAGCATATGCAGTTGTGTATCAGTCTTGGTCAAACCTCGCCATCGTGTTTTGCGGAAGTGGAACATAACGATGAGGAAAGGCTCCACCAGACGCTTCCCGGCTGGACAAACCGCAACGTCTGAAATCGGCAGAAAACGATTCTTCACGGATTTCTGGGGAAAAAAGTAAGAGACTTGACCAGCAAGAAGAAATGGTGGTCATCCCTAACCCCATATCCAACCCGGTTAGCGACCTTGATTCTGTTGTTAAGGCCCTCAAGCTTGCCGGTCGAAATCGGTTATTGGACATGAGCAACAAGCCCATTAATCCCCGGCGATTTAGTCCGTTTTTGTGGTAAGATAGGACTTGACTGGGTTACAAAATGAAGGTCATGTATTGCGGTCACAGGGCTGTGATCAACCGGGAGGCTGTCGAGGAATGGTTTCGCGCAGTCTGTGCTGACCTGGTGAAGTACAGACAATTGGGGAATGTCCTGTCTTCTCCCGCAGTCATATGCTTCGCTTCTGATTGCCAATGTGCGAAAAAAATGCTATAATTGGCATGGATTCACGAATGCGATGGAGGTACGCCATGTACGAACACCCTTTCCTGCAGCTGCGGCTGGCCGTCTGCGACGATGAGCCTGCCTTTTCCGAGCAGGTAGTAGCGTGGACGCGGGAGATTCTCCGACAGGAGGGAATCGACGCGGACATTGAGCGTTTCGACAGCGCGCGCACCCTGCTGGAGACCATCGAGGCGGGCGCGGATTTCTCCATCCTGCTGCTGGACGTGATGATGGAGGGCATGGACGGCATGGAGTTGGCCGCCGCGTTGCGCACACAGGGACGGAATACGCCCATCATCTTCATATCCAGCAATAGGGAGATGGCGCTACGGGGCTACGAGGTCGCTGCGGTGCGCTACCTCGCCAAGCCGCTGGACCGCGAGAAGTTGCGCGAGGCACTGTTGCATTGCTGTGGGATGCTGAGCACAGGCGGCGAGCTACTGCTGCCTGACATTGACGGGCATCGCCGCATACAGTCCTCCTCCCTCATGTTCGCCGAAACCTACGGCCGGGGCATCCGGATTGTGCTGCAGGACGGTCAGTTTGAGAGCCGCATGAAGATCTCCGAGCTGGCAGCCATGCTGCCCTCCGCCCAGTATGTATTCTGCCACCGAACGATTCTGGTCAACCTCGATTTTGTGATCAGCATTCGCTACTGCGAGCTGGAATTGAAAAATGGCGTGCACCTGCCAATCAGCAAGTACCGTTTGAATGAGCTGCGTACGCAGCTTCTGCGGTATCTGGAGCGATAGAGCGCGTTTTACGGTTCCAAAGCTTTTCGCTCGCCCATCGGCAGCGCCAGCTTGATCCGAAAGCTTTCCTCGCCCTGCTCCGTTTCCAGCAAACCGTTGTATCTCTCCACGATCTGACGGATGATCTTCAGCCCCAGCCCGTGTCCGGGCGCGGGGTCTTTTGCTTTTTCCGGTATGCTTGCTGAATTTTCCAGAACAAATACAAAGAATCCGTTTCGCAGGTGCATGTCCAGACGGATGAAAGGTTGCTGCGCGCCGGAGTCCAGCACACCGCTGACGGCGTTGTCCATCATATTCATCATCAGTGAACAGAGCTCCGTGTCGCTCAGCGGCAGCACCTCGGGCGCGTCTGTGCGCACAAGCTCAACGCGCACACCCGCGTTGATGGCCTGCGTCAGCTTGCCGTTGACAATCACATCCAGCATGGCATTTCCGCTCTGCACCACGGGACGGATGTTCGCGTTCTGCAGGAGCAGCTCGTCCAGATAGCGCTGCACGTTCTCCTCGCCGCTCATCTGCCGCAGCACGCTGTAATGCTTGTTCATGTCATGCAGCAGCATCATGACCTGCTCGTTCTGTGTACGCAGGCTCTCGTAGTGCTGCATGGTCAGCTCGCGGCGCACATCGATCAGGCGCTCGCTCTCCCGGCGGTGAATTTCCCGCTCAATCAGCTCCGCTGCCAGGGAAACGACCGCTGCGGCCGTCATGTACAGCGTCAGCGGCCAGAGGAAGTAAGCAGGTGTCAGGAAGCGTACCATCATCTCCAGCTGGGTCAGCAGCTGCTTTCCATTGAGAACTGCCGCACCCAGCAGCAGTGCGCCCACTAGAAACGCGGAGATGGGGGCAAAGAAGGCGTAAAACCGCTGCTTCCTGCGCCAGCAGCACCACGCGCAGATCAATGCTGCGCAGAGGCTGAGGAAGCCCGTCATCTGCGGCACGCTGGTGCGGAGATTGACGAGCCAGTCGCTCGTCAGCACCTCGTAGCACAGGTCAATGATCGGGCAGAGCAGGCAGGTCAGACCCGTTAGTGCAGTCAGTACCCAGAGAATGCTGCGCAGCCGCCCTGCGCGGCTGGCGAGAAACGCCAGCAGCGCCGCGAGGGACAGCCCCTTGCACAGCGTGAGCCAGTCCACCCGTGTCTGTCTGAGCACCATGTCCGTGAAAGAGGACTGTAAAAGAATGACCGCCATCCACAGCAGCAGGCAAAGAGCCGCGCACAGCAATCCGGCGTCCCGCACACCCTGGCGCAGCTGGCCCAGAAACAGGATCAGCATCGCCGCGCTCCCAATGAAGAGCAACGCAGCAGGCACAGCCGTGCGCAAGCCCTCGGCAATCAGCCCGTTTACATAGGCGGACAGGCAGGTCAGGGATACGGACACCGGCCACACCGTCGGCATCTCCCAATCAAGCCCCGTGGACTGGGCAATGGTCAGCGTCTTGCCCGCGCAGTCGCCGGGCAGGTTGATCGTCAGCGGTGCGGTGCGCTGCTGTTCCCTGGTGGGAAGCGCGAGGCAGCCGATGCGGTTGTCCTGCTCCGGGCAGTCGGTGTAGATCAACATGCCGTCCAGAAAGACAGCTACGTTCTCCCCAAAGGCATTGAGCTGCAATATGGGATCGCTGTCCAGCTCCCCATCAAGCACACGGGAGAAATAGAAGGTTTGCCCGGGATGCACGTCGCCGGTAAAGCCGCCGAAGCCATCCGCTGTCAGCGCCGCGTGCGCGTCGCCCTCCTGCACGAACACCTGCCACCCTTTCTGATCGTACACCCAGTCACTGGGCATGGCCTCGCCCGCCCAGCCCAAGGACAGATCGTAAGTCACCTTTTCCTGCGCGGGCTGTGCAAAGCGCAGCGCCAAGCTCAGCGCGGTGAACAGCAGCGTTAGCGCCGCCGCAGCAGCCAGCCATGCTGTCTTGCGTTTCACAGCGAGCACCCTCCTTCCGTCACACATTCTCAGTATTTATAATCTATCATGCTTTGGGAAAGCGGTCAACTGTACTCTGCGTCCATTCGCGCATAAAAACGTCTACTCGAACAAAAGCCATTGACTTTCAGAAACGTGACAACTATGATGCATATAGATTCCTTTGTTTTTGGCGCTGCTTTTCCGCAGCCCGGATGCAGGATAAAAATCAGTTTCCTGAAAAGGAAAAATGGGAGGAATAACGATGAGATTCAAACGGCTTTTCCTTTGCCTGACAGCCTTGCTGCTGTGCACAGCCATGGCTTTAGCGGATACTCTGTTTGTGACCACGCAGAATGAAGATACCGTCAACATGCACAGCGGGGCGGGGACGCAGTACGAAATTCTTATGCGCATCCCCAATGGATATGGCGTTGAAACGAATGAAGCGCTTGACCCGGACCGCTGGATGCTGTGCACCTACGAGGAGCAGCAGGGCTACATCGACGGTCGGTATCTGAGCGAGGTGCCCAGCGCCATCAACGGCTACGAGGTGAGCGGCTGCATGGCAACCGTCAAGCCCTCGACAACAAACGGTTATGTCAACTTCCGCGAGAAACCCTCCACGAACGCAAAAGTGCTTTACAGATGCCACAAGGGCGATGAACTGATCGAACTGCGCAGCAACGGCACATGGAGTCTGGTATATGACACAAGCTCCTGCGACAGGGGCTTCATTCAATCCAGATTCCTGGAATATGGCGAACCGATTGCTCTGGCGGACATCGCGTTTCTGCTGGCGGACACGGCTTCGATGATTCCTCCTGAGGAAATAGGAAGCACCCCCACCAGTTCTGGCAGTGCCGGAGCCTCGCTGAGCGGCGCAGCGCTGGTGCAGTGCGACCTCTGCGGCGGCTGGTACGAGGCAGGCAACGAGTTCCGCAACCACATCTGCTCCGGCGCGAACTGACACCTCCGTTGAAGCAATACGATAAGGAAAGGTGAAACACATGAAAAAGCTGCTTGCAATGCTGCTGACCCTGGTTCTTTTGCTGTCCGCGATGCCCACGGCGCTGGCGGAGCATGTCCCGGAGATCAGTTCCCGGGTGGCGACGCTGTACGATCATTCGGTGAGCAATGCCTCCGAGATCACCCTGTACTTCCTGAACGGACAGACGGATATCCCCTACATCGACATGGACACGGCGCTGGCGCTGCAGAACCGAATCAGCGTCTTCTTTAAGGATCCCGGCTTCAAGGTAACCATGGAGACCGAGGGTGAGACGTACATGTTCACCCGCGAGAACGGCAGCCATGCCATCGTCGATTTTGAGAAAAATCTGATCGGCTGGGACAACTACAATCTGTACATCACCGCGAGCTATGCCATCCAGCCGCTGGACATCGTGAGCCACCCCGGCTACAACGCGGACGGCGAGCCCGAGCTGTTCCAGCGCAGTAGTGCCTCCTTCTACCGCGGCAGCGAAAGCATGGGCGTGAAGCTCTCCGATTTTGAAATCGAGCTGGTCTATCAGGACGGCATGGGCTACCTGCCCCTGCAGACCTTCTCGGATCTGTTCATCGCCTACACCTACACGAACCTGGCCTTCAACGGCGAGGATGTGTTCATGATTGAAGCGGACGGACTTGGCGACATGACGGAAAAGTACTACTCCGTGGAGCCCGGCCCGCGCAGCGAGGCGCTGGCGCGCTTCACCTATCTGGAGACCTGCCTGTCGCTGCAGTTCAACTACGGCCTGAAGGAGAAGCACAACATCCCCTCCTTTGGCACGCTGTTTGAGCAGACCGACATGGCGGAGCGCCTGCAGAGCACCGATGCCCTCGAGGCCGACGTCGCGCTCATGGATGTCATCAACGGCTACATCGACGACCTGCACAGTAGCTTCCATTACGCCTCGCCCTACGCTGGAAATGTGCCGGTGAAATCCAACGTGCAATCCATCTCCACGACGCGGCTGCTCAATCACATGATGAAGCTGCAGTATGCAGCAATGCAGGCCCTCCCCGAGGGTCGGCCTCCCTATCAGGAGATCGGCAACACCGCCTACGTCACCTTCAACAAATTCCGTTATTCCCGTGAGAACGACTTTTATGGTGCACTGGAGCGCGGCGAGCTGGAGAATATGCTTGACGACGTCGTCGCCCTCATTATGTATGCACACCAGCAGATCACCCGCGAGAACAGTCCCATTGAAAACGTCGTGCTCGACCTGAGCGCGAACACCGGCGGCGATGCGGACGTGGCGGTCTACACCATCGCCTGGTTCTTGGGCGAGTGCGACATCCACCTCGTCGACGCTATGACCGGCGCGCAGTCCACCTCGGTCTACCACATCGACGTTAACGGTGACCGCGTCTTTGACGCAAGCGACAGCGTCGCGC
Organism: Clostridiales bacterium; assembly: GCA_029012285.1. Taxonomy (GTDB): domain Bacteria; phylum Bacillota; class Clostridia; order Christensenellales; family Aristaeellaceae; genus UBA11524. The sequence goes on along the minus strand of JAQXLU010000032.1, from coordinate 4,553 downwards.
ATCTGAACCGCTACTGCCTGATCTCCCCGGTCAGCTTCTCCTGTGGCAACCTGGTGCCCTGCATGTTCAAGAGCTCCTGCGACGTGACACTCCTCGGCCGTCGCTCCGGCGGAGGTGCCTGCGCCGTGCAGCCGCTGGTCACTGCGGACGGCACCCTCTGGCAGGTCTCCAGCCGCCTGCGTCTGAACACCGTGATGAATGGCTCGTTCTACGATGTGGACGAGGGCGCGGAGCCGGACATCGTCATCGACAAGGTCGCGGACTACTACGACCGCGAGAAGCTCACGGACTACATCAACGGTCTGCTGTAATGCTTGAGAAAGGAGAGGCTGACATGAGCAAGAGAATGAAGATCATCATCCTGGTCGTCGTGCTGGCCGTCGGCGCGTTGACGATCACCCGCTGCCAGTTGAAGGCCAGCGTCAACGACAAGACGATTGTGGACATCGACACCACCGCTAACTGACGGATTGACGCATCTGGGGACGCCGCTTCCTGCACTGGGGAGGGCGTCCCCTTTTTATGCCAAAACAGAACAAACCCGCGATACAGTCCGCTTGGCCTGCATCGCGGGTTCAGAATTCATTGCGATTGTTCGTCTTTCCTGCCTCCTTTGATCAGTTCCTGCTCAACGAATGCCCTGCAGGCCTCCGCCAACATAGACTGCGCTTCGCTTCATATGTATCCAGGTTGTGTATGTTGCGGAGATACCATGCAATGAAACGTTGTCTTTCGTTGGGATATTCTCCACTTAGCAGGATTGTGCGATATCGGTCTTGATTCGTTCGTAAACGCCCATGCTCTCTTTCAAATCATTTCGTTAGCAGTTCCTTTAGTGTCTTGCCGCCATCATTCTTCCAAAGAATCAGCCCGTTAGATTCTCCACCCAGAATTGCCGCCGCGGCAGCAGAGGGACTGGAAAAACTCACATCCTCAGCAAAGACAAACTCCACAACTTTTCCAGACTTTATCAATTCATTCCGGTGCGTTTTCACCCATGCTCGACATGATTGCCTTAATCCAGTGGACATCTGCGAGCCTTTCAGTACAACCAATGCCTCTCCAGAAATGTATCCTTTTGCTGTCAGCTTCTTACTGGCGAGGTGAAGGATTTCAACGCCTTCCGGTGTAGAGGAAGATATGGCGGTCTGAACAGGTGCAGGCTTTTCCATTTTCACTTTTCTTGCTTTTTTCCCATTTCCGGCTGCGTTTTCGTTCAGATCCTTTAGAGTAACGCCATCCTTGGTTTTCCATTCAGTTAAACCATTTGAGTTTTTCCCGCAGACAAACGAGGCAGCATATGACGGGCTGCCGAAGGATATGTCCCTTTGAAGTATCCCCTGATTATCGATCAGGTCAACATATCGCTGCCGAGCTTTTACAACGCCGGAAGGCAGATAGTCCGCTGTGTGCGGATATATGTAGCTCCCCTTCAATACCCAGAATCCATCATCAGCAATTTTCCCGGTTGCCTGACCGCCTTTGCCTTGGCTCCGAGAGAAATAGAGAAGCTCGTCCAGCTCATCCTTATCGGCAGACGGCTGTGGCTCAAATACCTTATGACCAAGTGCGGGCATGATCAGCTGTGTGTTCATAATGAATTCTTCCAGCATATCTCGCACTTTTTTCTGCACGGGGGATTGCGGAGGAGTGTTTCCGTTTTTGATCATGTAGCGATTCGTTGTTACCACAATCTGGTGAAAGCGATTTTCCAGGTATTTTATTTTTGCCTTATCCAGAGAACCGTCCGGCGTTACCAGAATAACGACCTCAGTCCAATAGCTGCCGTCCTTCTCAAAAGTGTGGGGCTGCATTACGCGCTTTAAGGCATCATCGCCCTCACCGACGTAGACGAATTGCTGCCCTGACTCATCATCACGCCCAAGTAGAAAATACACACCCGGCGCATGCAGTTCCGGAAGATCATCACAATTCTTCAGATCCGCCCTTTGAATCTTATAAGAATTGCAGTTCCAATTGGAGAGCGTCGCCTGCCAACGGCCAGCAGCAGTGCCGTCCATCAAGTATAGATCAATGCTTTTCCCTAACTGTGCCATGGCAGTACATCTCCTTAAGCTTGCTTAATGATTCACACCAATCTGAAGGGGCGTAATCTCTTCCTGTATCATGTTCTCCAACTCGGCAATCATCTGTGACCGTGCCTTGAATTTGGTCAATGGCTGTTCTACTGATTCCTTATACGCTGCGTAGCGGAGGGAATCCTTTAGCACGCTGGCGTTGGGAATCACTCCATTAACGTTGTTCTGTAAGGCAAACATGACGGCATCCCGATCCACAAACCATTTGCGGACGAAAATATCCACGACGGTATTCATGGCATCGCGCTTCATTTCCGCAAGGATCTCTGAAATGTTCCGGCCCACAAATGCGGTCTTGTCTTTTTCAACATCGTCCAATATGCGGAGCATCATGCCGCCGAGCTTTTCATTGTCCTCGCTGAATTCGGCAATATATCCGCGCACTTCATCTACCTTGGCTTTGAAGTCGGCGTCGTCCGTTTCTTCATTCACGTTGGACACGATGTCCTGGATCAGATCGATGATATATTCGTAGTCAATTTTGACATGGCTGTAAGCCAGCGGTTCATAGTCTGTGTTGACCAGCGGCTCTTCTCCATCGCCGTCGCCATCGTCATCCCTTTCGGCGCGAAGCTCCTCGATGACGTTGTGATAATGCGCGGTATAGTCCTCGTATTCTTTCTGCGTAATACCATAATCTTCGATGCTTTTGCCCTCGAACACAGTGAACGATTTGAGTTGTGCGAGGAGTGCGTCAAATCGCTGGAAGAACTTTGCGAAACGCTTCTTTTCCTTCTTGGATAGGCTGACGACATCGGAAGGCGTAGGAACCAGTGCCCGGAGGTCAGCCAATGCTCCGATAAAGCCGCGTTCTGTCTCATCCCAGTCGCCGGCCAGCGCCTCACCGATGCCACCTGCTGAGAAGAGCTTCAGCGCATTGTCGACGGCGGTTTTGAATGACTTGGGTGCCTGGAATGTGACGATCTGACCGTACTTTTTCCGCTTGTCAAAGAGCCGGTTCGTTCTGGACAGCGCCTGGATAATATCATGCGGCTGCATCGGCTGTCTGTCCATGAACAGGGTGGAAAGGCACGGGGCGTCAAACCCGGTGAGCAGCCGATCTACCACGATGACGATATCAAGCTGCTGGTTCCGAGCCTTGTACTTGTCTATCTTCCGGGCAAGGCGGTCGTTCAGGTTTTTGTTGTAGGCGCTCAACTGGTCAATCGTATAGTGCGTGCCGAAGGTGTTGTTATAATCCATCAGGGCGGCCTTCATTTTATCCTGGTTTGCCTTGGATTCCTCCTCGTTCTCCGTAACAGAGTATGTAATGGCAAACTTCGGGAAGTCCGGCAGCACCATTCGGATTTCTTCGTTGATCCGGATCGGCGTATCACCGGCAACCACCCTTTTGAGGAGATCATAGTACCGCTGGGCCATCTTGATGGAGGTTGTGGTAAGAATAGCTTCGTAAGTCTTTCCCTTGCCATTCTGGATACCGAATTTTTCATTGGATCGGTTCAGTATGGTGTTCAGCACCATCAGCATGTGAGATTCCCGGTTGTACATGGCGGGGTCCACATCCGTGGCGTCGGGATTGATGTCCGAATCAACCAAATACTCGTTCATGAAGCCGAGGACGGCTTCATCGTGGATGGCTTCCTTGATCGTGTATTGATGGAGGCATCCGCCGTACAGCGTCTGCGTGGTGCGGGGAAGATCGCCCATCTTCGGGTAGGGGTTTTCCGGGAAGCGGGGCGTGCCAGTAAAACCATACCACAGCGACCCGGTAAAGAATTTCTCAAAGTCCCGCTTAGCCTGCGGAGATACCGCCCTGTGGCATTCATCGACCACAAAGGCAATCTTCAGCATTTTGATGCGCTGGTAGCTCGGATGGGTTTCTTTGAGGCGGCGGTTTATCATGACCTGCATTTTCTGGATGGTCGTGACGATCATCTGACGGTCCTTGTTTGCCAGCTTCCGGATCAGGTCGGTGACGTTATCCGTCTCGTCCACGTCCACCAGATCATTGTCCGCATAGGACTGGAAGGCCATCTTCGTCTGCGTATCCAGATCCTTTCGGTCAATGAGGAACACCGTCTTGTCGATACCGGGGATGTCCATCAGCAGATTCCGGGTGGCCTTGTAGGACGTCATGGTCTTGCCGGAGCCTGTGGTGTGCCAGATGAAGCCGGATACCCCCACCTTCGACGCATTCCGCATCGCCTCTATCGCATGGATTTGATAGGGGCGGAGCAGCAGGAGCCGCTTGGCGTCGTTGTCAAGAACCGTGTACTTCGACACCATCTCATGCGCTTCCGGGATTTTCAGAACCTTCCGCGCAAAATCCAGGTATCCCGGCACGGGCTTGTTGTCCGCATCCAGCCAGCAGGAGAGGAACTTGGGATTCAGCTCCGTATCCCGCGCCGCGCTGAAATACCGGGTGTCCACGGCGTTGCTCACCACAAACATCTGCACAGCGGAAAAGATGCCCTTGAACTTGCCCTCGCCGAT
>JAQXLU010000031.1 GCA_029012285.1 Clostridiales bacterium | reverse complement strand
CATCAAGGCCTCTTACGAAAGCGGCGTCCTGCACATCGCCGTCCCGAAGAAGAACGCCCCGAAGGCTCCTGAAAGGAAGGTCATTCTGATTGAGGGATGAACCCATCCCCGCCGATGAGGCGGGGCTTTTTGTATGCCTGCAGGAGGCTTGATCTCCGATGCCCTGTCCTCACGCATACCCCGTCCCTGTGCCGCATAGCCTTTCCCAGGGACAAGGAGGGATCAACATGACAAGAACGGTTCGCAAATCCCACGCGGGAGCATCGCCTATGTGGCTGCGATTGCTCAAGGGGCTGGGGGCGGCGCTCCTGGTGACGGTGGCGGGTGTGGCGGTGTTCGCGCTGCTCATGCAGTGGCTTCGCCCGGCGGAAAACGTGGTGCGCATCATCAACCAGGTGCTGAAGCTGCTTTCCATCGGCGTGGGCGTGTGGGTCTGCGTCGGGCGCGGCAGCGAGGGCGGCTTGCTTAAGGGCGCGCTGGTGGGGCTGCTCTACATGGCCATCGGCGTGGGGATGTATGCGCTCCTGTCCGGGCAGAGCGCGCCGCCAAGCGCCTACGTTGCCGATCTGTGCATGGGTATCGCCGGCGGCGGCATCACGGGGATGATCCTGAGCAATCTGTAAAGCATTTGGGCGTTTTTTTGTGAAAGTGATTGCATTCGCGGAAAATATCGTGTATAATAGCTTGTAACCCCAATAAACCATGGAGGATGATTCTTATGAAGCATATCGACACCATCCAGAAGCCTTGCCTGAAGGATTCCCTGGTGCATGGCGGCTGCGGCGAGTGCCAGGCCTCCTGCCAGTCTGCCTGCAAGACCAGCTGCACCGTGGCCAACCAGAGCTGCGCCAACAAGGAGAACAGCGACGTGCTGGGCAAGAACGAGGGCAAGCTGAACCGCAACTTCGGCCGCAAGTAATGCGCTGAAAGTCCCCGGGGCAACCCTGTAAAAGGGCGGAGCTGTTTGCGCTGCCCTTTTTTGCTGTGTATGACGATGGGCGCAGGGATGCGCCACGTATCCGGATAGACCGAACCTGACCATGTAGGAGGATACCAGGATGATCCATACCTTCAAAGCCGTGGGCCAGCCGATGCTGCTGGACGTGGGCAGCGGCGCGGTGCATGCCATCGACGAGCTGGCATACGACGTGCTGAACATGTGGAATGACCACACCCAGGAGGACATCAAGGCCGCCCTGGCGGAGAAGTACACCGCCAAGGAGCTGGACGAGGTGATCGGGGAACTCAAGCAGCTGGAGGAAATCGGCGCGCTCAACGCCCCGGACAACTACGACGACGTGGAGCAGATCCGCGACCCCGGCACCATCAAGGCCATGTGCCTGCACACCGCCCACGACTGCAATCTGCGCTGCAAATACTGCTTTGCCGCAACGGGCGATTTCTGCATGGGCGAGCGCAAGCTGCTGCCCTACGAGGTCGGCAAGGCAGCGCTGGACTGGCTGGTGGAGCACTCCGGCAAGCGGGTCAACCTGGAGGTGGACTTCTTTGGCGGCGAGCCGCTGATGAACTTTGAGGTCATCAAGCAGCTGGTGGCCTACGGCCGCTCCATCGAGAAGGAAAAGAACAAAAAGTTCAAGTTCACCACCACCACCAACTGCGTGCTGCTCAACGATGAGATCATCGACTTCTTGAACAAGGAGATGCACAATGTGGTCATCTCCATGGACGGCCGTCCGGAGGTTCACGACCGCATGCGCCCCACCATCAACGGCAAGGGCAGCTACGAGCTCATCGCCCCCAAGGCCAAGGAGTTCGCAAAGCGCCGCGGCGACAAGGAATACTACATCCGCGGCACCTTCACCGGCTATAACAAGGACTTCGGCAACGATGTGCTCTTCCTGGCGGATCAGGGCTTTGAGCAGCTCTCCATCGAGCCGGTGGTCACCGACCCCAAGTGCGAATACGCGCTGCATGAGGAGGATCTGCCCGCCATCCGCGAGGAGTACGAGCGCCTGGCGCAGATCTACCTCGACCGCCGCGCCAACGGCAAGTGGTT
>JAQXLU010000030.1 GCA_029012285.1 Clostridiales bacterium | reverse complement strand
CACCGAAACGCCCCTGTGGATGGGTCAGCAGATGGAAAGGGAGATCCCCGACAGCGCGCTGATCGTCCTGGAGGGCGGCACGCACTTTGCATATCTGGAGCATGCGGCAAGGTTCAACGCCATTGCGCATAGCTTTCTTGTGGAAACCAACGGATAACAAGCTTGAAGGACAGGTGATTTCCTGATGAGTACCCTGGTTGTGTGGCTGCTGGCGATGGGGGTGGGCGTTTCCACCCTGCTCGCCAGCCGAAGCCTGATGCATTATTTTCAGCTGGAGAGCTACCAGTTCCCCGGCTATTTCCGCACGGTGAAGCGCAATTGCCTGCGTGCCATCACCCCCGGCCTCATCATGACGGTGTACCTGATGCTGCTGTTGCTCATCCACCGCAGCGTCGACCGTACGTTGACGGAGGACAGCTTGTTGCGCTTGCCCATCGCTTTGGTGACGGTGGTGCTGGCGCTGCTGGGCGGCAACTGGTGCCGCAGCCTGCTGCTGGTTAAGGCCGCCAAGAAGCCCTTTGTCGTCACCATGCGGGTGAAGCGCACCTACGTCACCTGCGCCATCGTGTTCACGCTCCTTTGCGCGCTAATGGGCTTTTTGCTGACCGGCGCGGAGCCACGGTATTACTTCATCGGCCTGTTCCCGGTGCTTTTGCCCCTGTGGGTGGCCCTGGGCGGGCTTTGCGCCTGGCCTATCGAGAAGCTGGTGAGCGAAATGTACTTCCGCGATGCGCAGAAGAAGCTCGCCGCCCGGCCTGACCTGATCAAAATCGGCATTACCGGCTCCTATGGCAAGACCAGCGTCAAGTTCATCCTGGGCACAGTTTTGCAGGAGAAGTTCCAGGTGTTGGTCACGCCGTCGAGCTTCAACACCCCCATGGGCGTCACCCGCGTCATCCGGGAGAAGCTCATGCCCGCCCATCAGGTGTTTGTGGCGGAGATGGGCGCGCGCCATGTGGGCGACATCAAGGAGCTGTGCCGCCTGGTGCATCCCCGATACGGCGTGCTGACCTCCGTCGGCCCGCAGCACCTGGATACCTTCCATACGCTGGAGCGCATCAAGTCCACCAAGTACGAGCTGATGGACGCCATCCCCGACGGCGGCTGCTGCTTTTTCCCAGACGATCAGGGCATCTGCCGCGAGCTGTTTGACAAGACCCGCAAGGAGAAGCGGCTGTGCTCCATCCATCCCGGTGCGGACGATGCGGATGTGTGGGCCGAGGACATTCGCGTGTCCCCCTCGGGCAGCAGCTTTATCCTGCATGCCATGAACGATGAAATCGCCTGCCAGACCCGTCTGCTGGGCGAGCACAACATTCAGAACATCCTCCTGGCGGCGACGGTGGGCTTGCACCTGGGCATGAATCTTAAGCAGATCGCCCGGGGCATCAGCCGGATTGAACCGGTAGAGCACCGATTGCAGCTGCTTCCCTCCGCCGGGGTGACCATCATCGACGATGCGTTCAACGCAAACCCCAAGGGCGCGCAGGCGGCGCTGCGGGTGCTCAAGGCCTTTGAAGGCCGCCGCATCATCATCACCCCCGGCATGGTGGAGCTGGGCGCGGGGGAGGAGCAGTTCAACCACGACTTTGGCGTGATGATGGCCGACTGCGTGGATGTGGCGATCCTCGTGGGTAAAAAGCACACCGCGCCCATCGCCAGCGGGCTGCGGGAGGCTGGCTTCCCGGAGGACAGCTTGCACATCGTGTCCTCCCTGGACGAAGCAAGCGCGCTGCTGCGTAAGCTGGGCCGCCCGGGCGATGTGGCCCTGTTTGAAAACGATCTGCCCGACAATTATTCCGAGGCCTGATATTGACTGATATGGAGGCATTTTCCATGGCGAAGATTCAGCTTGGCGTCCTGTTCGGCTCCCGCAGCTGTGAGCGCGAGGTGGCGATCATCAGCGCGGTGCAGCTGATGAATCATGTGGATCCCGACAAATACGATGTGATCCCCGTGTACATCAGCGAGCAGGGCGTGTGGTATACCGGCGCGGCGCTGCGCGACATCAAGAGCTACACGCCCTTCAACCCCGATGCCAAGGGCATCGACCAGGTGACCCTTGACCTGACAGCATCCTCCGGCGCGCTGCTGGCAAACCGCCCCGCCAAGGGCCTATTTGGCCACCCGACCCAGGAGGTTGTGGCCCGTCTGGAGGTCTGCGTGATTGTCATGCACGGTCTGAACGGCGAGGACGGCACCCTCCAGGGCCTGCTGGAATTGGCCAATCTGCCCTACACCTCCACGGGCGTGGCGGGCAGTGCCATTGGCATGGACAAGATCATGATGAAGCAGTTCTTCCGGGGCGCGGGCAATCTGCCCTGCCTGCCGGACTGCGCCTTCACCCGCGCCATGTTTGCCGCCGACCGCCAGGCTGTGCTGGACAGGGTTGAAAAGGAGCTGGGCTATCCAGTGTTCGTGAAGCCCGCCAACCTGGGCTCGTCCATCGGCGTATCCCGTGCGGATGACCGCGAAGGGCTGATCGACAGCCTTGAATTGGCCTTCGACTATGACCGCCGCGTCCTGGTGGAAAAGGGCCTCGACAAGCCCATTGAGCTCAACTGCTCCGTCCTGGGCTATGACGATGATGTGACCGCCAGCCCCATCGAGATGCCCCTGTCCTCCGAGCAGTTCCTGGACTTCAAGGAGAAGTACCTGGCCAATGGCGGCTCCAAGGGCATGGCGAGCCTGCACCGCGTACTGCCCGCCCCCATTGAGGACAGCCTGCGAGAGCGGATTCAGCAGCTCTCCTGCGATATTTTCCGCATGCTGGACTGCAAGGGCGTGGTGCGCATCGACTACATGTTCGACAGGGCCAGCGAAAAGGTCTACATCACCGAGATCAACACCATTCCAGGCAGCCTGGCTTTCTACCTGTGGGAGAACGCGGGCGTGAAGTACAGCCAGCTGATCGACCGGATGGTGGACGCGGCGCTCCGTGCCCATGAGGACCGCAATTTGCGCAACTACGCCTTCACCTCCGACATCCTTAAATCCGTGAGCCTGGGCGGCGCCAAGGGTGCCAAGGGCGCGAAGGGCACAAAGGGGACGAAGCTGTGAGTTACACCCGCCGTTCCCGCGCACAGCGGGAGGAGCAGACGCATGATAGCCAGCAGGTGCGCCGCGCCCGCACGCAACGGGAGGATGTCCTCCCTTCGGAGACGCCCCCGCAGGAGTCTTTGCCCTTCCTGATGGAGCGCAGCCAGCCGCTGCTGGCTACCAACACCGGCGTGCGCCTGGCCTGCACCATGGCGGCGATGCTCAGCGCCTTCGCCATCTTCCTGTGCTGGGCGGAAAAGGAGAGCCGGGTGATCCGCCGCTTTGCGGTGCAGTCCACCGCACTGGCCATCGTGCACCTGTGCGGCGCAGCCGTGCTGGGGATCGTCAGCTTGGTGGTGGGCAGCGTGCCCTATTTCGGCTTCCTAATGCGTCTGCTGGGCTGGCTGATCTACATCGCCGTGGCAATCGTGGTGCTGTTCCTGCGTGTGACGCTGATGGAGCATGCCTGGCATGGCCGCAGGTTTGACCTGCCGCTCCTGGAGCGGCTGATCCGCAGATTCTATCTTTGCGATACGGATGAGGAGGAGCGCTATGCGGCTTGAGCAGATCGAATCTCCGCGCATCCTCAAGGACATGTCCATCGACGACATGACCGACCTGGCCGGGCAGATTCGCTCGGAGCTGGTCGCCACCGTCGCCAGAAGGGGCGGGCATTTGGCCTCCAACCTGGGCGTGGTGGAATTGACCCTCGCGCTGCACCGGGTTTTCGACATGCCCGAGGACAAGCTGGTTTTTGACGTGGGCCATCAGAGCTATGTGCACAAGCTGTTGACAGGCCGGTACAGCCAGTTCCACACCCTGCGCACCTATGGCGGGCTGTCCGGCTTCCCCAAGCGCAGCGAAAGCCCCTATGATGCCTTTGAAACCGGGCATGCCTCCACGGCCATCTCCGCCGCGCTGGGCATGGCCCGCGCCCGTGACCAGCTGGGGCAGCGCCATCATGTGATCGCCCTGGTCGGGGATGGCGCGCTGACTGGCGGCATGTGCTACGAGGCGCTCAACGATGCCGGCAGCGGCAAAACCAGGATGATCGTCATTCTCAACGACAATGAGATGTCCATCTCGCGCAACGTGGGCGCGCTCAGCCGTCACCTGACGAACCTGCGTGTCTCCCGGGGCTGGAACGACACCAAAATCGCTGTTCGCGGCGGATTGCGGGCTGTGCCGGTGATCGGCAAGCCCCTGGCGGGTCTGATGTCCTGGCTGAAGGATTCGGTGAAGTCCATTGTCATGGATCCACACCGGGAGGGCTTCTTCGACGCGCTGGGCTTCCGCTATTTTGGCCCTATCGACGGGCACGACCTGCCCGGCCTCATCCACACCCTGGAAAGCGTCAAGAAGTTGGACGAGCCGGTGGTGGTTCATGTGCTGACCCAAAAGGGCCATGGCTATGGACAAGCCGAAAAGAAGCCGGAAATCTTCCATGGCACGCCGCCCTTCTATGTGGAAACCGGCGACCGCCGGGTGGTTTCATCCCTGCCCTCCTATGGCACGGTGATGGCGAAAACCCTGTCGGACATGGCGGAGTCCGACCCGCGCATTATCGCGGTGACCGCCGCGATGCCCAGCGGCACGGGGCTGATTCACTTCCAGCGCCAGCACCCTGACCGCATGCTGGATGTGGGCATTGCCGAGGAGCACGCGGTTACGATGTGCGCCGGTATGGCGGCGTGCGGCATGAAGCCCTATTTTGCCGTGTACGCCACCTTCTTCCAGCGCGGCTTTGACCAGATGATCCACGAGGTGTGCATGCAGAACCTGCCTGTCACGCTGCTGCTTGACCGCGCTGGCCTGGTGGGCGAGGATGGCGAGACCCACCACGGCGTGTGGGATCTGGCCTCCATGCTGCCCGTGCCGAACCTGACCATCCTGGCCCCCCGGGACATCGGGGAGCTGAGCGAGATGCTCCGCTGGACGCAGCATCACAACGGCCCCTGCGCCATCCGCTACGGGCGCACCAGCGTTGACCTGAGCGCGCGCTATCCGAACGCCGGACAGTTTACGCCGGGCAAGTGGGAAACCCTCGAGGCAGGTGACGACTGCACGCTGCTGGCAGTGGGCTCCATGGTGGAAACATCCGTCCGCATCCGCGATTTGCTGGCAGAAAAGGGCATTTGCGCCCGCCTGGTGAACTGCGCCAGCGTCAAGCCCATGGACGAAGCGCTTTTGCGGGAGGTCGCGGACAAGCCCGTGTTCACCCTGGAGGAGCATGTGCGAACCGGCGGCTTTGGCGCGGCGGTATGCAGCTTTGCCGCGGAGAACGGCCTGAAAGCACCGGCGATCTGCTTTGCGCTGCCGGACGCCTTCGTGCCCCACGGCAACCGCACGCTGATGCTGGACAAGCTGGGCCTGTCCGACGAAAAGATCGCCAAGGATATCCAAGCCGCCCTGAGAGGAAGAAACGCATGAGTGATAAGCAGCGCGCCGACGTGGCGCTGGTGGAGCGCGGGCTGTGCGAGAGCCGCGCCAAGGCCCAGGCAAGCATCATGGCAGGGGAGGTCTACGTGGGCCTTCGCCGTATCAACAAGGCGAGCGAAATCATCAAGCCCGAGGATGAGCTGATTCTCAAGGGCAGCGCCAACCCTTACGCCAGCCGGGGCGGACTGAAGCTGGAAAAGGCCATCAAATCCTTCCAGGCCGATTTGAACGGCAAGGTGTGCATGGACATCGGCGCGGCCACCGGCGGCTTCACCGACGTGTGCTTGCAAAACGGCGCGGCCCATGTCTACGCCATCGACGTGGGCTATGGGCAGTTCGCCTGGAAGCTGCGCAACGACCCCCGGGTGACGCTGATGGAGCGTACCAACGCCCGCTACCTCACCCCAGAGATGGTGCCGCTGCACCCCACGGTCACGGTGATGGACGTGAGCTTCATCAGCATCCGGCTGATTCTGCCCGTGGCGGCCCAGCTGATGGGCGAGGACGGCGTGTTCTACACCCTCATCAAGCCCCAGTTCGAGGCTGGCCCCGACCGGGTGGGCAAGAAGGGCGTCGTGCGGGACGCAAAGGTGCATGAGGACGTGCTGCAGGAGATCGTCGATTTCTGCCCGACCATCGGTTGGCAGGTGCAAGCGCTGGACTATTCGCCGGTCAAGGGCCCTGAGGGCAACATCGAATTTCTGGCGAAGATCACCATCCGCACCCAGGAAACGGAGCCCTGCACGACGGAGATCATCCGCGCTCTGGTCAAGCGCGCCCACACCGAAATGTAATGGCAAACCTATGGAGAGCGGGGGATGATATGCGCCGGATCGGCATCATATTGCACTCAAAACGCCAGGACGCGCTGGACTATGCCGCCCGGGTACATTCCTACCTGATCGCCCGGGGCGCGGAGGTCTGCGCGGAGGACGAGTTCGCGCAGGAATTGCATGTCACGCCCTTTTCTCGGGTAGAGCGGGCAGATGTGATCCTCTCCCTGGGCGGGGATGGCACGCTGCTGCGGGGCGCGCAGTATGCCTTTGACTGGGAGGCGGCGCTGCTGGGCATCAACCTGGGCCGGGTCGGCTTCCTGGCCGAGGCCGAGCCGGAGGATCTGACCGCCACACTGGACGCCATCCTCAGCGGCTACTATGACATCGAGGAACGCCCGGTGCTGCACATCTCAGCAGGCGGACGGCACTGGCACGCCCTCAACGACGTGGTGCTCTCCCGCGGCGGACGCGCCCGATTGACCACCATCAACGCCTGGGTGGACGGCGAGCTTTCCGGCAAGTACGTGGCCGACGGCGTGGTGGTTGCGACCCCGACAGGCTCTACCGGCTACTCCCTGTCCGCAGGCGGGCCGATCGTGTCCCCCAAGGTGGACTGCATGGTCATTACGCCCATCTGCGCCCATACCCTGCAGCATCGACCCACGGTGGTGCACCTGGGCGCGCACATCGAGCTGGAGCTGCTCCCGGACGATGTGCAGACGGCTTCCCTCCAGGTGGACGGCCAGGCCTGCATGGAGCTAAGCAGCGGCATGAAGGCTGCCATCCGTAAGGATGAACGGCAGCTGCGCCTGATCCGATTGAAACAGCAGCATTTCTTCCAGCTCGTCCGCGACAAGCTGACCGAGTGGACCCGTTGACCGACGAACGATCAAGGAGAATACGACGATGAAAACTGTCCGACAGGTCACGATTCTGGACATCATTGAGAAGAACGAGATCGAAACCCAGGAGGAGCTGGCTGACGCGCTGCGCCAGCGGGGGATTCAGGTGACCCAGGCCACCGTGTCCCGCGACATCAAGGAGCTGCGGCTGCTCAAGGTGCTAACCCCCATGGGCACGTACAAGTACGCTACGGCGGACAAGGCTGAGAACGGCCTGGCCGACCGCTTTATCCGCATGCTGGCGGAGTCCGTGCTGTCCGTGGCAGCCTCGGGCAGCATGATTGTCATCAAGACGCTCTCTGGCTCTGCGTCCGTGGCAGGGGAGGCGCTGGACAGCTTCCACTGGCCGGAGGTGCTGGGTAGCATCGCGGGAGACAATACCATCTTCATGGTTGTGCGCTCCCCGGAGGAAGTCCACCTGGTGGCGGAGCGCATCCAGGATATGATGAAGTGAGGCACAAGGAGCGTTCAGCCATGATCCTATCCATGCGGATGCACAACATCGCGCTCATCGAGGATTTGACGTTGGAATTCAGCCAGGGGCTGCATGTCCTGAGCGGCGAAACCGGTGCAGGCAAGTCCATCGTGGTGGATGCGGTCAATCTCGTCCTGGGCGGACGGGCCGACCGTGATTTGATCCGCACCGGCACGGACAAGGCCTGGGTGGAAGCCGTCTTTGACCCGGGGGACAGCCGGGAGATTGCGGCGTTTCTATCTTCCCAGGAACTGGAATGCGAGGGTGGCGTCGTCACACTGTACCGCGAAATCACCAGGAGCGGACGAAACCTGTGCCGCGTGTGCGGGGTGGTGGTGCCCGTGGCGGTGCTCAAGGAGCTGGCGGCCATGCTGATGGATGTGCATGGACAGCATGAGCATCAGTTTTTGATGGATCCGCGCTATCACCTGCGCTTTCTGGATGACAGCGGGGACGAGGAGCACCGCCGCCTGATGGACGAGGTGGAGCAGGCGTATCAGGCGTTCATCGTCAACCACCGGCGCTATGCGAAGCTCGTGAAGGAAAACGAGCAGAAGCAGTACCGCATGGAAAGCCTGAAAAAGGCCCTCGACGAGCTGAACAAGGCAAAGCTCAGGCCCGGCGAGGAGGAAGCGCTGGTCAAGGAGAAGGAACGCTTCCGGCATGCGGAGAAGATTGCCCGGGGCATCGAATGCGCCCATCACGCGCTGTCCGCCGCCGAGGAGGGCGAACCCGCCCTGACCAGGGTGAAGGAGGCTGTACAGGCGCTGCAGGGCCTGAGCGGCCTGGGCGAAGAGTATCAGAATCTGGCTTCCCGGTGCGAAAGCGCCTACTATGAGCTGGAGGAAGCTGCCTACGAACTGGGCGGCCTGATGGAAAGCGGCGAGTTTGATCCTCGC
>JAQXLU010000029.1 GCA_029012285.1 Clostridiales bacterium | reverse complement strand
CTCGACAAAGAAAAAGACATGGTTTGCTGGCGTGTGCTTGGCTTTGGCATTTCAGACCATTCCGCTGTTTGGGAGGATGTCGACCTGATGAAAGCCTATTCCTCCTACTATCTGTCGCAAAAACAAGGCGAGACCAATCTTTGTATGCTGACGGGTGAGGACACGCACATCACATGGCAGCACCTCAAAGGTGCTTTCTCCCTCAACGGCAACGCGAAGATCATCTCCGCCAATGACTCCTCCAACTACACCTACCGCGGACGCTTTGCTGAGCCGGAGGAGGCTGCCTCCATGGGCTACCTTGCCTCACAGAAGGCTCACAACGCCCTCAAGTGGCTTATCAGCACCCAGGGAACGGTCCATGGTGGCCGCGCCTTTGTATGCTGGAATCCCCAGGGGCGAGCCGTTCCTACGCCCACGCAGCCCGTTCAGGATCAGTTTGAGGATGAGGAAGACCTGTTCGATTACCGCAACTACTGCCAGGATCTCCGGCGCAAGCTGCAAGGCTATCAGGACAAGTGGCAGCCTGATGATCAGGTGATCATCGCCGCCTTCGATGCGGCCACCACCGGCCGCTTGGCCATCACCTACTACAACGAACTGCTTGGCTCGGACTTCCTTGAGCGACTGGCACGCTGGGACGAAACCTGCTGCTGGAAGGACTACTACCACGGCATACAATCGCCGCTGTTGTACAACATCATTGCTTTCGTCTTTGGCACACCGCGCGGTGAGAATGGCAAGGTGGAGCCGGACGAAAAGCTGATTGCACCCCAGATGCAGCGCCTGCTTTCCTGCCGCATCGACCAGGCCGCATTTCCGATAGACATCATGCAGGCGCTGGTGGCCAAGGCAGGCAATCTCCAGATTTACAGCAAAACCAACCGCAACAAGCTGCTGTGCATCACCTGCGCAGTCATACGAAAATACTACTTTGACCACAAGAAGGGGGAATTCAAATTGGCACTGGAACCCGAACGCATGGATCGAAGCTACCAGTGGGGGCGTTTGCTGGCTGTGCTGGAGAAGATCGAACGTGATACTTACGACCCGGATGAAAAGCGCGAACCCAATGCAATCCGTATGCAGTCCGTATTCGTCAAGCGTCCCGGCTACGCCTTCATGGTCATTATGGAACAACTCAAAAATGCCTATTATCCTCGCTTGCACATTGGGCTTCGAACAAAATACGAGAAGCTGATTGGCGAGATCATGGAACAAATCCATTTATCGCTCAAAGGACCTAAAGAGTACGGCACCCCCCTGACCGAAACCTATCTCCCTGGCTACTACCTGCAAAAGAGCGCGCTTTACACCAAGAAGGAAACCGAAGAAATGGAGGAACATACCGATGAAGTTTGACAAAAAGATCGACTTTGCTGTTCTGCTTTCCGTCACCAATGCCAACCCCAACGGCGATCCTCTCAACGGCAACCGCCCCCGCACAGACTACAAGGGCTATGGTGAAATGTCCGATGTGTGCATCAAGCGCAAGATCCGCAACAGAATGCAGGATCTGGGGCATACCATTTTTGTTCAGTCCGATGATCGACGCAGCGATGACTGCATCAGCCTGAAGGAACGTGCCAAAGAGCTAAAAACAATCAAGACGCCTGATGAATTTGCGCGTACTGCGTGTTCCAAATGGCTGGATGTGCGTACCTTTGGTCAAGTGTTTGGATTCGATAAAAAAGAGTTTACTTGTGCCTCTGTTGGCGTGCGCGGCCCGGTATCCATCCATCAGGCCGTCAGCGTTGATCCTGTGGATGCCTACTCCATGCAGATCACCAAGAGCGTCAGCGGCGAGCGCAAGAACGAAACCGACCGCGGCAGCGACACCATGGGTATGAAGCACTTTGTACGCTTCGGCCTGTATCAGGTGAAGGGTTCCATCAATGTGCAGCTGGCCGAAAAGACCGGCTTCTCCCAGGAGGATGCCCTGGTGGTGAAGGAAGCCCTACGCACCCTGTTTATCAACGATGCCTCTGCTGCCCGGCCCGATGGTTCCATGGAAGTGGTGCGGGTCTATTGGTGGGAGCATAACTGCAAGGACGGCCAGTATTCCTCTGCCAAGGTGCATCGGCTGTTGAAGGTGTCCCCCAAGGTCGATACTCCCGCCTCCGTGGAGGATTATGACATCCAGCTGGACGAACTGCCTGGCCTGGCCTGCGAAGTGATCGAGGGCATGTGATATGCCCCGCGAGCTATTGCAGCTTTCCGGCCTGCAACACTTTGCCTATTGTCCCAGGCAGTGGGCACTAATCCACATTGAGCAGCAATGGCAGGAGAATGAGCGCACCGCCGATGGCCGTATCTTCCACAGCCGGGCGCATGATGGTGCTCCTCATGAGCTGCGAGGCGATCTGCTGATCCTGCGCGGCCTGCGGATCTTTTCCGACAAACTGGGCATCAGCGGTACCTGCGATGTAGTAGAGTTTCACCGTGACCCAGCAGGCGTAACCTTACCCCATTTTGAGGGAACATGGAAGCCCTACCCGGTGGAATACAAGCGCGGTGAACCCAAGGAAAACAACGCCGACAGGTTGCAGCTCTGCGCCCAGGCTATGTGCCTGGAGGAGATGCTATTGTGCAACATCCCGGAGGGCAGCCTGTTCTATGGTGAGACCCGTCGGCGGGAGGTCGTTTCTCTCGATGCGGCATTGCGCGCAGAAGTCACGCAAATGCTCGACCAAATGCAGAAGTATTACAACGCACACCACACGCCCAAAGCACGGCAGACCAAGGGCTGCAACGCCTGCTCCTTGCGCGATCTATGCCTTCCCAAGCTTGGCAAGATGTCCGATGTATCATCCTACATCAAAGCCAGATTGGAGGACAACGCATGAGAAAGCTGCTCAATACGCTCTATATCACCAGCGAAGATCTGTTCCTTTCTTACAGCAATGGCAATGTGGTCGTCAACCGTGGCGACGAAGTTACAGCCCGGTTCCCTTTGCTGAATCTGGAAGGCATCATCACCTTCTCCTACGCTGGTGCAACCCCTGCATTGATGGGCGAATGCGTCCAGCGCAACATTCAGCTTACGTTCATGACACCCAACGGCAGATTCCTTGCCCGGGTGAACGGAATGTCCCAAGGGAACGTATTCCTCCGGCGGGAGCAATACCGCATTGCCGATAGCCATGCCCGCAGCTGCACCATCGTGCGCAACATGATCACCGGCAAGGTCTACAATTCTCGCTGGATTTTGGAACGAGCCTTGCGCGACCATGCGCTGCGGATCAATCAGTGCCTGGTCAAGGCCGCCTCCGAACAGCTCCAGAAGTTCATTCCCCTCATCCGCAGCGCAACGGAGCTGGACTCTCTCCGCGGCCTTGAAGGAGAGGCTGCCGCTGCATACTTCGGCGCGTTTGACGAATTGATTTTGAGCCAGCAGGTGGATTTTATCTTCGACGGCCGAAACCGCAGGCCACCCCAGGACAATGTGAACGCCATGCTTTCTTTTGCCTACACCTTGCTGGCCAACGATTGCGCTGCTGCCTTGGAAGCAGTCGGTCTGGATGCGTATGTTGGCTTTCTCCATCGGGATCGCCCAGGACGTAAGTCCCTTGCCCTCGACCTTGAAGAAGAGCTGCGCGCCCCCTTTACCGATCGCCTGGTGCTGACGTTGATCAACAACCGCATCATTCAGGACAAGCACTTCGATCGCCAGGAAAGCGGCACTGTTCTTCTGAATGACAGTGGTAGAAAGCTATTCCTGAAACACTGGCAGGAGAAGAAGCGTGACGAGATTACCCATCCCTTCCTGAAAGAGAAGATGTCCTGGGGCCTGGTGCCCTATGTGCAATCGCTGCTGCTGGCCCGCTGTATCCGCGGAGACATCGACGAATACCCGCCGTTCCTATGGAAGTAGATTGGAGGTATGGATGTGCTTGTCTTGATTACCTATGATGTCAACACAACGACCTCCGCCGGTCGACGCCGCCTGCGCATGGTCGCCAAGAAATGCGTCGCCCACGGCACGCGGGTACAGAACTCGGTTTTTGAATGCGTGCTTGACAACAGCCAGTATAAACTGCTGAAGCACGAGCTGGAACAGCTCATCGATACTAACTTTGATAGTCTGCGTTTCTACACGCTGGGCAACAACTATCAAAACAAGGTCACTCACATCGGTGCCAAAGAAACCTTTGAGATCGAGGGCGACCTAATCCTGTAGCCGTGCGAAGTAACAGTTCGCATGAAATGGCTGGTCGGTTCGCACCTGGTTTACCCAGCGTTATGCAGCTTTGCACTATCATTTGACTACTTGACGGTGGTTCAGTCATCCTTCTTTGGCTTCTCTTTGTCAGAAGTCGACAATTTTTCGTGAAAAAATGTCTGCTACTTCTGCTGTCCCACCCCGCTCGGGGTGGGTGGATTGAAATATCAGGTACGGTGTGAACCACATGACCGAGAAGGGTCCCACCCCGCTCGGGGTGGGTGGATTGAAATCCTGACCACCGCAGAGGAAGAAGAGACCGAAGAGGTCCCACCCCGCTCGGGGTGGGTGGATTGAAATTGACCGAAGCGGACGAATCGGGCTTCCGGCGTTGGTCCCACCCCGCTCGGGGTGGGTGGATTGAAATCTCCCGCTATCCAGATATACAACCACTACCGCAGTCCCACCCCGCTCGGGGTGGGTGGATTGAAATATTGATGGCTACCGGGAAATGCTGGCCCGTCTTGTCCCACCCCGCTCGGGGTGGGTGGATTGAAATGTTTCTACCGCCTATGACGTGAGCAAGAATCCCGTCCCACCCCGCTCGGGGTGGGTGGATTGAAATTGGGTGAGCGGCTGCGTGGCATGCGTCGCACAGCGCGTCCCACCCCGCTCGGGGTGGGTGGATTGAAATAAGCCTGATCGTGGGCGCGTCGCACACCT
>JAQXLU010000028.1 GCA_029012285.1 Clostridiales bacterium | reverse complement strand
GACGACGATATGCAGCGCTTCCAGGGCATCACGGCGCTTCTGTTCGGTAACCCTACGGTCAGCAGGTACATGCTGTCGGAGATGCGCCTCCAGCAGGCGCTGGCTGACATCTTCAAAATCGTGACGGAAGCCGCGGACATCGACATGGGCGTCCCTGGCCTGGATCAGTAACCGGGGGATGCTCCGGCCATCCCCCCCAAAACAGGAGGTCACCGTGAGAAAACGCAATGACACCTACCAAAGCGTCCGCGATGAGCGGGAATACGGCCCCTACTGGTATCATGCGCTGTGGCGCATCATCCGCCCGCTGCTGGTGCTCGCCGCCAGCTTGCTGGTGGTGATCAGCGTGGTTGCTAGCGTGTGGAGCAAGCTCTACGACGAATACCTCGCCCCGCCGGATGCGGCCAATCAGGCGGAGGTTCTCTTCCAGGTGCAAAGCGGCCAAAGCCTGACCCGCGTGGCGAATAACCTGGAGGCGGCGGGGCTGATCCGCAACCGCACAGCCTTTAAGTATTACTGCGACTTTGCGGGCATGGGACAGAAAATCCAGGCTGGCTCCTACATGCTGGCTCCGTCCATGACCATGAAGGAGATTGCCGAGCAGCTCACCACGGGCGATGGCAATCCCATCGTGCGCAACATCACCCTCATCCCCGGCTGGACGATCGAGGAGTTCGCCGCCAAGCTGGTGGAGGACGGCGTGCTTGCGGACAACGCGGAGTTCCTCTCGCTCTGCCGCAGCGGCACAGCCTTCACCGACTATTACTACATCGCTGATGTGCTGGCAAGTAGCAACGTTGCCCAGCGCAAGTATGTGCTGGAGGGCTATCTGTCGCCTAACACCTACGAGGTGTACGTCACGGCGACGGCGGAGGACATCATCCGCAAGCTGCTCAGCCAGACAGATCGGGTGTATCCGGCGGAATTCCAGGCCCGCGCGGAGGAATTGAACATGACCATGGACGAGGTTATCACCCTGGCGTCCCTCATCCAGAAGGAAGCCAAGGACAGCGACTTCGCCAAGACCTCCGCTGTGTTCCACAACCGGCTGAAAAAGGGCATGAAGCTGCAAAGCGACGTGACGATTCACTACGTCACCGGCGTGCGCAAGATGAGCCTGACCAACGCGGATCTGGCGCTCAACAGCCCCTATAACACCTACCAGGTGACCGGTCTGCCCCTGGGCCCGGTCTGCAACCCGTCCAAGGCGGCCATCCAGGCGGCACTCTACCCGGATGAAACCTTCCTGGCGGAAAACTACCTGTACTTCTGCGCCAAGGACCCCGAGAGCGGCGAACTGCACTTCTCCCGGACGCTCCAGGAGCACGAGCAGGCCGTGAGCATCTACGCTCCCCTGTGGAAGGAATACGATGCACAGCGCGGCATCCAATAAAACGAGGCAACACCAATGAAGAAGATGCCTGAGCTCCTTTGCCCCGCCGGCAGCATGGAGGCGCTCAAAAGCGCCCTCCATTTTGGTGCGGACGCGGTGTATGGCGGCATGAAGCGCTTCGGGTTGCGCGCCTTTGCGGGCAACTTTGACGAGGCGCAGCTGCGGCAAGCCGTCGCCCTCTGCCATGCCGCTGGGAAAAGATTCTACTTGACCATGAACGTGTTCCCCTTCGACGACCAGCTGGACGACTTTGTGGAAACCGCCCGTATCGCCCATGGCATCGGGGTGGACGCAGCCATCGTCAGCGACCTGGGCGCGGTGGTCACGCTGCGGGAGCAGGTGCCCGGCCTTGCGCTGCATGTGTCCACCCAGGCCAGCACGGTCAACACGGCGGCGGTGAAGCATTACCAGCAGCTGGGCTGCACACGGGTGATTCTGGCGCGGGAAACCTCCATCGCACGGATGCAGGCGATGATCGCAAGCCTGGACGGCGTGGAGATTGAAGCCTTCGTCCATGGCGCGGCCTGCATGGCCTATTCGGGACGATGCCTGCTGTCCACCGCCTTAACGGGCCGCAGCGGCAATCAGGGCGAATGTGCCCAGCCCTGCCGCTGGCAGTACCATGTGGTGGAGGAGAAGCGCCCCGGCGAATTTCTGCCCGTCTGCGAGGACGACAACGGCACCTACATCTTCTCCGCAAAGGATCTGTGCCTGATGCCCGTGCTGCCCCAGCTGGTGGAGGCGGGAGTGGCCTCCCTGAAAATCGAGGGCCGCATGAAAACCGAATACTACGTCGGCACGGTGACCGCCGCCTATCGCCGGGCACTCGACCTGTATGCGGAAAGCCCCGCCGCCTTCGAGGCTGCGCTGCCTTCCCTCATGCAGGAGCTCGCCTGCGCCAGCCATCGGGACAGCGACACCGGCTTTGCCCTCAGCCAACCCGAGAATCCCGGCGGAGCGGAGGGCTTCCACCAGGAGCGGGAATACATTGCCCGGGCCATCGCGGACAGCGGGGCAGGGGAGGCGGCCCGCTTCCTGCTCAAGAACCGCTTTTATGCCGGGGATGCGCTGGAGCTGCTAACGCCCCAGGGTGTGAGGCCGGTCACCGCGATGCCCTTCCTGCGGGAAAAGACCGGCGAAGTGGTGGATACCCTTGGCGTGGGCGGGGAAATCATCGCCATGCGGACGGACTGCGACGTGCATGCGGGTGACCTGCTGCGCGGCGAGGTGCGCAATCATCGCCGCTGATGTGGACGATCCGCAAATGATAAACCTACCGTTGCGATACGGCAGAAACTGTGGTATAATATACTTTATGGATACTTCCGCACACCAAGGTACAAGGAGGACTGAGCCATGGCTGGTCATGTTTCTGACGCGGTGATTCGCCGTTTGCCTGGCTATTATCGCCATCTGCGCGAGCTGGAGGCCGCAGGTGTCACGTCCATCTCCTCCCAGGAGCTGGGCGAGCGAATGCATCTGACACCTTCCCAGATTCGCCAGGACATCAACTGCTTCGGCGGCTTTGGCCGTCAGGGGTATGGCTATAAGGTGACGGAGCTCAAGGGGCATATCGGGGAAATTCTCGGGTTGAACAACGAGCATCGCCTGATCATCCTGGGCGCGGGCAACATTGGCTGCGCGGTGGCTCAGTACCCGACCTTCTCCCGGGAGGGCTTTAAGACCATCGCGCTCTTCGATACGGTGGAGAGCAAGGTGGGCCGCACGCTGGGGGAGATCCCGGTGCTCCATATGGACGCGCTGGAGGATTTTATCCGCGAGCATGTGGTGGACATCGCCGTGCTGGCGCTGCCCCGGCGCAACGCGCAGGAGGCGCTGGATCGCCTCTACCGCTGCGGCGTGCGGGCCATTTGGAATTTCGCCCCCACGGACCTGGCCCACGAGGAGGATATGCTGGTGGTCAACGTGCATCTGTCCGATAGCTTGCAGCAGCTTTCCTACCGCATGGCCCACAGGAACGATCCATAACGGGCATTGACCCAACCAGGAGGCATCTCAATGACCGAAACACCCCAGGGGCGGAACCGCCGGGCAGACCGCCATACCCGCCCGGAGGACGTCGCACCCAAGACCACGCCCCGGACAAGGCAGGCCCGCGCGCCCATCGGCCGCTCCCAGGAGCTGCTGGAAAAGCAGGAGATGCTGCGCCAGTCGGCCCAGGCTGCGCCTCGCATGCCGCTCAAGGAGCCGGTGCACGCTCCGCGTCAGCCGTCCCCATACCGGGGGGACGACCTGTCGGATTTTTCCGCCCGCGCAGCCAAGCCGATACGCCGGAAAAAGCAGGGGGACAAGCACACCCTATTGTGGCTGATGGTCGCCCTGATCTGTATGATGGCCACGGGCGTGCTGCTGATGTTCGCCGCGCCCCAGCTGCTGGGTATTCCCTATACCAGCATGCCCAACTATGCCTTTGTCAACGGCAGCATCGTGTGCCTGGACGGCAACGTCAGCGCCACCTACGAGAGCTACCGCCAGGCCATGAACAGCGACCGCATCTTCCCGGGCGTGTATATCGACGGGGTGCATGTGGGCGGCATGACCAAGGAGGAAGCCGCCGCAGCGGTGAGCCAGGTGCAGGGCGGCGAGGGCAGCTCCTTCGCCATCACCGTGAAGGTGGATGAGTATTCCTGGCAGATTGACCCCAGCACCGTCCCTCTCTACCGCAACATCGACGAGGTGGTGCGCCAGGCCTACGCGGTGGGCCGCATGAACACCACCGCCATCCGCGGCACGAACACCACGCCCTTCCGCCAGCGCCTCATCACGGTGCAGGACGCCATGCAGAATCCCCGCGCGTACTACACCGTCACCACCTATGACCGGGGAACGGTGCGCAGCATTGTGGATAGCATCGCCGCCACCATCAACCGCGAGCCCATCAACGCCTCTGTGGCAACCTTCGATCCCAGCAGCAAGACCGTCACCTTCTACAGCGACGAGCCCGGACTGTATGTGGATGCGGATCAGATCTACGACACCGTGACAGGCTTGCTGGACAGCGGCGTATATCAGCAGACGATCCTGGTGGAGCCCCAGCAGCTGCTGGCCCAGGTGACCAAGGCTGAATTGATGAACACCTTCGGCAAGGTGTCGTCCTTCACCACCGAGACCACCAGCAGCGCCAACCGTAATACCAATATCCGCTTGTCGGCGGAGGCCATCAACAACACCACGCTCATGCCTGGGGAGACGTTCTCCTTCAATCAGGCCACGGGCCAGCGCACGGCGGAAAAGGGCTACAAGCCCGCCGCAGCCATCGCGGGCGGCGAAACCTTCGATGAGATCGGCGGCGGCGTCTGCCAGACCAGCTCGACGCTGTTCAACGCCGTGGCCCGGGCTAATCTGAAGATTGAAACCCGCTCGCCCCATGCCTGGCCCAGCACCTATGTGAAAAAGGGCGAGGACGCTACGGTCAACTGGCCGAACCTGGACTTCCGCTTCACCAACGATACCGATTGGCCCATCTTCATCGTGGCGAACTACGCCAACCGCAAGGTCACGGTGGAAATTTACGGCAGAACCCTCGGTGAGGGTGTGACCATCGACTTGTACAGCGAAACCACCTATGTCAAGGAGCCGCCGTCCGAGCCGATCTACGTTTACAACCCCTCCCTCCGGGTGGGTGAGGAGAATGTGACCGTCAAGGCCCGCACCGGCTACACGGTGGAGACCTACAAGGTCTGGTACAAGAACGGGCAGGAGATCAAGCGCGAGAAGCTGCATACCTCCCATTACAAGATGTACCAGAAGACCATCGAATACAACGATGGCCGGGGCGGATTGAAATAAGCGCATAAGCATCCCCCGCAGAGATAATTCTGCGGGGGATGCGTTTATTGTGCGTTGTCAATCCTGTGCACCGGCGATGCTCTTGTCCTGCAGGAACAGCACCAGGGACTTTTCGTCCGCGTCGAAAACCGTCTGCGCCTTGAGCACCGTGCGCAGGAAGGCGTCGGTCACGTACAGCGTGTCCTCCTGGAGGAAGGCGTCCTCCGCTGCCACCACGACCGGCTCACCGTCTACCACCACGGTCAGACCCGCCGCGCCAAACTGGAGGCTGACCACATATCCGCAGGCGCGCAGGGTGTACAATCCGTCCGCGCTGGAGCCCATCAGTGTCCAGCCGGGCTGGCAATCCGATAGCTGCGCCAGGGACACCACGGGCGCGCCATCGGCGTTGAGCCACAATCCGGGGCGCACCAGGGCGGGAACACCGTCCACCATGCTTTCCCGGTAGAGGGTGGAACCGTCCGCGCCGGAAATTATGTAAGCGCCCTCCAGGGCGGTGAGCGCCGTGGGAACGGATGTCGGGACCGTGATGTTCGCACTGACCGCAGCGGGATCAGGCGTGGCCAGCGGGGGCAGGGAAGGGGTGGGGGTTGCCGTCGGCACAGCGGTGGGCTCCACCACGGCCACCACGTTGGGATTCTCGTACAGGTTGGTTAGTGTCGCGGGCCCGGCCACGCCGTCCACGCTTAGATGATTGGCCTTCTGGAACGCCTTGACCGCGTTGTAGGTCTTGTAGCCGTACTGGCCGTCCGCCGAGCCTTTGGGCAGGTAGCCCAGCTCAATCAGGCGGCTTTGCAGCTTCTTGACGTTGTTTCCACTGTCCCCAAAGACGATCTTGGCGTAGTGGGTGTTGGGCGTCAGCGCAGGCGCAGCGGAAGCGGATGGCCCAGGGGTGGCTGTGGGCGTTTCCGTCTGGTTGGGCACCGGTGACGCGGTGATGTGGGACGGCAAAGGCGTCGGCGTCGGAATGGTTTCGGGCGCGGGGCCCTCCTGTACGCCGAGGGTCGCCAGCAGGGTCATGTAGGCCAATAGCGTTTTGAGAAAATCCATATATCACAGCCTCCTGGTCGCAATGACAATCATTCATCCTGTATTATACGACAAACGCGCCGGAAACGCAATCATGTTTCTGCGCTAGCGAGCCTTTTCGGCAAGTTTTACATTTGACACATGGCAAGAAATGGGGTATGATGAGCATGTATCAATCCACAAAGGAGAAACGACCATGAATGAACCGATTCTTGTGATCCTGGCGGCGGGCATGGGCTCGCGCTACGGCGGCCTGAAGCAGATGGATCCCGTGGGCCCCAGCGGCGAGGCCATCCTGGATTATTCCGTGTTTGACGCAAGGCGCGCGGGCTTCAAGCGGGTGATCTTCATCATCAAGCACGAGATCGAGGCGGATTTCAAGCGTATGGTGGGCAGCCGCATCGAAAAGTACATGGAGGTCACCTACGCCTTCCAGCAGCTGGATATGCTGCCTGAGGGATGCGGCGTGCCCGAAGGACGGGTGAAGCCCTGGGGCACCGGCCATGCGGTGCTGTGCTGCCGCGAGTACATCGACGCGCCCTTCCTGGTCATCAACGCCGATGACTACTACGGCGTGGAGGCCTACCGCATCGCCTATGACAAGCTGAGCAAGCTGGCGGACGACGACAAGGCCCGCTACTTCATGGTGGGCTACGAGCTGCGCAACACCCTGACCGAGAACGGCTATGTGTCCCGCGGCGTATGTTCCACGGATGAAAACGCCTGCCTGACCACCGTGACCGAGCGCACCCACATCATTGGCACCTGCGACGGCCCGATGTACACCGAGGACGGCGATACCTATCACCGTTTGCCGGCTGACGCGCCGGTCAGCATGAACATGTTCGGCTTCACGCCCTCCATCATCAAGGAGATGGAAGCCACCTTCCCGGCCTTCCACCAGAGGGCGCTGGCGGAGAACCCCATGAAAGCGGAATTCTACTTGCCCGGCGTGGTCAACGGTATGCTGGAGAAGGGTACGGCCTCCGTGGAGGTGCTCCGCTGCCCCTCCCGCTGGTATGGCGTGACCTACCAGGAGGACAAGCCCCAGGTCAAGGCCGCGCTGGCCCAAATGGCAAAGGACGGCCTCTATCCCACCCCCCTGTGGCAATAACGGGATGATTGCAAAAAGGGTCAGCGTTATGCTGGCCCTTTTTGCGTGGAGGCGCTCATACTGCGCCTGAAGGGTGTAGCGATAGCTTGAATGCTTGCAACGCAAAAAGGAGTTGCCTCCTGGTGAGACAACCCCTTGATGGGTCTGTTCCGCCCCTTCCCGTGTTGAGTCAGCCGGGATGCGGCTATGGCTGAGGCTGGATGCTTGCGATGGCGGCGTCCGCGACCGCACGCACCGCCGCTTCACCTACGTTGTGGAAGAACCAGCAGATATCCTTGTCGCGTACCAGGTAATCCCCGTCCTCCGTCATGCTCGCCTGCATACAGCCGCCGCAGCAGTCGGGAAGATGTGGGCATTGGGCACATTCCGGCTCCTTGGCCAGTAGGTCGGAGAGCTTCGTTGCCACCAGATCAGCGTAGTAGGATTTCTGCGTCAGCTCCCCCAGGGGCTGTGTAAACACGCTGGGGGAATGATTCTCGACCGGGGTGTCGGAGAAGCTCATGCAGGGCAGCAGATGCCCCTCGGGGCTGATGTAGGCGGTGTGCTGCAGCGCCTCGCAGTAGGGGAGCTTGTGCCAATCGGGGTTGCTGGGGGCGTGGTGCACAAAGGGTACTTTGTAGGCCGTCGAGCCCCGCTTGCAGGAAAAATAGCCGTCCAGATCAATGTCGATGGGCATGCCGTCTTCAAAGTAGCAGGGGATATAGTCCCGGATGACATCCCAAAGCGCTTGATTTGTCAGCGCATAATCCCGGG
The DNA here is from genome assembly GCA_029012285.1 of Clostridiales bacterium. Lineage (GTDB taxonomy): Bacteria > Bacillota > Clostridia > Christensenellales > Aristaeellaceae > UBA11524. The sequence continues at coordinate 29,524 of JAQXLU010000028.1, read as the reverse complement.
CATACTGTTTCCAGAGGCCCAGCGCCTGCGGAGCGTTCACCCGTAGGCGGGATACGCCGTTCCGGGCCAGGTAATTGACGGTGTCCCGCAGGCTGTCCCGGTTTTTCCGATGCACGCACATAGCGGCGGTGGCGTGGAAGCCCCGCTCCTTCAGCAGTCGAAAGGCTGCGTCCGCCTGCTTTTCCGCCCCCGGCACGCCCCGGAGCCAGTCGTGACAGCCCAGCCCGTCAAAGCTGAGCTGGAAGCCTGGATGATGCCCGTGCTTTTTCAGCAGGTCAAGCACCTCCCCGGTCAGCAGGCTGGCGTTGGTGAAGATCGTGTTGATGAAAACACGGTGCTCCGAGAGCGCGCGGAAGATGGCTTCGCAGTCCCGCCGCACGAGGGGCTCACCGCCGGTGATGTCCACCTGATGTACGCCGCAATCTTCCATCTGCCGGATCACGTCCAGACATTCATCCAGCGTGGGCTCGGGATGGTGCCCGTCCGGCGCGCTTACCAGGCAATGGCGGCAGCGGAAGTTGCAGCGCCCGGTGATGGACCATTGCACCCTTTCCAAATACCGGCTGGGGTATACATGGTAGCGCTGATAGGATTTCAGCGGCGCCATGGGTGTTTCGGAGGCGGACAGAATGTCACTGGAGAGCAGCTCCTGAAAGACAGCCCTGGTCTTTTCGTCCAGCGCATCCAGCTCCACAGGCTCGGTGCCGTTGCAGTACAGCAGCGCAAGAAACGGCTCCTTCCCGAAGAAAAGAGGCTTGTCAAACAGCTTGCGGCCCTGCTCGGCGCGGATGGCATAGGGCAATCCCTTGTATCCGCGAAAGGCATAGGGCTCCGTTAAGCGGTAGTACATGGCATGCAGACCTCCTGTGGGGTGGTGGAAGCGGGGCGGTTCCTGCAACAAATCGGGTCGTATCAGTTTTGTAAATTCGGTTCATTAATTGGAGGTGGGGTATCTGTGGCAAACATCGTAATTGCCGTATTCATCTGGCAGCTCGAGGTGTTGCTTGCACACAAGGCTAAGGTTGCAACTTTCGAATTGGTCATTAGCAGGCAGACCATCTCCACCGGAAACACCTTCCAGCTGATTGTCATCCACTTCCTCTGCCGCAGCTTCCGCGCGCTCCAGCTCCGCAGCCGTGATGGAATAGCCCAGCTCTGCCACTGCCTTGGATAGAAGCTCGTTGCTGCTATCCTTGCTGCCTTCTTTGAGCATCCGCCGCCCGATTACCTCTGCCTTCCGATACAGGTTTCTGTCTGCCTTTACGTCCTCCAGAAAGCGCTGAAGTTCCTTGCTCATTTCCATGGTCAGTTCGCCTTTCGATTTGTTGTTTTTGTTTATTGGATGGAAAGGTTGTAGCTGGTTTCGTAGTCCTGCCCCAGCCAGACGGTGGCGCTGCCGTGCTGTGCGTCGTAGATCACGCTGTACTGGGTCATGGAGGTGGCTTCCGTGCCCGGGTCCTGCGCCGCGACGCTGAGAATTCTCATGGCCTGGGCCGGGGTCATCTTGGTCATGTAGCCTTCCTGGGTGAAGTCGATATAGCGCTCCAGCGCGCTGACCATGCCGGTGAAGCGGTGATAGCCGTGGCCGTAGCCATAGTGGTACTCCCGCACGGTGTTGTCCAGCTTGGCCGCCTTCTCGGTGCACACGCCGTCCTTGTAGCGATCCTCAGCATCGTCGTATCCCACGTAGAAGTTGGTTACGGCGTTGGTATCCGTCACGGTCAGTTGATTGTAGCGCCATTCCAGCACGGCGGAGGCCCCTGTGGCGTCGGTGACGAAGAGGTGGAAGTCCATCCCGGCGGTGTTGCGGATGTTATACTTTTGGGCCATGGCAACCGCTTCCTCCACCGTGGCGCAGTTGTCCAGGATATAGCGCGCCAGCACGGAGATGCTGATGGCGATTTTGCCGGATTCCTGCTGGTCAACGGCGGTCTCGCCATCCTTCACGTCCAGCTTGAGGATGGAGATGCTCACGCCCTTTTCGTTGATGCCGTCCACACACAGATAGGGCAGCAGCACAGCCAGGGAGGTATCCGTCGTGCCGTCGTCAAGCACACCGGCATAGTAGGCGCCGCCGGCCAGGCTGAGCCAGCAGGCGTCCGCGATGCCAAGGGACTTGTATTTCCCCTCCGGCGCGCAATGCACCGCCACGTTGAGGCCGGTATACGCACCGTCGGGATCCTTGTGCCGGTAATCGTAGTTCCTGGCGGTCAGGAAGCACTCGCCGGTTTCGTTCCAGGTGGTAAAGGCGGAGCAGCCCGCGTCATACTGGCCGAACTTGTTCAGCAACATGTTGATGACAGGGTTGCCGTCGTAGGCGTAATCGCAGTGCATTTCATAGAGCAGACCGGCCTTGTCGATACGCGTGATGCTGTCCAGCGATGCAGCCATGGCTTCATCCACCCATTGGGCGGCGTGGGGATTGGCTCCCTCCGCGCAGGCGATGCTCTGGAAGCCAGCCAGGAGAATGACGAGGGAAACGAGGACAGCGATGGTTCTTTTCACAGGGATCATCCTTTCCTTATCTATTTGAGGTGGTTTATATAGACGGATTGTGCCGCCTATTGAAAACCTTTCTCAGCGCTTGTTGATCACAGCTCTAAGTGCACCGCAAGGGATTCAAACAGCGCGTTCATCACGTGATGGGCCATCGCTCGCATATCCAGCGCCATCACATAGGCGATGAGCTGCGCCCGCTCGTCCACCGGTACCTGGAACACGCTCAGACTCATCTCCAGGAAGCGGCTGATCTTCTTATCCAGCGGGAAATTCGGGCTGCAGCGGCTGACCATGTAGGCGCGCATCATCCCCGCCGTGCCCAGCTCCAGCTCGTAGAAGTCCTCCGCCGTTTCGTTTGGCAGATACGCGCCAAACGCCGCTTGTAGCTCCTGCACGGTGCGCCGGTGGATGAGCGACAACGTCGCGGGACAGGTGTATGCCTCCACATAGATATCGCGCAAGTTCTCGTTCATCTCCGTCAGCGCCAGCTGGAGGGCTGTTTCCACCGCGTAGACGTGTGCCGTTGTGGGCGCTGCGGAGGCCAGCTCCCAGGCCATGTCAAACTGTCTGCTGAACATGATGTCCACAAACGCTGTCAGCACGCCGTCCTTGGTATGAAAGACGTTCTGAAACGACCCAGCGGACACATCCGCCGCCTTGAATATATCGGTCATGCGGGTATTCGTGTAGCCCTTTTCCAGAAAGAGCCGCGCACAGGCCGCCAGTACCCGCCGCCTGGCGTCCTGACTGTTGTAGCGTCGCATGCGGATGCGTGTCCTCCGTTTGCATTGGTATGTAATCCAATTATAGCGCAGTCCATGAAAAATTTCAAGAGGGGCAGGCGCAGGAAATGACGACCCGGCCCCCGCTTGCGATTTCACCGCCCTTCACCAGCGGAGCGACAACACAATCGAGGAAGTGCCCTTCCTCCGCCAAGCCGACGGCCTGAAAATCTGCGATACGTTGTTCAGCCCGTTTGCCATCGTCGCCTTCCCGAAGGAGAACTACAACCTCTACTACGATGTGAACGGTGGCACGGGCACGCCGATAAACCAGCACGTGCCGATGTCCGGCAAAAACTACAGCGTCAAGGTATCCTCCGCCCAGCCCAGCCGGGAAAGCTATCAATTCGTGGGCTGGAGCTTCGGCCGTAATGGCGATGTGCAGGTGATGCCGGGCAGCACCATTACGCTGGACCGCGACATCGTACTCTACGCCGTCTGGGCAATGGATGTACCTAAGACCGGAGACAACAGCCACATGGGCCTTTGGCTGATGATGATGCTCGCTTCGCTGCTGGTTTTCACCGTCATGGGAAAAACTCGCAGGAAGATTGCATAACCGTCCACCAAGGCTGTACAGGGGACGCTCCCGCGCGGGAGCGTCCTTTGTGTACCCTGGCGCATGACGGCAGCTTCCTTTTTTGCACAGCCAACGCCACCCCGAAGCGGATACACCGTGACGGAGGGCGGCAGAACGCCTTGCCTATATGCCGCATAAATGATAAATCATGGAAACCAGATTGTCCATTCGCGCACGAAAAACGTCCATTGGCGCACGATGCTACAAATCCGCTCGACTTTCGCTTGACAGGCCCTGTCACCCCATGTATTATATTCTCGGGTCTTTATGTAATGAGTATGGAGGGAATGTGCATGACGACGCGGGAGCTTGTAGTGATGAGCGTATTTGGGACGCGTCCTGAAGCGATCAAAATGGCGCCGCTGGTCAAGGCATTGGAGGCCGCGGAGCATATCAGGAGTGTGGTGTGCGTGACGGCCCAGCACCGGCAAATCCTGGACAGCGTGCTGCAACAATTCGACATCATTCCTGACTACGATCTCAACCTGATGCGGGCGGGACAGACGCTGACGAGCATCACCAATGGCGTGCTATCCGGTATGGAGCAGGTGCTCGTGCAGGCCAAGCCGGACATCGTGCTGGTGCACGGCGATACCACGACCTCCTTCGCGGCGGCGCTGGCAGCCTTCTATCAGCAGATCGCGGTGGGGCATGTAGAAGCGGGGCTGCGCTCCCATGACCGGTATTCACCCTTCCCGGAGGAGATGAACCGCACGCTCACCGGTAGGCTGGCGACCCTCCACTTTGCGCCCACCGAGCAGAGCCGCCGCAACCTTGCCTGTGAGGGCGTCACGGCTGGCGTGTATGTGGTGGGCAATACGGTCATCGACGCGCTGCACCAGATGGTGCTGGATGAGTATACCTTCCGCGATGAAGCTCTGCGTCAGCTGCCGCTTGCCCAGGGACGCTGGGTGCTGATGACCGCGCATCGCCGCGAGAACCTCGGTCAGCCGCTGCGGCAGATCTGCCAGGGCGTCCGTCGGATGGTGGCGGCGTTTCCCGACGTCCAGGTGGTGTATCCCGTCCACCCAAATCCGGCGGTTCGCGCCACGGTGAACGAGGTGCTGGGCAACACGGAGCGCATCCACCTCATTGAGCCCATCGAGGTGGAGGATATGCACAACCTCATCAAGCGCTGCACGCTGGTGATGACGGATTCCGGCGGGCTGCAGGAGGAAGCGCCCGCGCTGGGCAAGCCGGTGGTGGTGCTGCGCACGGAAACCGAGCGTCCCGAGGTGGTGGAGAGTGGCATGGCCATCCTGGCTGGGGTGGAGGAGGAAAGCGTTTTCCAGGCAGGCAGCAGCTTGCTGGGCGACGCGGCGCTCTATCACCGCATGAGCCACGCCATCAACCCCTACGGCGACGGGCACGCGGCGGAACGGATTGTGAAGATTCTCCAGCAGTTCAGGGAGACGCTTGCGGACTGATTCAAGACAAAGCATGGAGGTGCAGCGGATATGAAGGACCCAAAGCCCTTATGGGCCCGCCTTGCGCTGATGATCCTCTGTGTGCTGCTGGCGCTGACGGTCTGCTTGCTGGCTTGGTTGTTCCAGCTGCCGACGGTTGAGGACGCGCCGGGGGAGACACCCGCTGTGTCCCCCGTATCGGATTTGCTGCAAGCTTCCGATTTGACGCCTGATCCGACGTGCCTGTATCAGGTCTACGACGCTACGCTCCGGGATGGTCAGGACAAGCCTGTCTGGCTGCATGACCTGCGCGGCGGAACGGTGCTGCTGCTGTTCTGGTCGAGCTGGTGTAGCGACTGCAAGGCGTATTTGACAAGTGGTTTTTCCGCTGCAGCCGATGCGGCGGAGGCGATGGGCGCTCAGCTGCTGCTGGTGTGCCGCGAGGGGGTTCGCGGCGACACCTACGCACAGGCTGCCGGGCAGCTTGGTGATTGCGCGGTGGCACGGGATACGCTGATGGACACGCAGGCGAACCTGTATACAAGCCTTGGCCTGCATAGCGTCCCCAGTCTGGCTGTGCTGGACGCACAGGGACGGTTGGTGCTCAGCACGGCGGATATGCCGGATGCCGAAGCGATCCAGCGGATGATCAACTATGCCCGGGGAGCGCAGCAGAGCCAGCTGGACGCCTTTGTCAAGCGCCTCATCCTGCCGGATGGCGGCCTCACGCACATGTACAGCGTGGCAGGAGACAGCCTCATGCCGGGCAATACGGTACTCTCCGAAACCCAGGGGCTGCTGATGCGCTATGCGCTGCGCGATGGTAATCAAGCGCTGTTCGATCAGGCGTGGCAGGCCGCGAGGGAGCGACTCCTCAATGGCGGACTGTTCGCCTGGCAGACGGTAGATGTAAAGAGAAGCGACGTCAACGCGTCGCTGGATGATCTGCGCATCATCGACGCGCTCAATGCTGCGGACGAACGATGGGGCGGCTATCGCGCCGATGCGGCAAAGCTGGCCCACGCGCTGTATAACGCGACGGTGTCAGAGCAGGTCATGCGGGATTTCGTCCACATCCAGGACGGATGTGTCTCCCAGCAGGTGACGCTGTGTTATCAGCACCCCGCCGCCATGAAACGCCTGTCAGCGCTGGACATCCGGTGGAGCGGAGCTGCAGCAAACGCGGCGGAGCTGCTGAAAAACGGCGTGATCAGCGACGACTTTCCGCTATACTGGCCGCGCTACGATACTTCTGCCAACGCATACGCCGGGGATACGCTGCACATGGCGGAAGCGCTGGTCACCGTGCTCCACGCGGCGGAGGCGGGCCTGGTGGAGGAGCGCACGCTGCAATGGCTGGAATCCACGCTAAGCAAGGGGCCGCTCTACGCCGCCTATGACGTGCAGGGACAAGTCGTGCCAGGCTACGGCTATGAATCCACAGCAGTGTACGCGCTGGCTGTCCAAATCGGGCAGCGATGTGCCCGGAGCGAGCTGACCCGGCTTGCTCTGGCGCGCATGGAGAGATTGCGTTGCTTTGAGGGTGCGCTGGCGGGCGGCTATGGATCGCCAAGCGACCGCACCGTCTACGCGTACGATATGCTGCAGGCGCTTTTGGCCTGGCAGTGTGTCAGCGCACAGTGAACGAACCTGTGAATACGGAATAGAAAGGAGGGAGAAGCGGCATGAAGTGGATCGTGCTCGCCATCAAGTGGATCGCGAGGCTCTGGGTACTGGCCGGAGATGCGATCCGGAGGTTTGACCATTCGATGCGCAACCGGTATCGACCCAAGCACCTTGCGCTTGTTTCGTTGCTGGTGATCGCAGTGCTGATGGCCTACATGCTGTTTCTCCCGCCTTATCTCGGCCTGTCTAACGACGGCAGTCTGGATGCTGTGCTGGCAGATGTAGGCTTGGTAAGGCTCGACCCGGAGAATAAGGAAGCCTATTTCAGCTACTACGAGCGGACTTATTATATAGAAGAGAACGCGCAGCCGCCGGAAACCACCCCCTTGCCACTCAAAATCATGATCCGCCTGGCGGTCGCGCTGGACATCCTCTTGACCAATGATACGCTGTTTGACATGCGATTCCTGGCGGCGCTGTATATGGTGCTCTACCTGGTGCTGCTCTATCCGCTGTTCCTGGGCATCCTGCAGCGGGTCCCCCGGTATTCAGAAGGGTTGCTGCTGGCGATCCTGAGCGTTCTGGTGTTCGCTGATTCCACGATTGTGGTGCGTTTTGCGTCACTGTACACATCGCCGCTGGAAGCGCTGGCGCTGATCGGCCTGGTGGACATCATCTTCGTCCTGTCCAGGCGACAGAAGATTGGCGCTGCGCTTGTGCTGATGGGCGCGTGCATGGTGGTGCTGACGGCGGTCAACCAGTACTGCGCGCTGATTGGCATCGTTGCATCGGTGGTGTACTGGCGCGTGTTCCACGAGCAAAGCGATCTGCCCATGCGGATGCTGAGCCTTGCGATGGCGATTGTGATGGCAGTGCTCAGCGTCGTGTATACGGGCGCAATGCTGAACCGCCAGACGCGCGTAGCCAAGTATAATCAGATGACCCGCGGCGTTCTGTTCCAGGCGGATGATCCCACCAAGGCGCTGGCGTTTTTCGGGATTGAGCCGCGTTATTCGGTGCTCACCGATACCTATGGCGATCAGGAGTATCCTGTGGTGCTCCCGGATGACGGTGTGCTGGACGAGGGCTTCTTCGACCATTACAACACGGTGGACGTGCTGGGGTACTATCTGATCCACCCCATTGCGATGCTGGGCATGTTTGACCGAGGGGTGCATCATGCGTTTATCACCCGTTCCGATTACAGCGGCAACTATGAGCAAAGCGTGGGCCTGCCGCCGATGGCGAAAACGCCCTTCATGAGCGTATGGTCCACCTTCAAGGAACAGAGCGCGCCCAAAACAGCGGGCATGGTGCTGCTGCTGGCTGTGGTGGTGCTGGTGCGCAAAAAGCAGAAAACCCTGGAGGAGGAACGCCGGGAGGCCCGCTATAAGGAGCTGATTGGCGTATTCATTGTCATGGCGGTGCTGGAGATCCTGACGGTGCTGCTGATGGCTGGCGACAGTGAGCTGCTGCGCGAGAGTTTCCTGATGGGCATGGCCATCGACCTGATGTCGGTGCTGTTCATCACCGAATTGCTGCACAGAACAAAGCGTATTGAACTTGACGAGGAGTGAGTGCCTTGAAAAGAGTAGAACAACAAGCCCAGTTTCAGCGCGATCTGGCGATGCTGATCCTGATCCTGTGGGCGATGGGGCAAGCGCTGATCATGACGTTTGCCTCTCCGGAAATGCGCCAGACCTATCTGGTTGTGCTGTTTGCTATGGATGTGGCGGTGCTGGTGGGCTATTTCGGCCGCCCCGAGGCATGCCTGGCACTGTGTAGTACCGTCACCTGCGTGTGGGTCACCTACAAGCTCTATGGCGTGTATATGAATGGGCATGTGCTGTACCTGCTGGACTATTTCCTATCACCAATGCCCTTGCTGGGTGCGGTGGGCGCGAAGATGTACTGCCTGGGCATCCAGGGCATCTCCAATGAAAACGCCATGCTGCGCCAGCAGGTGGAGGAGCTGGTGCTGGTGGACAACGTGACCGGTATGTACAACCTGCGGGCCCTCTACCGCGATATGCAGGTCATGGTGCATTACTGCGATCGCAACCAGCTGCCCCTGTCGCTGATGGAGATTCAGCTGCGCTATGAGTCGGAGCTGCGCGGCATGCTGCCAGCCAGCAGCTTCACGGAATTGCGCAAGCAGATGTGCGAGGTGATCCACGACAGCATCCGTGTGGAGGATCGCGTGTATTCCGTGGATGACAAGGGCTCGGTGATGGTGCTGCTAACAACCACCGAGCGCGACAGCAGCGTTGTCCGCAGTCGCATCCTGAACGCGCTATCGACCACCGACAAGTTCAGCCAGATCCTCGAGGCTGGCACAAAGCTGGATGTGCGGATCAGCTGCAAGCAGTATGACAAGGACGTCTACGGCAAGGACATGATCCGTTTCCGCAAGGCTGTGGAAGCAGAGCTGGTGTATGATGTATAAGGTGCAAAGCGTGGCGCTGGTGCTGGCGGTTGTGCTGCTTGCCGCCTGCCTGCTGCCTTCCGCCGCATGCGCGGAGGTGCAGCGGATCCTGGTGCTTGCGGATACCCAGGCGGATCGCGTGTCAGAGGCGAACCTGGCGGAGCTGCGGCGCTTCATGGCATACAGCGCGCTGCGGTGTGACTATGCCGATGCGTGGCGGGAAGTGACGCTGGATGGCTATGACGCGGTGATCGTGGTGGTGGCAGAGGATCGCGCCATCAACGAGCAAACGGCGTATGCGCTGCGTACGGGTGAGCGACCGGTGTTCGTTGTGGGCAGCGGCGCACTGGAGCAGCTTGCGCGTACCGTGCAGGTGAATGGCTCCATCGTGGTGCGCTGCGAAACCGAATCCGGCAGCACAAGCGAATTGCTGCTCAGTCAAAGCGAGATGATCCTGCTGGAAGGGGAGGGCGCAGCGATTGGCGGAACGCTTTACGTCGAAAGCCAAACGTATCCGTTGTGCAAAACCCTGGGACATGTGACGCAGATGGCGTATTGCGATGCACAGGAACCGCTGATGGCTGCCGCACTGGCCAACTATCTGCAAGCATGGATGTGGCCGTATCAGAATGATCCGATTTCATATGGTCAGTATCTGGTGCTGGACAATGTATACCCCTTTTACGAGCCGGAGGATCTGATGGCGATCACGGATATGCTGCGGGAGGAAGGCGTCCCTTACGCGGTGTGCGTGATGCCGGTGTATGACAACGCGGATTATCCATCCATGAAGCGCTTTTGTGAGTGGCTTCGCTACATCCAGTCGACTGGCGCGGGCATCGTGCTGCACGCGCCGCTCGTATCCTTGGAAATGGTGGATATGACGCAATACATGAAGCAGCTGAACACAGCTTACAGCGCCTACACGCGCTATGGGGTGTATCCGCTGGCGATCGAGGCGCCGGAGGCATATCTGTTCAGCAAGCGCGGCCTGGAAGCTATCGCTGGCTTCCGAACGGTGCTGCTGTTTCGCAGCGACGATCATTTGAGCGACCGGGCTGAGGGCGAGAACCTCGCCTGGTATGATGGACACCAGGTGCTGGCGCCTTGCATGCAGGATGGCGGTGCGCTGACCACCGCCTACGCGCAGGCGATCTATCTGGATGTGAACGAGGATGTGGATACGCTGCGCAGGTATGTGCAGACCCTGAAGCGCAGCCGCCGTGCACTGAAGAGCCTGGTGGACATGGATAACGCCGTGTACATGGGCAGCGATTATGTGTTCCGCAGCGCGACGGGTGTGGTGGAGGTCAATGGCGAAATCGTTAGCTTGGCTTACGAGCCCTTTGAATATGAGGACTACAAGTTCGACCGTGGCTTTGAACAGTACCTGACCAATCAGATCCTGACCAGCAACAGGCACATCATGACCTTTGTGCTGGTGGCAAGCACGGTTTTCATCGCTGCAATCCTGCTGTCACGCCGGGCAATGCGCTGGGACATCCTGCATAGGAAGCATTACAAGCCGGCCTCGGTCGGTAAAGGAAAACACCGTCCTACCCCCAAGGAGCGTGGTTTGAATGAGCCTGATTGATTATCTGACGCTCTTTTCCATGATTGCCATTTGGCTGCTGATGGGCATCAATGTCGTGCTCTCGGTGGGTGGCTTCATCTACTACTACCGCATGGGCAAGGAGGACCCCAACATCCCGCTGAAGGAATACCCCTTTGTGTCGGTGATGGTGCCTGCTCACAATGAGAGCGCTGTTATTCGGCGGACGGTGCAGGCGCTGCTCCGCTTCGACTATCCGAAGGATCGGTATGAAATCATTGTCATCAACGACAATTCGACCGATAACACGGCCCAAACGCTGGCGGCGATGCAGGCCGATTACCCGGATCGCATGCTGATTGTGGTCAATACCGACAACCAGGTGGGCGGCAAGGGAAAGTCCAATGCGCTGAACATCGGCTTCTCTGTGGCGCGCGGATCGGTGTTCGCCATCTATGACGCGGACAACACGCCCGAGCCGCAGGCGCTGCGCATCCTGGTGGAACATCTGATGACGGACGATTCGCTGGGCGCGGTGATCGGCAAGTTCCGCACGCGCAACCGCAACGCGTCGCTCCTGACGCGCTTTGTCAACATCGAAACCCTCGCGCACCAGTGCATGAATCAGGCGGGGCGCTGGTTCTTCTTCGGGCTGTGTACGATTCCGGGCACCAATTTTGTGATTCACCGCCATATCATTGAGGAAATCGGCGGATGGGATCCCAAGGCGCTTTCCGAGGATACGGAGATCAGCTTCCGCATCTACCGCATGGGCTATAAGATCCGGCAGATCCCTGCTGCGGTCACCTGGGAGCAGGAGCCCTTCCGCCTGGACATCTGGTTCAAGCAGCGCACCCGCTGGGCGATGGGCAACCTGTATGTGCTGGGCAATAACTTCAAGTACATATTCGACCTCAAGGCAGGGCGGATGCGTCTGGACGTGCTGTACTATTCGCTGGTTTACCTGCTCATGGCCACCGCGCTGGTCTGCTCGGATACCATCTTTGTGCTGGGTATCCTGGGCTATGCCCATGTGTCGCTGGGAGGATTGTCCACCCTGGTGTGGGTGATGGCGTGCGTCCTGTTCGAGTTCAACGTGATGCTGACGCTGAGCATGGAGAAGAACGAGTTCAGCCTGGAATCCGCGCTCATTGTGATCCTCATGCTGTTTTCCTACAGCAAGTTGTGGGTGGTGGTCGTGATGCGCGCGCTGTTCATGACGGTGAAGAAGGTCGTCACCAACACGGAAGTAACCTGGTATAAAACCGAACGATCGGCTGATTGATGGAGGAGATGATGCACATGAATGGGCAGAAACGAGCATACCTGCTGATGGTTGTGTGGATGCTGGCATTGTGCTGTGCCTTTGGCACGATGACGGGCGTTGCGGAGGGCGTCGATGCGCCTGTGCCTGCGCCCCAGGCAACCCAGGAGCCCACGCCTGCGCCTGATCAGGCGTCCGCCAGCGTGCCGCGGGAAACCGAGGAAATACCGCTGGGCGTGAACGACCTGCTCGTGCAGCAGCAACTGGAAAATCAGAGCAAGCTGGAGCAGACGTTCCAGAATGCGCAGCTGCAGGGAACGTACTATGCGGATTACAGCTTTGGCGGCGTACAGTTCATCCGGGGCATCTACTCGGTGCTGAGCCTGTACGCGGAGATGCCGGAGTATGCCGAGCCGACGATGGCGATGCTGCGCGTGTGCTACACGGCCTCCGACCTGATCCTGTCCGACGTATCCTCCCTGACATTCTATATGAACGGTACGCCCTTCTACTCCACCCATGTGCAGGTGGGTATCGGGCAAACCCGGACGGTGCTGTACATTCCCGTGCCGGTGGAGCTGCTCAAGTCCGGCTACAATCTGCTGGAAATTGGCGCGTATGTCCGATTGACCGACGACGAGGGCTGTACGGATGACTACAACGGCGCGAACTGGGTGAAGTTCGACGAAAGCACCTGCCTGCGCATCGCCTACGAGCTGTCCGAGCGCGCTGAGGAGCTGAGCGTGTTCCCGTATCCCTTCCTGTCCATGATGGACAAGACCGGTGCAAACAGCGCGGTTGCGGTGTCCGACGCGGCGGATGCGGATGAACTGACCGCTGCGCTGAACCTGATGGCAGGCTTCGGCACCGCGCTGTCCGCACAGAACGATATGGAGCTGGCGCGCATCTCCCAGACCACGCGCAGCCATGTGATCTACTTCGGCTTGCGGGATAACACGCCGAACCATCTGCTGTCGCTGCTGGATCAGGAGGTGCCGCAGACCGGCGCGCTGCTTCAGCTGGTGAAGGATGGCGAGCGGGAATATCTGCTGGTGGTATCGCGCGAGCGGGAGGCGCTGCTGGAGGCCGCGCAGATGTTGAGCGATGCAGACCGTGTGACCCAGCTGCATGGCCGCAGCGCACATGTCAGCGTGGGGGAAGCGCGTGCCTACATCGAGGCGGGTACACTCTCTGCGCTTGCGGTGGAGGGTCAGTATACCTTCAAGGATATGCTGGGGCATGGCGCGAGCTTTGTCGGCCCGTTCCACCAAACGGCAACGATCTATCTGCCTGTGCCCGAGGACTACGCGCTCTCCAGCGAAGGCAAGTTCTCTTTCCACATCCGTTATTCCGAGAACCTGGATTGGGACCGCAGCCTGATGACGGTGTACTGGGGCAACAATTTGCCGCTGTATTCACGCCAGCTGACCCGCGAGGGCGCATATGGGACGACGGTGGCCTTCTCTGTGCCTGCGGATGCTGTCGGCGTGGCAGGCACCTACCTCACCATCACCTTTGACCTGGAGGTCAAGGATCTGGACTGCACACCCAGACAACTGGATATGCCCTGGGCATACATCGCGGAGGACTCCGTCCTCTACCTGCCCCAGGGCGAGCGTGCGGGCCTGAGCCTGAGCAACCGCCCCGCACCTTTCCAGCGCAACAGCCGCATGGACAACGTGCTGGTGGTGCTGCCGGATGTCCCGGATGCCGAGGATCTGAACCTTTGCGGGCGCGCGGTGGCGATGCTGGGCGCAGGCAGCGATCCCTATGGCAAATTGCGGGCCATCCGGGCCGATTTCTTCAACGCAAGCACCGATGGGGACTGGAACCTGATTCTGGTGGGCAAGCCGTCCTCCAACCGGATGATTGCCAATCTGAACAGCAGCTTGCATTTCAAGTACAGTGAGGACCTGACCCGGTATGAAAGCAACGAGAAGCTGATCCTCAACGAAGCATACGCCAGGGAAGTGGGCGTGATCCAGCTGCTGGTATCCCCCTATTCGGTCAACCGCGTCATGCTGGTGCTTTCCGCGCCGGAATCGGCTGGCATCAAGGCGCTGACCGAGCGCATCTCCAGCGACAAGCTGCGCTGGGCGCTGACCAAGGAGGCTGTGCTGGTCGACGCGCATGGGCAGGCAAGCAGCTATCAGTTCACCACCACGAGGATGGCGTCCTCCGAGCAGAAAGCGCCGACCTTCACCCGTGTCGTGATGGAAAACCGCGAACCGCTGATCCTGCTCCTGACGGGCCTGGGCAGCATGCTCATCGTGCTGATCGGACTGCTGATCATTGCACTGCGCGCTCGCCGCTACAACAGGGGGAAGAAGGAGTAAATCCGCGTTTGCGAACGATTGCGCGGCCCATCTGGCTGAATGGTGCCCCCTCAAACAAGAATGCCGATGTAATGGAGAATCACGATGCTGTTCAACTCGATTGAGTTTCTGCTGTTCTTTCCTGCGGTGGTGCTGATGTACTACCTCATCCCGGGAAAGCTGCGCATGTATTGGCTGCTGGTGACATCCTATGTGTTCTACATGTGCTGGAATCCGTCCTATGCGCTGCTGCTGCTGTTTTCTACGGCGGTCACATTCTGCTCGGGACTGCTCATCGGGCGCACCATGAACCGGAGAGAAGCGGGCGAGCGTGTGATCATCAATGAGAAGATCTGGATTGCGCTGTCCTTTGGCATCAACCTGAGCATTCTGTTCTTCTTCAAGTATTTTGATTTCATGGTGGACAACATCAACGCCCTTCGCGGGTCCATGGGGCTGGAACAGATCAGTCCCGGCTTTGATGTGCTGCTGCCGGTGGGCATCTCCTTTTACATCTTCCAGGCATTGTCCTACACCATGGACGTCTATCGCCGTCAGGTGCGCGTGGAGAAGAACTTCTTCAAATACGCAACCTTCGTCAGCTTCTTCCCGCAGCTGGTGGCAGGCCCGATTGAACGATCCTCCCATCTTTTGACCCAGTTTGACAAGCCGCAACCCTTCCGCTTTAGCGCGGTTCGCGATGGCTTGATGCTGATGATATGGGGCTTCTTCCAGAAGATCGTGATCGCCGACCGTGCCGCGATCGTGGTCAATCAGATCTTCAACTATTCTTCGTATTACAGCGGCTTTGAGCTGCTTATTGGCATGGTGCTGTTTGCTGTGCAGGTGTATGGCGACTTTGCCGGATACTCCAGCATCGCCATCGGGGCGGCGCAGGTGATGGGCTTTGACCTGATGGAAAACTTCCGCCGGCCCTATTTTGCCACATCGGTGGCAGATTTCTGGCGCAGATGGCACATTTCGCTCTCCACCTGGTTCCGTGATTACTTGTACATCCCCCTGGGTGGCAGCCGGAAGGGGAGGGCTCGCCGCTACATCAATGTGATGATCGTGTTCCTGTGCTCCGGCCTATGGCATGGCGCGGCGTGGAATTACGTGATTTGGGGTGCTCTCAACGGGCTGTACCAGGTGATTGGCAGCCTGCTCAAGCCGCTGCGGGAAAAGCTCATGCGCAAGGTTGGCATGCGCACCGAAACGTTCAGCCATCGGTTGCTGCAGATGCTGCTGACCTTCGTGCTGATCGATCTATCCTGGGTGTTCTTCCGCGCAAACACGGTGAACGACGCGTTTGGCATTCTTAGCCGCCTGTTCGTGTGGAACCCGGAGGTGCTGCTGGATGGCAGATTGCTGCGCCTGGGCTTTGACGCGGCGCAGTGGGCCACGCTGGGCGTTAGCCTTGCGGTGCTGCTGGGGGTCAGTGTGCTCCAGGAATGTGGCGTCCACCTGCGTGAAACGCTGAACAGGCAGGAAGCCTGGTTCCGCTGGATGGTGGTCATTGCCAGCGTGCTGGCAGTGCTGGTGCTGGGGATCTACGGGCCCAGCTTCGACGCGTCGGCGTTCATTTACTTCCAGTTCTGACGGAAAGGAGCATACCATGAAGAAAATCGTAGCGGTGCCGTTGTTCCTGGTGCTCCTGTTTGCGGCGTACTGGGTGACGGATCAGGTGCTATCCACCAAGGCTGACGACGCAATCGGCCCGATGGAAAAGTACTATGCCCTGCCCCGTGACACGGTGGATGTGCTGATGGTCGGCTCCTCCCATGTGGGCATGAATGTGGATAATGGCATGCTCTGGGATGATTACGGGATTGCAAGCTACACGCTTTGGAGCGGTATGCAGCCGCTTTGGAATACCTACTATTTCCTGAAGGAAGGCTTGAAATACCAAAACCCCAAGGTTGTGGTGGCGGAGGTGTTCCTGGCTGGTACGGATGTTGAGTATTCCGATAAGACGGTAGCGTTCAAAAACGTGCGCGCGATGCGCCCGAGTGTTGACCGCTTCAAGAATGCGTTGATCTCCTATCCGACCTGGCAAGAGGCGGCGGAAGCGCTGTGGGGGATGCCATATTACCATAACCGGTATGACGAGCTGGAAGCGAGCGATTTGGATTTTGCGCTGTATACCCGTGACCTGGGTGTAAACAGGATACAACTCCCTTCCGACCGTATTGCGAAGGTCAACCTGCTCGATGGTTCGCAGTTGACAGACCAACTGCCGCTCTCGGAGAAGAATGAAAAGTATCTGCGCATGATGATTGATCTGTGCAAGAGCAAGGGTGTACAACTGGTACTGCTGATTGCGCCGTATGAGGCGAACGAGACAGAGGCTGCAAAGCTGAACACTCTGACAGCCATTGCCGCCGAATATGGTGTACCCACGCTGAACTACCTGAAAGCATGGCAGGACATCAACATTGATCCAAGCTGTGACTTCTATGATGTGGGGCATTTGCAATATACCGGCATTGTGAAGCTGACCGATTCCATTGGTACATATCTGCAAGAGCATTACCAGCTTGCGGACCGCAGGCTGGATGCGGAACATCTGTGGAGCAATGCGGAAGTGTACACTGCGGAACAGCAGACGGGATATACCATGGAAATGCAGTTCCAGGGTGATGGCGTGAGCCGGATGGTCGATACAGGTGAACAGCTGTATGCCAACCGTTATGATTCATGGACGCTTCTGACCCGGATTGATATGGCCACCACAGGCGACGATGGCGTGTACATGTCGTGCTTCTCTGAGTCGGATGGGTATTATGGTCTGCTGATGAGCAAGACCAGGGAGAACACGGTGACCTTGCTGCTGGGCGAAAGGTATGTTGTGCAGATGCCCGAATACCAGGGCGATACTGCGACGGTCTGCATTGTGAAGGACATCGATCGCTATACGGTATACTGGAACGGGAACATGGTGCTGGACAGATACCAGCTGCCCTGCGAGGCTTACAGCGGCAATCTGCTTGTCGGCTGCCAGGAGCTGAGCGCGAACGGCGAGAAGTTCCGTTTCAGCCGCACGCATGTGCTGAACCTGGAGGTCTACGACCATGCGCTGACCAGCGCGCAGGTGTGCGACTGGAATCCGCCGGATCTGCCCATGATGCCCCTGCCGCTGGGTCAGGGCGTGGACGAGCCCGAGGTCATCTACACGCTGCCCGAGCAATTCATCGGGGGTACGGAGCTGTATCCCACCTATGTTGATACAGGCGTGCGGCTCTTTGAGGATACGAGCACCTGCTTTACGGTGATGACGGAGCTGTTGCCTACCGAGGACAGTGGCGACGGCGTATTCCTCGCGGATTTCGCTGAGGAGCCCGACCATTACCGCGGCTTGCTGGTGCGGTTGCTGACCGATGGCAACCTCAACATCGTGTTGGGCAACAACCTGGGCGTGAGTGCGCCGGTGACGATGAATCAGTCTGCGCGTCTGGCTGTGGTGAAGAATACGAGCACCTACACCGTTTATCTCAACGGGGAGAAGCTCGTGGACTGCAAGGAGATCCCGACGGATCCCTATGCCGGTCAGCTGCTGGTAGGCGCTGAATTGACAGAGCATGGCAACGTGTTCCGCCAGAGCAAGACCCGTGTCAACAGCCTGACGGTGCTGGCGGGCTGCCTGAGCGAGGAGGAAATTCTCGCATGGGCTTATGAAAAAGCCGCGCCCGCCCAGGTGCATCAGGTGGAGCCCACCTCCGTGAGCTATACCATGCCTGCTGCCTATGTGGGCAATGGCGTGGATCGCTATGTGGATACAGGCGTGCAGCTCTTTGACATGAAAAAGGACTGGACGCTGGATACTACGGTTACGCTTGTGCGCGGCAGCAACAAGGGCGTGTACCTGTCCTGCTTTGCCGAGCAGCCTGATGTGGGCTATCGTGGCTTGATGCTCCGCCAGGACGATTTAGATTCGGTCACGCTGTACCTGGGCGGACTGCAAACCTGGCGGTACGAATTGCCGGACGACCGCACCCGCATGCATCTGGTCGTGACCAAGCACGGGGAAGAGTATATCATCGCTGTCAATGGCGAGGTACAAACGAGCTTTGTCAGCCCCTGCATCCCCTATGAGGGAACGCTGCTGGTTGGCTGTCAGCAGAACGAGGCAGGCGAAATGTTCCGCTTCGGAACAGCGGTGATTGATCGCCTTCTGCTGGAGGACGGCGCGATCACACCCGAGGAAGCCGCGCAGCGGTCTGAGGTGAGCGAACAGAACAGTCGCTTCTGACGCAGAAGGAAAATCCGAGCTATGAAATGAGGTGGAGGTATGACCGAACGACGCAAGGGCAGGGAAGCTGGCGCAGTGGCCGCAGTGCTGGTGCTGTGCGCGATTCTCTATACCCTCTTTGCCTCGCCGCAGGTCAGCATAACCTCCGACGGTACTTATGTGAACGCCATGGAGCAGCTGCACATCACCTGGGCAGGTGACCCGGTGGCGGCGGGCGCTGTGGCACAGACCTTTGCCTATGACCGGTTTGACGCATCCTCGCTGCTGAAAACCGGTCAGATGGCGATCTTGTATCCGGGTGCGGTGGTGCGTCTGCTGACACAGCCTTTCGGCTTGCCGTTTGACACAAGGCTGCTCGCCTGCGTGTACGCTCTGATGATCGCCTTGGGCACATATCTGGCGGTGAGTGGACTGTATCCCCGCAGCCACTCAGCCGCGATCGCCGTGTCGATTGTGCTGGTGCTGACCATGATGAACAGCACTGTCAACGGCTATCTCAACAGCCTGTACCCCATGGGGACGGCGCTGGCGTGCCTGATGCTGTTCATCGGCTGTGTGGTTCATAGCCTGTGCAGCGACCGGGGCATGGGCGCGTGGCAGGTCCTGAAGGTGCTTGTGTCGGGCGTGCTGCTTTTGCAGTCACAGCCGCAGATGATCGTGATGCTGCCCGCCGTGGCGATTTGCGCGGCGTTGAGCATCTGGCACGCATGGCCGGAAAAGAGCGCAAGGCCGCTGTTTTGTGCAATCACGGTGGCTTCGCTTGCGATATGTGGCGCAAGTGTGGCGGAGAACTTTCAAAACCAAAAGGATGTTCAGTCGGACGCCGCCAATCATCTGGCCGTGTTCCAGGGCTATTTGATGGTTTCGGACAAGCCGGAGCAGGTGCTGGAAGGGCTGGGCCTGGAGGCGGATTACCTTCGCGACGTAGGACGTTCCTATTACGAGGATGCATCGCTCTTTGCGCACGATCCGAGAACAGACGAGAAGCTGCAGGACGCGATCCGTCTGGAGAACCGTGTTGCCTACTGCTTGCAGCATCCCGAGCTGGTGGTCAGGCTGCTGCAGGATAAGAACAACCACTACCTGGACGCGCTCAATGGGCGCGTGGTATACGAGGGATGGACGGATCGATATGTGCGTCCGTCACCCTATGTGTTGCTCAAGCTTCTCTTTGGCGAGGGCGGATTGGAAGCGACCACCTGGCGGATGCTCGGCGCTGCGCTGGTGTTCCTGGCGCTGGCGGCGGCATGCAAGCAAGGGTTGCGCAAGCTGTGCGCGGCGATGTCCGCGCTGTGTGGCTGCAGTGCAATGTACCTGCCGTGTGCCATGGTGCTGACCGGCGGGTTGGACGTCAGCATGACAAAGGTGATGTTCTTCTTCTTCGGCTGGCTGTCGTTGCTGGGTGGACTGGCGGCACTGGTGCTGCTGGGAAAGCGGCTGTTTGCCTGCCTGGCCTCGCGGGAGGTTCCGCTGGCGCTGACATGGGGGCGCATGGGCGATACGGTGCCGTTCTATGCCCGGCTTGATAACATTCGCATCAGCCGCAGCGCGATGGTGTGGCTGTGTGCGGTGCTGGCGGTGACGATCTGCTGCTGGATCCTGCTGCCTGCGCAGCACATTGGTGGCGTGAATAATGGCGACTTCGGCCGCATGATGGAGCAGATTGACCTATACTGGACGAAGGAGCTGCTGGACAACAGCAGCGACCAACTGGCTTCCAGGGTGGTGGAGGAGTATGATTACCGCGAGCCCTTCCATCCGCAGCGCCTGACCTCCGCCGACCCGACCTATTCATTGATTTTCCCGTCCATGCTTGTGCGCTTGTGGAGCCTGTTGACCAATTCACCGTACTCCACACTGGTGCAGGCGTGGATTCTCCTGGCGCTGACAATATTTGCGGTGCTGCTGCTGGTGCACGACCTCTACCCGCTGTTGGGACGCGCCACGCTGCTGGCGGGCATTGCACTGGTCATCATGCTCTTTGGGGAGAACTATGTGGCGTGGTACAACTCGCTCCTTGGCGAGAGTACCATCTGCACCTCGCTGATGCTCATGCTGGGTTGCGCGGTGCATCTGATGGTGATGCAGCGCAGCGGAAAGCGTCACATGCTCTGGCTGGTGATGCTCGCTGTCAGCGTGCGCATGCTGACGTGCTCCAAGGCGCAGATGCTGCTATCGCTGCCCTCCGGGCTGGTACTGATGGTGGTGCTGAGCGTCTATCACCGTCCGCGGGGAGAGAGGACGGCAACGGGGAAGGCAGACAGACTTCCTATGTGGATGCGCACGGTCTGCTATACCCTTGTGATGATGCTGCTGTGCGTCTATGTCGTCTGGGACAGCATTGGCGTATACAAAAAGAACGATGAGGTGTCCTCCAAGCAGACGGTCTGGCAGAGCGTGTTCTTTGGCGCGCTCATGGTGACCGACGATGTAGATGCCGCAATGGCCGACCTGGGGCTTGATCCAGTGCTGAAGGCGGACATCGGAAAGCATGCCTATCATCCGGATGAGGAATACGTCTGGCCCGTGCTGTCAGAGCAGGTGGAGAAAGCGGTGTACAGCAAGATCAACGCTGTTACCATGGTGGGCTATTATCTGCGCCACCCCAAGGATCTGCTGGTGATGCTCGATCATGCCGCGCAGGAATCTCAAACGCTGCATACGGGCTTCATGGCTTACACCGGGGAGAGATATGCCGAAAGCGAGGGGCTGTATCGCTTCAATGTGTGGCAGATGATTCGTCCGCTCACGGCTTGCAGCGCCTTCTGGCAGTATGTGCTGCTCTATGGTGGGGCGCTCATCTGGTGCATCCGCCTGATGTGCCGGAAGGATCGTCCGATACAGCAAAAGCTGCTGTCTATCCTGTTTGTGTGCGTCATGTGTATTGGCGCGTTCCAGTATCCGCTGACCGTGATCGGCAACGGCTTTGCAGATAACAACAAGCAGCTGTTTACCTTCATGCTCTGCCATGATCTGATGGTGATCACAGGGGTGACGGTGTGTCTGCGTGCATTGCTGCGACACGCGCTGCGTCCCGGCAGAAAAACAATGAACGAAAGGAGGGAAGCCTAATGCGCAGGAAAAATGTGCTGGAATACCTGATGCTGGGTTTGTTCATCATGTGCATGGGGCTGGCGTTGAGCGCGACGCTGGAATACAATACCCGCGCGACCGAGCGCGAATACCTCCTGCAGGGCGTTTATTTGCTGTCCATCACGGGCATGATGCTGGGCAGCTTCCTGTGCGTGCGGGTGATTCATCGCGTTGCGCC
The DNA here is from genome assembly GCA_029012285.1 of Clostridiales bacterium. Lineage (GTDB taxonomy): Bacteria > Bacillota > Clostridia > Christensenellales > Aristaeellaceae > UBA11524. Next base: position 7,555 of record JAQXLU010000028.1, on the reverse strand, counting down.
GCGCATCCCGGCCCGGCTGAGCAACGCGCTGTGGCTGCTGGCATGCACGGCTGTGTTTGGGGCTGGGCTGTACCTGCGCCTGCGCGTGATTCACGGGATCGTGCTGGAGCCTGAATCCGACTTTGAAACCTACTACCGCATCGCCAACCATCTGCTCAACGATACCATGCTTACCCCGGAGGCGGAGGTGGATCGGCGCTATATCGCGCAGTATCCGCATACCATCGGCTTCCCGATGCTGGTGCTGGTGCCTGTATTCAAGCTGCTTGGCGTGAGCGTATCCAACGCGCTGTATGCCAACCTGGTGTGCAGCATGGTTTCTGTGCTGCTCGTCGGGCACATGGCCTACCGCACCATGGGCAAGGCCGCGTCTGTCATGGGGATGACCCTGATGAGCCTGTGGCCGTCCCACATCCTGTACGGCACCATGGTGGCCACAGAACCAAGCTATACCATGCTGAGCCTGTTGACGCTGGATCTGATGGTGTGCGAAATGCAGCGCGGCAGGAATAGCCTGTATACCGTGTCGCCGTTCCGCGCGCTGGTTTACCTGCCGTTGATTGGCGTGGCCTGCGGCTTGGCTGGCGCGATCCGTCCCACCGCGATGCTGCTGCTGGCTGCGTGGGCGGTGGTGCGTATGATGATCGGGGGCGACCCGGAGGGGAAGATCACCGCCGCCGGCATCCGAACAGTGCTGAGCAAGGGCTGGCTCTGCGTCCTGGTGGTAGGGATCTTCTATTGGGGCACCGGTTTTGTCATCAACAGCACGATTCGGGACATCATCATGGAAAAGCCTGCTTCCGGTTTGATGGCCTCCGGCTACAACATGATGGTGGGCCTGAACGCGGAGCACAAGGGTATCTGGAATCAGGAGGATGCGGAATTCTTCGCCGCAGCCTATGAGCAGACCGGCTCTGCCTCGCAGGCGCATGAGGCAGCCATGCAGCGTGCCATCCAGCGCATACAGAGTGAGCCGGAGAACGTGATGAACCTGATGGTCTACAAGTTCCGCGATCTGTGGCAGACCGATGATTTCGGCATCGACTGGAACCTGCTCTGGGCAGGACAGCAGGGTACCCTGACGCAGGAGCTGAGCGCCGCGCTGGAAACGGTTCGCACCTATAGCCGACCGGTTTACATGGCGGTTCTGGTGCTATCGATGCTGGGCGCGCTGGAGGCATGGCGCAGGCGACGTGCCCCCATGCCCTTGCAGATGCTTGCCATCCTGTATTTCCTGGCGTCCGCGCTGAGCCATATGCTGCTGGAAACGCAGGTGCGCTATCATTACAGCATCATCCCGATCCTGATTCTGCTATCGGTGATCTGCCTGTATGAATGGCGTGAGCACGCCGCCGAGGAGCCGCCAGTACGCATCGTCTATCAAAAAGTGCCCAGCGAAAATCAGGATCAGATGGACTATACACATTTTGACATGGCGAGTGCGCTGGCCCAGGGCCATATTCACATGACGGTCAGCGCAGCCTACACGGAGGACGGCAAACGGGCGGAGGAGATACGTTCCGCCGCTGAAGCATCTGCGCCTGAAGCAGCTACATCTGATCCGGCCGTAGAGGACGCCAAACAGGCGGAGGAAATACGTTCCGCCGCCGAAGCACCTGCACCGGAAGCATCTGCACCTGAAGCAGCTACACCTGATCCGGCCGTAGAGGACGCCAATCAGGCGGAGGAGATACGATCTGCCGCAGAAGCAGCTGCGCCAGAGGGCGTAGAACCAGAAGCAGCTGCACCTGATCTTGCCGTAGAGGACGCCAAACGGGCGGAGGAGATACGTTCCGCTGCTGAAGCACCTGCACCAGAGACCGTTGAACCAGAAGCAGATGTACCTGATCCGGCCGTAGAGGACGCCAAACGGGCGGAGGAGATACGTTCCGCCGCAGAAGCAGCTGCACCAGAGACCGTTGAACCAGAAGCAGCTGCACCTGATCTGGCTGTAGAGGACGCCAAACGAGCGGAGGAGATACGTTCCGCCGCAGAAGCAGCTGCGCCAGAGACCGTTGAACCAGAAGCAGCTGCACCTGATCCGGCTGTAGAGGACGCCAATTGGGCGGAGGAGATACGTTCCGCCGCCGAAGCACCTGCACCAGAAGCAACTGCACCGGAAGCAACTGCACCGGAAGCAACTGTACCGGAAGCAACTGCACCGGAAGCATCTGCGCTTGAAGCAGCTGCGCCTGAAGCAGCTGCACCTGAAGCAACTGTGCCGGAAGCAACTGCGCCGGAAGCAACACTGCGCCGGAAGCAACTGTGTCAGAAGCAACTGTGCCGGAAGCAACTGCGCCGGAAGCAACTGTGTCAGAAGCAACTGCGCCGGAAGCAACTGCGCCGGAGGCAACTGCGCCGGAAGCGACTGCGCCAGAAGCAACGGCATCTGAAGAATCTGCGCCTGATCCTACCGCAGAGGACGATATAGCGGACTCCAAGACAGTGTGAAGGCGCAACGGGAGCGCCCCTTGAGACATTGGTGCAGGGAAAGGGCTTCCCTAATGCGTCCGGCTGTACGCAAGGCTGCTGGCATGGTCCACAACGATCAAAGAGAACAAAAACGGCTGGATGGCGAAGCACTGCCATCCAGCCGCTGTTTTGCTGTATCATCCAAACACCCGCTTGGAGGGGCGTTTTCAGTTGGGGTAGAGCACGTTCACCGGGACCCAACCGCGGCTCTTCACATCCATGGCGTAGTTGTAATAGTCAACCATCGCCCAATCGTCCTCGATGGCGTAGATGTCGCAGGTTGTGCCCTCGTACAGGGAATAGTGATTGAGGCGGGCGTATTCCTCGCCGGGCCCGTAGTAGATGTCGTGCTGCACAAGGGCCTGGCGGGTGTCCAGCGGGTCGCCCACCGGGGGCTCGGCCGGGATAGCGCTTTCATCGACGTCAATGCGGTAACCGGTGGTGTACAGACGGTACCATTCTCCGTCAATCTTGAACTCCAGCTGATACCACCACAGGTCGTTCTCGCTGTCCCAGGACTTGCTGATCACCTTGACCTCGTGCCCGGCGGAGTAGAAGGAGCCGGGCTCATCATAGTAGGTGCTGGGGCCGGAGCGGGTCGGGATGCGCTGGTTGGAATAGCCGATCACGCCGCCGCGAGAGGGATAGCCAACCGGTTCAGGCACGGCTGTCGGGGTCGCTGTGGGTTCGGGGATGGCTGTGGGCGCTTCTGTGGGTTCGGGGACGGGCGTGACGGGGTACACCAGGGGCGTATTGGTCGGCGTGGGGTCAGGGATGGGCGTGATGGGATACACAATGGGCTCATCCGTGGGGGCGGGAACACTGGTGGGCACTTGCGTAGGGCCGGGGGTCGGAGTCACATAGACGACGTAGGGCCGGGGCGTGGCGGTGCCATAGGAGCGCGGTGTGGCGGTGGCATGGTTACCGGCAGCCACCACGATGTCGGAGATGGTCGCGCCGGTGCGGCTGAAGCCGTTAATCACGCCCTCAATGGTGATCTCGATCTTTTCCACGCCCAGGTACTGCTTGGGCAGCAGCAGACGCTGATAGCCGCTGTTCCAGCCGGTGGAACGGGTGTTGGGGCGGTATGCGTCGGACAGGGTGTAGCGGTAGGTATCATAGGAGGTGGTGAACTGGTTGACCGCATAGTACACCGTCACCTTCACCTTGCCGGGGCGGTCGTAGTTGTTGTACCAGTTCTGCGTGTACGCATAGCCGTTGCGAATCCAGATTTCGCCCACGGTGCCCCGGTACATGTGGATGGTCAGATCCACATCGCCCTGGGTGGACTGCGTCCAGGCGGTGGCGGTATCATCATCGGTCAGGGTGGTCACCGTGCCGTTGGCGTCGGTGATGCCAGTAATCACCTGCTGCCCGGGGATGCTGGCGGCCAGCGCCGTGGCGCAAAGGCTCAGGAGCACGAGGAGAAGCAGGGGGAGGAAACGCAGCTTTTTCATGATTTCAGCGTCCTTTCCGGAAGATAGCGATGGAGCATTCTTCCACGAGATGCATCCATAGATGCGTTCAGATGCGTTGCGTCATGCGCAGGCGAAATCCGGCTCGCATGGGGCTTTCATCCAATAGAACGATTTACAATGGTTATTTCTTCACGCCGTTCCCCAAATCCTGCAAGTTTTTGCTCACAATTTTTCCTGCGGTGGTAAAATAGCTCTTTTCAAAATGGTCAAAACGTTGTACAATAGACACATGGGAAGCGCTGATTCGTCATCCTGTCGGGTTGCACGAAAATGTAAGAGCTTCCATCACATAAGGAGGAGAACCCCATGGAGCTTCGTACTGCGGCCTCACCCCGCGATGTCAAGACCTATGATACCAAGCGACTGCGCGAGGAATTCCTGATCGACGATCTTTTCAAGCCGGATGATGTGAAGCTGGTGTACAGCCACATCGACCGCATTATCACCGGTAGCGCCGTGCCGGTGAAAGCCCCCCTGGCCCTGGCCACCGGCGACGAGCTGCGCGCGGAGTACTTCCTGCAGCGCCGGGAGCTGGGCGTGATCAACATCGGCGGGGAAGGCACCGTGACGGTGGACGGCCAGACGTACACGCTGCGCAACCGCGATGGATTGTATGTGGGCCGCGGCAGCAAGGAGGTCATCTTTGCCTCCGCTGACCCCGCGAATCCCGCCAAGTTCTACCTGAACAGCTGCCCCGCCCACACCGCCTACCCGACGGTGTACATCCGCCCTGAGGATTGCGTGCGCGTGGAGCTGGGCCGCCTGGAGGACGCAAACCACCGCACCATCTGCAAGTACATCCTGCCCGGCCAGGTGGAATCCTGCCAGCTGGTGATGGGCATGACCAAGCTGGAGCCCGGCTCGGTGTGGAACACCATGCCCTGCCACACCCACGACCGCCGCATGGAGGTCTATCTGTACTTCGATCTGCCCGAGGACGCCTTCGTGATGCACTTCATGGGCGAGGGGGACGAGACCCGTCACATCGTCATGCGCAACGAGCAGGCGGTTATCAGCCCCTCCTGGTCGATCCATTCCGGCTGCGGCACCCAGGCATACACCTTCATCTGGGGCATGTGCGGCGAGAACCAGGATTTTGACGACATGGACGGCATCGCCATGAAGGACCTGAAGTAAACCCAAACACAATAGAGGAGGTACACCCCCATGAACATGTTCTCTTTGGAAGGCAAAATTGCGCTGGTGACTGGCGCATCCTACGGCATCGGCTTTGCCATTGCCAAGGCGTTAGCTGGCGCCGGCGCAACCATCTGCTTCAACGATCTGAAGCAGGAGTTCGTCGATCGTGGTCTGGCAGCCTACGAGGCCGAGGGCATCAAGGCCCATGGCTATGTCTGCAACGTCTGCGATGAGGACGCGGTGAACGCCATGGTCAAGCAGATCGAGGAGGAGGTCGGCGTGATCGACATCCTGGTGAACAACGCTGGCATCATCAAGCGCATCCCCATGTGCGAGATGAGCGCGGCTGATTTCCGCCAGGTGATCGACGTGGACCTGAACGCTCCCTTCATCTGCGCCAAGGCCGTGATCCCCTCCATGGTCAAGAAGGGCCATGGCAAGATCATCAACATCTGCTCCATGATGTCCGAGCTGGGCCGTGAGACCGTTTCCGCCTACGCTGCGGCCAAGGGCGGCCTGAAGATGCTCACCAAGAACATCTGCTCCGAGTATGGCCACCTGAACATCCAGTGCAACGGCATTGGCCCGGGCTACATCGCCACGCCCCAGACCGCGCCTCTGCGCGAGATCCAGCCCGATGGCAGCCGTCATCCCTTCGACCAGTTCATCATCGCCAAGACCCCGGCGGAGCGCTGGGGCGAGGCGGACGACCTGGGCGGCCCCGCCGTGTTCCTGGCCTCTGACGCTTCCAACTTCGTCAACGGCCACATCCTCTATGTGGACGGCGGCATCCTGGCCTACATCGGCAAGCAGCCCTGATGCATTGAATTCCCTGCTGCATGGCTTCGGCCGTGCAGCTTTTTTGCTGCGGAGGCAAAAACAAAGGCGAAAAATGCAAAAAGGCGCAAAGTCCCCCTTGCGAAATGCTCGATCCTGTGGTAAAATAGAAACGCTGATTTACCGAGGAGGTATTTTGATATGTCTGTTTTTCTGGGTATTGTGGTGATTCTGTCCGCACTGGTGCTGGTGCTGACTGTTCTGTTCCAGTCCTCCAATGCGAAGGGCCTGGGTGCGATTGCCGGTGAGGCCGAGACCTACTTTGGCAAGAACAAGGGCAAGACCATCGACGCGAAGCTGGCGCTGGGCACCAAGATTGCCGCAGCGGTGTTTGTGGTGGCTGCGCTGCTGATGCTCATCATTGGCTGATTGTGCGTTGTTCCCCATGGAAAGGGCTGTTCGAAAAGCTGGGCAGCCCTTTTTACGGTATCTGCATGAAGCGCGTTGAAAGGAGCACTGCGCGATGAAAAAGATGACCTATATCTGGCAGGATCGGAAGCGTACCTTCCTGGGCCTGCCATTGTCCTTCACCAGATATATGCTCAGCGAAGACCGCCTGTTTGTCGAGAAGGGCTTCCTCAACTCCGTGCTGGATGAGGAAAACCTCTACCGTGTGCGGGACGTCCGGGTGACCCGCAGCCTGGGGCAGAAGCTTTTCGGGCTGGGTACGGTGACGGTGTATTCCACCGACGCTTCCAACGGGGAAACGGCGCTGGAGTCCATCAAGCACCCCATCGAGGTGAAGGAAGAGCTCGTTCGCCTGGTGGAGGAGGCCCGCAAGCGCCACAACATCCGCGCCAGCGAGATGCTCATGTCCAATAGCCCCGAGAACCTGTGCGATCATGATGGCGACGGCATCCCGGATGAATACCAGCAATGACATCAGGTCCTCCCCGGATAGCGGGAGGACTTTTTTTGTGCCGCCCGTGACGAATTGGGGGCCTGGGTCGTCTAATGGGTGTAACGTTACAGAGGGGGAGACGACATGGACAAGGAGCTCTTCGTCCGGGAGATCGAGGGCTGCAGCGGCATGCTCTACCGGGTGGCGTATTCCATATTGCGCAATGACGACGCCTGCATGGATGCCATGCAGGAGACGGCGCTCAAAGCCTGGGAGAAGCGCTACACCCTCCGGGAGCAGCGCTATTTCCGCACCTGGGTGACCCGCATCTGCATCAACACCTGCCGCAGCATGCAAAGCGCCAGGCGGCGGCTCGTCTCCATCGAGGATGTACCCGAGCCCGCCTTCTCTCCGCCCGACCCAGCGCTGGATCTGGCCCTGGCGGCGTTGCCGGAAAGCCTCCGGCTGCCGCTGGTGCTGTGCTATTGTGAGGGCATGACGTATGCGGAGGTTGCGACGACGCTGCGTCTGCCCGTTGCGACGGTGCGGGGGAGAATCCACCGCGCCAAAATGGAACTGAGAAAGGAGCTGGATGCGGAATGAAGAAGCCCCAGGATGATCTTGATCTGCGGCTGGCCTTCCGGGATGAGCCGGAGCGCTGCCATCGGGCGCTGATGGACGCGGCCTGCTCCGTCAAGGAGGAAAAGCAAACCATGAGGAAACATTCCATGCGAACCATGCTGATCGCGGCCATCGTTGCCCTGAGCATGATGACCACCGCCCTGGC
>JAQXLU010000027.1 GCA_029012285.1 Clostridiales bacterium | reverse complement strand
CGGTCCAGTTCATCAGCTTGGGGCAGAGCGGGTTGGCCTTGCCCAGCAGCTCCTTCTTCACCACCATGACGCACAGGCCGCTGGGGCCGATGTTCTTCTGCGCACCGGCGTAAATCACGCCATACTTCGTCACATCCATGGGCTCGGAGAGGATCATGGAAGAGGTGTCCGCCACCAGGGGAGCCTTCACATCCGGCAGCTCAATATAGCGGGTGCCGTAGATGGTGTTGTTCTGGCAGATGTGGACATAATCCGCATCATCGGAGAATTGCGCGGTTTTCATGTCCGGGACGTAAGTATAGGTATCCTCCCGGGAGGACGCGGCGATGTTCACCGTGCCATAGCGCTTGGCTTCCTCAGCGGCGAGGTGGGCAAAGTTGCCGGAATCCACATAGTCGGCCTTGCCATTGACCATCAGGTTGAGGGGGATGGCGGAAAACTGCTCCGTCGCGCCGCCCTGGAGGAAAAGCACGTCATAGGTATCGGGGATGTTCATCAACTTGCGGAGGTCAGCGACGGTCTTGTCGTAGATGTCGGTGTACATTTTGGAGCGGTGGGACATCTCCATCACGGACATACCGGTGGTACCGTAGCACAGCAGGTCCTTCTGCGCTTTCTCCAGCACAGGCTGGGCGAGCATGGCAGGGCCGGGGGAGAAGTTGAATACACGTTCCATATGGGGTTCCTCCTTTATTGCTTGACAGCTTTATCCTGTTGAAGCGGGTCAATTTTTGCCCGGTGGACAATTTCCGTACCGCATGACTATATTATGCATCATTTGGACGAAAATTGCAAGCAAAATACACGGGAAGTACAAACTGACCGCAAGATGGCGCGACTGATGGATGGAGCATCACGACGAGGGGGGCTGAAGGAGTATCCTCCACCAGGGAGCTGCCCCATGCATCATTGACGCAAAAAAGACCCGTCTGCGGGTGCAGACAGGTCTGAATCAGCTTTCGCTGTTTCTGCCCTTTGTCAGGCAGCGCGGCGCTCAGTAGCGGGCACGCTGGGCGGCAAAGCAGTCGCGGCAGTAGACGGGACGGTCACCACGGGGCATGAAGGGCACCTGGGTGGGCTGGCCGCACTCGGCGCAGGTCACGTCGTACATCTGACGGGGCGCAGAAGCGTTGTTGCCGCCGTTCTGAGCGCGACGGGCAGCACGGCAGGCAGGGCAACGGGAGGGCTTGTTCTGGAAGCCCTTCTCGGCGAAGAAGGCCTGCTCGGAAGCGGAGAACACGAATTCGTTGCCACAGTCACGGCAAACAAGGGTTTCATCCTGGTACATGGGGAAAACCTCCTCTTTCTATGTCACCCATACCTATGCATTTAGGTCAACTGCTTCCATAGGGTCAAGTGACGCCAAAGGGAGGAATGAACCTTGGATACCTTGGTTGGGCTACGGCAGATATTATAGCACGACTTCCTGCAAAAGTACAGTGGTTTTGCAAAATTTTTCTTCGGTCAAAACCGGCGCTATTCGCGCAGAATGGCGGCTTCGGGCTGCTTTCTCCGCTGCGCCTTCATCGGGGATGGGCGCAGCTTTCTTTCGCCTTCTTACTTCTTTTGGGCATATTCCGTTCTCTCTGTCGGTGTATCGGCGGCGGGTTTTACGGTAAAATAAGGCCAAGCAATACAAGCAGGAGGCATCACCATGGTCGACTATAACGACTTCGGCGCCCGCGTCCGCACGCTGCGTCGCAAGCAGGGGCTGACGCAGGAGGAGCTGGCGGAGCGCATCAACATCTCCGCCTCGTTTATGGGCCACATCGAACGTGGCACCCGCATCGCAAGCCTGGAGACGCTGGTGGCCTTGTGCAATGCGCTGAAGGCCTCCCCCCAGGATCTGCTCAGCGCCAGCCTGTCCAGCGAGATCGACGAGCACCTGCCTGCCCACCTTTCCACAGAGGATCGCAGCCGCCTGAGCTCCTTCCTCCGCATGGCCAATGAGGTCATCAATAATTTAGGGGAATGATTTCTCCCCTGCCGCGCCACACAAAAGGGGCTGCTGAGTGTTCAGCAGCTCCATTTTCTTACCGCCGATCCGGCACATCGTCCCAGTCGTGGGCCTTCATGCGGTCGAATTCCTCCTCGGTGATGGGCAGGATCGTGCCGTGCTTGAAGCCGTAGGGGAAGGAAAAGGCCGCGTCGCTGCGGACAAAATCGCCGCTCCTCATGCTCGGCGCGACGAAGGGCACATAGCCCTGGCCGGCGCCCTTCACGCCATAGTAATCGATGAACAAGCACCAGCGGCCGTCGTCCAGCCGGACAGCGGTGGGCGCTTCGTACAGCCCCTCCTGGACGGCCTTTTTCATCGCATCATCGAAGGCATCCACTCTCGTCCAGGGGCCGGTCACATGGTCGCTGACCAGCTCGATCATGGTGCTGGGGTTCTTCTCCGACTTCACAAAGAGGTAGAATTTGCCATCCTCCTCGTACATGGCCGAGTCGATACAGCCGCTGTCCTCCTTACGGTAGAGCAGCTCCGGCTGGGTGAAATGAACAAAGTCCTTTGTGCGGGCATAGTAGATGGCCATCGGGCCGTAGTTGTTGCCGGCCTGGCAGTAGCTCCAGTGGAGGACGTAATCCTCCTGCTCCGGATCAAAGATGATGTCCGGCGCCCAGAGGCAGCCACATTCCTCGCCGCCAAAGGGAATCAGCTCCTGCTCGGACCAATGCACCAAATCGTCCGACCACCAGTGGGCCAGGCATTTGGAGCCATGCAGATTGATCTCCCGCCAGGAGTGCTTGTACTTGCCGCGCATGCCGTAGGACAGGCTCAGATCCGTGGCGAAGATATGGAAGCGGCCCGTCGCCCGGTCGCGGCAGATGGTCATGTCACGAACGCCGTGGTCGCCGTAGTACGCCCACAAAATGGGCTGCCCGCCATGGAGTGCCTCCCAGTGGAAGCCGTCCCGGCTGATGGCGAAGTACACCTGCTCGCCGTCGGGGCTGGTTTTCTCGCGGAAATGGACGAAAAGGTAGTTCTGCATCGGTTGCTCCTCCTGTGTAAAAGGCTTCCGGAGTCATCGCTCCGGAAGCCGTGCTCATCGATTCCTCGATGATAGATTCCATCCGATATTTCATTTTCCTTCTGGCTTCAAAAATTCTGTATGCTACACAGGCAATCGGCAGTTCTCTTCGGGCCGGGCGGTTTTCTCCGCCCCCTATTTTCCCGGCTTGGAGGCTCCCCGGGACGAATCTCCTTCGTCCACGGCATCAGCTCGCCTTATGCTTCGGGCTCCAACAGACCCAGTCCGCCATCCTTGCGCTGGTAGAGGATATTGGTTCTCTCCGTATCCACGTTGACGAATGCAAAGAAGCTATGACCCAAGAGTTCCATCTGAACCGCCGCATCCTCCACGGACATGGGGCGCACAGGGAAGGTTTTCCGACGGACGATCTGGGGCGCTTCAGCCTCAGGTAAGGCTTCGTCCTCGATATACTCGGCTTCTGGCGCTGCAAACGCGTCCTCCTTCAGGCGCTTGCTGAGCTTGGTGCGGTGACGGTGAATCTGGCGCTCGATCTTGGCCAGCGCCTGGTCAATGGCCAGGAACAGGTTTTCCGGTTCGGAGGCTTCGGCGCGCAGGATCACATTGTTCCCCATCGGTACGGTAATTTCCACCACGCGGAGGTCGCGCTTCTGCTCCTTGCTCAGGCGAATCTGCATCTCGGTGTCGGGCAGGAGGTAGCGACTCATCTTCTCGGTCTTTTTCTCAATGCGGCGGGTGATGTTGGGGGATACCGTCATATTCTTTGCATAAATCGTCAACTTCATACATGGTGCTCCTTTCGCAGATAAACTCCTCTTTGCGGAAGCACTCATAGGGTAAGCGTTAATTGCTTGCTATCAGAGCTTCCGCTCCTGATGATGCGCCACTGGCATCACGCCCTTTCTCTCATGTCGGCGCACGGGCTTTGTCTGCCCGCCTTCTGCGCCAGGGACGGGATGTTGTCTGTCGGTTCTATGTTTCCCTTCCTTGTCCCTTTGTGCTGATACATTTCGCCATCGGGCTTCGATCTCCTGCTGAAAATCCTGTATTTTGTGAAATATTTTTGCCACTTTGGACAAACACGAATGTTGTTTTCCCGAAAACAATTTCGATTCTGCTTCCCCGCCGGATTGTTCCTCTCCTTGAAGAGAATGTTCGGGTTTGCAACAAAAAACGAACTGCCGCACCTTCATGCAGCAGCCCAAATGCAATTCACCATGCAGGAAATTACCCGTCACACGTCCTCCTCGACCCCGGCCGGGCCCAGGTCAGGCACCTCGTCCGCCTCCTGGTACGCCGCATGGTGGGACAAATGCAGCCTGGCCATGATCCTGTCCACGCGCTCCCGGGTGAAGTACCAGTTCGTGAGCAGCGCCACCGCCACGCCCACGCCGGTGTCGATCATGCGGAACACGGAGTAGCTGATGTAGGTTTCCACCGGCGTGTTGAACAGGATGATGCACAGCACCACGCCGCCGGGCTGGATGCCGCCGGGCCACTTAAAGATCTGGCAGCAGCTGATGAGCACCACCACGCCCACAAACAGGAAGAGCAACGTCAGCAGGGTCGGCTTGCCATTGGGGATAATCATGATGTACACGCGGAAAAGCGCGATGCCCACCATGCCGCCAATGATCGTGCCGAAGAAGCGGTTGCCGCCATTAAGCCGCGACATGGACATATCGTTGCCCAGGCCAAAGATCGCGCCGATGCAGGCGAAGGTCGGATTGCCGCCAAAGATCAGGTAGAGCAGCGCGACCATCGTGGCCGCCGCCGCCGTCTTGATGGAGCGCTGGCCAATGTGGAAGGGATTGTTGCGGGGCGATTGCATATAATTCGTGTCGGGAAACATCCGTCTGCCACCTTCGTATCAGTCAATTCATGGGAACACCGCCGGATATTATACGCCTTTTGGCCAGCGATGGCAAGCCGAAAAACGCCAAATCCAGCAGAAAAACGGACAGAGAAGCACCCGGCACGTCCTTTCGGGGACGAACCGGGTGCATGACATCCGCTTGGGCTTACGCCTTGGCGATCTCCACCAGCTTGGTGAAGGCGGCAGGATCGTTCACAGCCAGGTCAGCCAGCATCTTGCGGTTGACGGCGATGTTCTGCTTCTTCAAGCCATTGATGAAGGCGGAGTAGCTCATGCCATTCAGGCGGGCAGCGGCATTGATACGGGTGATCCACAGGGAGCGGAAATCACGCTTGCGCATCTTGCGGCCTGCGAAGGCATAGCGCAGGGAACGGGCAACCTGCTCGGACGCGGCGCGGTACTGCTTGGACTTAGCGCCCCAGTAGCCCTTGGCCAGCTTCATTACCTTGCGACGCTTCTTCTGAGCATTGACAGCTCTCTTAATACGTGCCATTTCTTAGTATCCTCCTTGCCAGCTTCAGGGCGATATTACTTGTAGGGCAGCAGCTTGTGGATGGTGCGGGCTTCGGCCGCGTTGTCCACAATACCGTCAGCGCGCAGGTGACGGGTGCGCTTGGTGGTCTTGAGGCGAACCTGGTGGTTGGCGTTCATCTGCTTATGCTTAACGATACCGGATTTGGTAAAGGAAAAGCGCTTGGCAGCACCACGATGAGACTTCTGCTTAGGCATGGTGTAGTCCTCCTTCCAAATTTTCGATCCCCTGGCGGAAGCCTCCGCAGGCAATCGTAGGTTGGTCAGGCTTTATCTGTAGGGGGATGCTTGCGCATCACCGCCGCAGGCCTTACTCTTGGGTGGTTTTCTCCTGGGCGTCCCGGGCCTCGCGGGCGGCCTTCTTCTCCGCGAAGGAAGCCTTGGCAGCCTTGGGCGCGAGGATCATAATCATGTGGCGGCCATCCATGGCGGGGCGACGCTCCACGCTGGAAACCTCCGCGCAGCGCTCAGCGAAGTTCTGCATGACCTTCAAGCCGATCTCGCTGTGGGTGATCTGGCGGCCACGGAAGCGGATGGAAACCTTGACCTTGTCGCCATCTGCCAGGAACTTCGTCGCCATCTTGGCCTTGGTGAGAACGTCGTTCTCCTCAATGGTGGCAGACAGCTGAACTTCCTTAATGGACACGACACGCTGATTCTTACGGTTATCGCGCTCCCGCTTCGACTGTTCGTAGCGGTACTTGTCATAGTCCAGCAATTTGCACACGGGGGGCTTGGCCTGGGGCTGAATCTTGGCAAGATCCAGGCCGCGTTCTTCCGCCAGCTCCAGTGCCTTATGCGTGGGCATGACGCCAAGCTGCTCGCCATTCTCGTCGATCAGGCGAACCTCCCGGTCGCGGATCTCTTCGTTAATCATCAGATCGGTAGCGATGTCCATACACCTCCATACTTTTGCCCTGACCGCGATGCGGCAGGGACGTTCATCGGGGCTTTGCCCGACTTGATGCTGCAAGGGCTTTGTCCGCCACGAAAAAGCGACGGGCACTTGACCCGTCGCTGACATGTGCAATCCGTTCATTTCCGTCGCAGCCACCATGCTACTCGGAAGGGAAATGCCATGAAACCCGGCAGCATGCGCCACACGAGGTGAGAGACGGGCAAGCCTCTGCTTCAAACAAAAGGATTATAGCATGCCCCGCGCGCCGTGTCAAGGGGTTTGGAAAATTTTCCGGCATATTGGGGGGAATGTGCGCGATTACTTGTTCTCGCGGATGTCGTTGACCAGCTGATACAGGTCGTGGCGGAACTCGCGCTTCTCCTTGAGCGCATCCTCAATGCCCATGTGGAACACGCGGCCCTGGCGGGTACCGATGACCTGGTTGGAGATTCCGTCGTGCAGCAGCTTCACGGCCATATAGCCCGCCTCGAAGGCGAATGCGCTGTCCTTGGCCACGGGCAGGGCGCCGCGCTGGGTGTAGCCCACCACGGTGGAGCGCACCTCCACCATGCCGCACTTGCGCTTGAGGACGGAAGCCAGGCGCATGGCGCTCATGGGCTCGCCCTCGAAGCACTGCTTGCCGTGGCTGGTCAGGAAGCCATACATATCGAAGGGCTCCATGGATTCCCAGCAGCCCTCGGCAATCACGATGGTGGCGCGGTAGTTGCCCTTGGCCATCTGCTTGTTCAGCCGGTCGGCCACCTCATCAACGGACCAACGCTCCTCGGGCACCAGCACGATTTCCGCGCCGGTGGCGCAGGCAGCCTTCAGGGCGATGTCGCCACAGTGGCGGCCCATGCACTCCACCACATGGGGGCGGTTGTGGGAGCGGCTGGTGGCGCGGATCTCACGGATGGCCTCGGTGCACTTCTGCACGGCGGTCTCATAGCCCAGGGTCATTTCGGTGTAGGGCAGGTCATTGTCGATGGTACCGGGGATGCCCACGCAGGGGATGCCCAGCTCGCACAGGCGCATCGCACCCTGGAAGGAGCCGTCGCCGCCGATGACCACCAGGCCGTCGATGCCCATATCCCGCAGCGTCTGGGCGGCAAACTCGCGGTACATGGGGTCCATGAACTCCACGCAGCGGGCCGTGCGCAGGTAGGTGCCGGGCTGATCGGCAATGTCCAGCACGGTATCCAGGTTCAATTCCTGCAAATCGTCATAAATGCTGGGGGAGCGGCGCAGCAGGCCATTGTAGCCCTGCTTGATGCCCACCAGGGGCATGCCGTAGCGGGCTGCGTTCTTGGCGACGGACATCACCGCCGCATTCATGCCCGGCGCGTCGCCGCCGGAGGTCAGCACACCAATCTTTCTCATATTCATATACACTCCTTTTTTCATGGCAATCAGACGGGTGATGTCAGGGACGATCCCCAATCGTGGAGGAAATCGCCATATCTGCCCGAATAGGAGTATAACACAGTCTGTCAAGGACATGCAAGGGGTGGAAAGCGGTTTCATGAAAACGTTTGCGGAAAATTGTCATTTTTTTGACGCTTGGCGCGCGTCCGCAAAGAAATTCGGCGCTGCCCTTGACAATTCCCGCCCGGAACAGATATAATGAAAGTGTAACCTGAGGGAGTAATCGGTACGTGTTGAAAAGTGCACGCACAGCCGCATCGTCAATCCGGCGAAGGTCGCCCGGTGCGGCTTGAAATGATGAGACTCACGACAGATTCTGTTGAAGCTGTCCGTGCGTCTCTTTTTTCTTTTTGCGCCCTCATCATTCTACAACAAGAAAGGACGACAACCATGGATTTCGCAGTGCTCATCCAGGAACTGTTCAGCGGTCTGTTCTACATGCTCTCCGGCGACGGCTTCAAGACGCTGATCATGTTCATCATCGCGGGCATTCTCATTGCCCTGGCCATCGTGAAGGACTACGAGCCGACGCTGCTGCTGCCCATCGGCTTTGGCTGCATCCTGGCCAACCTGCCGCCCGTGGACGGCATCCCCTCCGTGCTGGGCGAGGGCGGCTTCCTGTCCGTGCTGTTCAACGCGGGCATCGCCAATGAGCTCTTCCCGGTGCTGATCTTCATCGCCGTGGGCGCGATGATCGACTTCTCTCCCCTATTGAAGGACCCCTCCACCATCTTCTTTGGCGCAGCGGCGCAATTCGGCATCTTCGCGACTTTCCTGCTGAGCATCTGGCTGATTCCCATGCTGCTGGGCGTAACCGACAACGACATGGTGATGAAGCTCGCCTCCGCCATCGGCATCATCGGCGCGGCGGACGGCCCCACCACATTGTACGTTGCCAATCACTTCGGCCTGAAGGACTACATGGGGCCCATCTCTGTGGCGGCCTACTCCTACATGGCGCTGGTGCCCGTGATTCAGCCCCCGGTGATCAGGGCCTTGACCACCCGCGAGGAGCGCATGATCCGCATGGATTACCAGGAGGAGCGCTGCTCCAGGGCTACGCTGATCCTCTTCCCGGTGATCGTCACCGTGGTGGCAGGCATCCTGGTGCCCATGAGCGCGCCCCTGGTAGGTTCTCTCATGTTCGGCAACCTGATCCGCGAGTGTGGCGTGCTGGAGCGCCTCTCCAAGACCGCCCAGAACGAGCTGGCCAACCTGGTCACCATCGTGCTGGGCATCACCATTGGCGGCACCATGGTGGCGGAGAAGTTCCTCGATCCCACCACGCTGCTGATCCTGCTGCTGGGGCTGTTCGCCTTCGTGTTCGACACCGCCGGCGGCGTGCTTTTCGCCAAGCTCCTGAACCTGCTGCGCAAGAAGAAGATCAACCCCATGGTGGGTGCGGCGGGCATTTCCGCCTTCCCCATGTCCTCCCGCGTCATTGCCAAGATGGCGCTGAAGGAGGATCCCAGCAACTTCATCCTGATGCAGTCCACCAGCGCCAACGTGTCCGGCCAGCTGGGCTCCATCGTGGCTGGCGGCATGGTCATCACCCTGGTGACCATGCTCCTCGGCGGCTAATCGTGAAGGAGGGAACGAATCATGAAAAAGCTGATTTTCGCCCTGATGTCCCTGTGTCTTGTCTCCCCCGCCCTTG
This sequence comes from Clostridiales bacterium, assembly GCA_029012285.1. Classification (GTDB taxonomy): domain Bacteria; phylum Bacillota; class Clostridia; order Christensenellales; family Aristaeellaceae; genus UBA11524. The sequence continues at coordinate 3,126 of JAQXLU010000027.1, read as the reverse complement.
CGGAGGAAGCGGCTTCCGAGCTGTCCGCCATGCCCCTGCTGACCAAGGGGCTCATCGTCACGGCCGGCGGTCTGGGCGGCGTGTTCCTGGTGCTGATCCTGTTTTTCCTGATGATTAAGGTCATGGGCAGGCTGCTCAAGTAAAGCCGTCCGATGAAGGGCGCATCCGTACAGGCGGGTGCGCCCTTTTTTGCCCCTTCACAAGCCGGAACAAATGCTGTATAATGTTATTGGCATGCATCAGAATAACCAATGAAATACATATAAAATGGAGGGCTATCGCCATGACTACCCCCATCCGCAAAACGAAAATCGTTTGCACCATGGGCCCCAACCTGTTTGAAAAGGGGCTGATCGCCGACCTGATGAAGGCCGGTATGAATGTGGCCCGCTTCAACTTCTCCCATGGAGACCACGAGAGCCACAAGCGCAACCATGACGAGGTTTGCCGCATCCGTGACGAGCTGGGTCTGCCCGTGGCGACGCTGCTGGACACCAAGGGCCCCGAGGTGCGTGTGCGTTCCTTCAAGGAAGGCCGCGTCACCCTGAAGCCCGGCCAGCTGTTTACCCTGACCACCGAGGAGGTCGAGGGCGATGAAAACCGCGTGTCCATCAGCTACAAGAACCTTCCCCAGGACGTGAAGGCGGGCGACGCCATCCTCATCGACGACGGTCTGATCGGCATGCTGGTGGAAAAGGTGGAAGACACCGAGGTGATCTGCCGGGTGCACAACGCGGGCGTGGTCTCCAACAACAAGGGCGTGAACATTCCCAATGTGCACCTGTCGATGCCCTTCATCAGCGAGAAGGATCGCGCCGACATCATCTTTGCGGCGGAAAACGGCTTTGACTTCATCGCCGCCTCCTTCACCCGCAATGCGGACGACATCGTGCAGATGCGCCAGATCCTCAAGGAGCACGGCGGCGCGGACATCAACATCATCGCTAAAATCGAGAACATGGAGGGCGTGGAGAACCTGGACGAGATTCTCCGCGTGGCCGACGGCGTGATGGTCGCCCGCGGCGACCTGGGCGTGGAGGTTCCCCTGGAGGATGTGCCCGCGCTGCAAAAGGAGATGATCCAGCGCAGCCTGGCCATGGGCAAGCCGGTCATCACCGCCACGCAGATGCTGGACTCGATGATCAAGAACCCCCGCCCCACCCGCGCGGAGGCCACCGACGTGGCCAACGCCATCTACGACGGCACCAGCGCCATCATGCTCTCCGGCGAGACCGCGGTGGGTGCCTACCCCGTGGAAGCCGTGCAGACCATGGTGCGCATCGCCCTGGCTGCCGAGGCAGACATCAAGAACATCCGCGGCTTCACCCGCGCCAACCCCGTGGCCACCGACGTGACCAACGCCATCTCCCATGCCACCGTGACCTCCGCGCAGGACTTGAACGCCAGCGCCATCATCACCGTCACGCTCTCGGGCTCCACGCCCCGCACGCTGAGTCGCTACCGCCCCCGCAGCGTCATTGTCGGCTGCACCAGCGTACCCCGCGTGTGGCGGCAGATGGCCCTCTCCTGGGGCACGGTGCCACTGATGATCGGCAAGGAGTCCAACACGGACGATCTGTTCGAGCATGCGGTGGACGCCGCCGTGAAGGCCGGCATCGTCCGGGATGGCGAGCTGGTCGTGCTGACCGCCGGCGTGCCCCTGGGCATCTCCGGCACCACCAACCTGATGAAGGTGCATGTGGTCGGCCATCTGCTGACCAAGGGCATTGGCCGCCACGGCGGACGCATCATCGCGCCGTTGTGCGTCATTCGCGACCTTGAAAGGGATGCGCCCGCCTTCGACAGCGGGGATATCATCGTGTGCACCCAGACCACGGGCGATATGTTCCCTCTGCTGCGCAAGGCCTCCGGTCTGGTGCTGGAGGACCCCAACCCCGAGGGACATGGCGCGATCGCCGGCATGACGCTGGACATTCCGGTGATCATCGGCGCGGCCCACGCCACGGAGATCCTCAAATCCGGCGCGATTGTCACCATAGACGGCAAGAAGGGAACGGTGAGTGCCAATGACAAGTCAAACGATCTTCATTGACGCCAGCCAGTACGCCTCCGCCAGGGAGCTGCACCTGGCGCTCCAGCGGCTGCTTGCGTTACCGGAATACTACGGCTGCAACGCGGACGCGCTCTACGACTGCCTGTCCGAGCGGAAGGATGACCGGGTGAACCTGGTGATCCTCTCCGGCGGCGATGGAGAAACAGCGCAGGCGCTTGACAGGTGTAGCCGGGTGATTGAGGATCTGGGCGGGGACGTCCGCAGGCTATGAGCTCGATGGGGTTGACGAGGGTCAGCCCCATTTTTGCACTGTTCCCCTTGCAATCCTCAAAGACCATGATATAATAAGGAAGAGAACTGCACGAAAGGATGTTCGATCATGCGCTGCAGCTGCAAGGAATGCGGAATCTATATGGTTCAGGCGGACGCACCCCATCTGGGCTGCGTGTGCCCGGAATGCTTCTACCGGTGCACCGACTGCCTGGGCACCAACACCGTCGTCAATCGGGACAGCCTCCGGGCGTTGGCCTTCGACCCGCGCTTCCAGCCGGAAAGCCTGGCGGCCAATTTCATCCCGAAGGACGACGATGAGCAAAGCGATGCGCCCTGATCAGCGCCGGGTCATCCTGCACTGCGACTGCAACAACTTCTTCGCCTCGGTGGAACTGCTCAAATTCCCCGAGCTGCAAGGCAAGCCGGTGGCCGTCGCGGGCGACCCCGAGGGGCGGCACGGCATCATCCTGGCGAAGAACATGCTCGCCAAAAAAGCGGGCGTGCAGACCGCCGAAACGATCTGGCAGGCGCACAAGAAATGCCCCGACCTGGTGCTTTTGCCGCCCCACCATGACGAATACGAGGCCATGTCCCGCCGGGTAAACGACATCTACCTGAGCGTCACCGACCAGGTGGAGCCCTTCTCGGTGGACGAAAGCTGGCTGGATGTGACCGGCTCGCAGCGCCTGTTCGGAGAGGGCAAGACCATCGCGGACATGCTTCGCCGCCGGGTGCGGGAGGAGCTGGGCATCACCATCAGCGTGGGGGTGAGCGACAACAAGACTTGGGCCAAGCTCGGCAGCGACTACAAGAAGCCCGACGCAACCACCGTCATCACC
>JAQXLU010000026.1 GCA_029012285.1 Clostridiales bacterium | reverse complement strand
TGCACGGCCATCCCGGCATAGGTGATAGACTTGCGGGCATCATCCTGGGGCAATCGCAGCTCCTCGATGACGCAGGAGCGCAGGGCAAAGGCCTGATCCAGCGCCTTGAGCAAATCATCGCCGGACATGTTGGTGGTGGTGGAATTTTCCACCACGGAATCCAGCAGCGCCTTGGCCTGCTCGTAGGTCATGACGCGGCATTTGTCCGCCAGGGTGGAGAGCACCGTGCGCACGCGCTGGGTACGCATGAAGTCGCCGCCATTGCCCTTGCGGATGCGCATGTAGATCACCGCCGCGCGCCCGGTGAAAAGGTAAGTGCCGGCGCGGTTCATGGCAGGTGTGGTCTGGGTGGGGGAAAGGGGATAGCGGCGCAAATAGCTGGCCTCGCTGCTGTTGACCTCAATTTCCACGCCGCCCAGGTAGTCGATGATGTTGGCGATCTGCTGGAAGTTGAACACCACATACTTGTCCACCTTGATGTTCAGGTGGGTGCTGAGGATATTGCACAGCGCGTCCGGGCCGTAGTTCTTGACGATGTAGTTGATGCGGCCGATCTTGCCGTCGGGGCGCTCCACCAGGGAGTCGCGCAGCAGGGAGGTCAGCATGATGCGCCCCGCGCGGGTGTCGAAGGTCAGCAGCACGATGCCGTCGTTGTTGTCGCGCAGCCCGCCGTTCCACTCGTCCATGCACAGCAGCAGATAATGATAGATGCCGTCCCGGTTTTCGGGAATCTGGTCATAGGGAATCTTCGAGATGGGGGTGGGCTTGTCATCCGCCAGGGCGGTCACGCTGCCAAGCGCCATCACCAGGGTCAGGAGAAATGCGAGGATACGCTTCATCATCAGTCACTCCTTTGAATGTGGGGGATCACCGTCAATCAAACAACGAGTCAGGCAGGCAAAAGCATCCCTGAAACGGAAAAATCTGCACGGCAAAAAACCTGCTGGCCGCAGCAAGGCTATTATACCACCCTTTGTTCGGAAAGAAAAGGGCTATTGGCATGAAAAAAGCGGATACCCCGATGGAGGAATCCGCTTTGCATGGGTTACAGCGCCTTCTTGATCATGTCCTCCAGCGCGTTCTTGGGCTGGAAGCCGAGCTTCTGGTCGATGACCTTGCCCTCCTTGAACAGGATCAGCGTGGGGATGGACATCACGCGGAACTGGCGCGCCAGCTCGGGGCACTTGTCCACATCCACCTTGCCCACAGCGACCTCGTTTGCATACTGGGTGGAGATCTCCTCCACCACCGGGGCGACCATGCGGCACGGGCCGCACCAGGGCGCCCAGAAGTCCACCAGGACGGGCTTGTCCTGATTGATAAAGCTGTTGAACTCCTCGGTCATGATTTCCTTTGCCATGGGATGCTCCTCCTTATTGATCGTGTAATGCGGTCTGTACTGCGGGGATAACCCGGATGATCTGCGGCGTCCATTTGGGATTCTGCCGCCGCTTGCGTTCGGTGACAAGCAGGTAGCCCAGGGGCAGGGCTAATCCGATGGCCGCGCCCAGCAGCGTACCCAGGGAATTCCCCAGGGGGACGAACCTGTCGCCCAGGAACATGCCGATGAGCATGCCCGCCAGCGGCAGCCCATAGGCGATCAGGGATGCCTGGGTGACGGTGGAAGCAGGCAGCTCCACGAGCACCCTGTCGCCCAGCTGCGCCTTGCCCTCCAGGCGGAGGGTGGTCGTCTTTTCGCCGCCCATGCAGGCGTGGCACTTCTCGCAGTCCGACGGGCGGCAGAAGGTGATTTCTAGCCACTTGCCGTCCACCCGGGTGACTTCGCCGAGTCTTTCCATCGCGTATCGCTCCTTTGGCTGAGATTGGGCCTATTATACCACACCTTCGCGATGATGGAAACCCCTCTGTGTGGATATGATACCCGCTTTTTCCCTCGCTGAAACACGAATCTCTCATTTTGCGGTGATGATGCGCACATTCTCCGGCGTGACCCCCGCATGGGCCGCCGCCAGGGTCATGACCAGGGCAGAATCCTTATCGGTCACCGTGGCCTTTTGGGTCACGATGGTCAAGCTGCCACCGGAAACCACCGCCGCGCAGGGATACAGGCTGCTGACGGACAGTGCCCCCTCCAGGGCGGACTGGGCCTGGCGGTGGTCGATGATCTCCTGCAGCTGGGATGCAGCAACGTCGCGGGTGCCCTCGTCC
>JAQXLU010000025.1 GCA_029012285.1 Clostridiales bacterium | reverse complement strand
ACCCATCCGCAGGAACCCTTTATGAACCTCCCCACGGAGGACGTGTTCGTCGCCGTGAATGAATATGGCGTGCAGCTCGGCTACGGCTATGTGATGTGCCAGTACCAGCCCAGCGTCTACCCCGACAAGCCCGTGAACATCTTCTTCACCATGGACTGTACTCCGGAGGCGGAATACCTGCTCTTCGGCGCGCTGGTGGCACGCGCTCGCCAGCTGCGGGAGCAGTATCCCGGCTTGGGCGCGCGGATGTATACCTCCGTGAACCCCGGGGATGTGCGCAAAACCGCCTTCCTGGAGCACAACGGGCTGACCATGGGCAACTCGGAGGACCTGGTACGTCTTTCCATCCCCGCAGAACAGGGCGCGGAAATGTTCAACTGCTCCATCATCCCCTTGCCCCTCAACACCCAGCAGGAGCTGTCCAACCTGGTGGAGCGGCTGCGGCTCAACGGCCTGAGCCACATCACCCAGCAGCATTTGCTGTCGCTCCAGGCCAGCCCGGTGTTCCATGTGTGGGGCATCCTATACGGGCAGAGCCTGGTGGGAGAGTGCATCATCGCGGGCCGCAGCGACGCAGCAGAGCTGGTGGGCATCTACGTGGTGCCGGAGTTCCAACAGCGTGGCCTGGCCAAGCATCTGCTCAAGCGCGCCCTGGTCATCGTGGGCCAGGAGGGCGTGGGCGAGGTGCGTGCCCGCATCATGAGCGCCAGCCAGCCCCAGGTGCGCTTGGTGCGCTCCTTCGGCGCGGAGCTGCTGGAGCAGACGCTCATGTTCCCCTGCCTCGACCTGTAAAGAAAGCCCTGCCGCCGCGCACCCGGAATGCGCGGCGGTATTTGTATGGCAAACATTATCGCAATTCGATAATTTCGCATTGACATTCGCTCAATTTCATGCTACACTGGTCCTAACGACATCCCTGAAGGGAGGAATCCCGATGAAAGCGCCCAAGCGCCCCGTCGCCCTGATGGCCCTGGCCCAGGTGATCTGCGCCCTGGCGGTGCCACTGACCCTGTGTGTGCCCCTGATGAACATCGCGCCGCTTGTGTCCTATATTCAGATGGCGCAGCTCGGCTTGCTCGACAACACGCTGCTTGTCATCCTGATGAGCGCCATCCTCTGCCTGCGCGACCTCATCACCGCCGCTTTCATCGCCGTAGCGGAGGTGGAGGCCTTCCGCATCTGCGGTCGGATGAAGGCGTCCTCCGCCTTCTCTGCAGCCAATGTGCAGGGACTGGGCCGCATGGTGCTCTGCCTGGGCTTTGCGGGCCTGATCACGTTGCTGATGGGCAACAGCATCATGGATTTCCTGCTGTCAGGCCTGCCGGCAATCTCCCCGTGGGTTACCTATCTGCTGCCGCCCTTCACGTTGCTGACCATCGCGCTCATGCTCCGCACAGTGCAGCTGCTCATGCGCCGCGCGCTGGACATGCAGGACGAAAATCAACTGACTGTGTGAGGTGACGCTTATGTTTTCTGAAACGAAGCATCTTTTCACCCTGCTGGTGATCGTCTCGGTGATCGCCATTCTCCTGGGCGCCTATCTGGGCGTGACACTGGGCATGCAGGTGCAAGCTTCCGTGACGGTGCTGTCCGCCGTGGGGATTCTGCTTTGGACGACGGCTTGGGGCACATTCATCCGGATGTGCCTGCGGCTGCGCCGGGGGGAATCCGCCTTTTGCGCCGCAACGGGGCGGACGCTGCGCATCATCGGCGGGTGCATGGCGGGTTTGGCCGCGGTGTCCTTCCTCTGCGCGCTGATCGACCTGATGACCTTTGGCGGGCGCGTCCGGGCCTTCCTGGTGATCGACCTGGTGCTGCTGCCGGGCGTTTTCCTGGCCGTCGGCGTGGCGGCGAGGATTCTGCGCGATCTGCTGACCCACGCCATGGCGCTGGAAGCGGAACAGGAGGGCATGGTATGATTCGTGTGGATTTGGATGTGATGATGGCCAGGCGCAAGATGTCCCTGACAGAGCTGAGCCAGCAGGTGGGCATCACCATGGCGAACCTGTCCATTCTGAAAAACGGGCACGCCAAGGCGGTGCGCATGTCCACGCTGGAGGCCATCTGCAAGGCGCTGCGCTGCCAGCCGGGAGACATATTGATTTACGAGGAATCGGATGATCCAAACGAGTGGGAGCATGCATAACCCCCTGCCCTTCCGCCCTGCGGAGGGGCGTTTTGCGTCATTGCCAGCCGGGCGATTCTGTGCTATAATCATGCTGAGAAATTTTGTGATTTCAGGAGGCCCCTATGGCCAAGGAGAAAACGTTCTTCGCCTGTACCGCCTGCGGGTTTGAAACCGCCAAGTGGACCGGCAAATGCCCCGGCTGCGGCGCGTGGAACACCATGGAGGAAGCCACCCGCTTCGCCACGCCGTCCCAGGGCGCCAAGGCATCCCCCAAGCAGCGCCCGGGCACAGGCGCGGCGGCCATGCTCCTGCGCGACATTCCCGAGGACATCACCGTACGCACCAGTACCGGCGTGAGCGAACTGGACCGGGTGCTGGGCGGCGGCATCGTCGAGGGAGCGCTGATGCTCATCGGCGGCGACCCGGGCGTGGGCAAATCCACGCTGCTGCTGCAGGTCTGCGCCAACCTGGCCCGAGAGGGCAAACGGGTGCTCTACATATCCGGCGAGGAATCCGCCAAGCAGATCAAGCTGCGGGCCAACCGCCTGGGCATCCGGGAAGAGCAGCTCTACGTGCTGGCGGAAAACGCCCTGGACGCGGTGGAGGAAAAGCTGGGCCAGCTCCAGCCGGACGTGGCGGTGGTGGACTCGGTGCAGACCATGTACCGCCCGGAAATGGCCTCCGCACCGGGCTCAGTCAGCCAGGTCAGGGAGTGCACCAGCCTTATCATGCGCATCTGCAAGGAGACGGGGACAGCCATCTTCCTGGTCGGCCACGTCACCAAGGATGGCGCCATCGCCGGGCCGCGCATGCTGGAGCACATGGTGGACGTGGTGCTCTACTTTGAGGGCGACAAACTGCAGGAATTCCGCCTGCTGCGGGCGGTGAAGAACCGCTTCGGCTCGGTGAACGAGCTGGGCGTGTTCCAGATGACCGACAAGGGCATGCAGGTGGTGCTCAATCCCTCCGAGCAGCTGCTGAGTCGCCGCGCCAAGGGAGCCAGCGGCTCCGTGGTGTTTTGCGGCTTGGAGGGATCAAGGCCGCTGCTGTGCGACGTGCAGGCCCTGGCCAGCACCAGCTACTTCGGCACGCCCCGGCGGACGGTCGGCGGCGCGGACGCATCCCGCGTTGCGCTGCTGCTGGCCGTGCTGGAAAAGCGGGCCAATCAGAAAACCTACAACCAGGATGTATACATCAACGTGGCCGGCGGCCTGGAATTATCCGAGCCCGCGGCGGATTTGGCGCTATGCATGGCGGTGGTGTCCTCCCTCAAGGACGCCCCCATCGGCGCGGAGGTTGCCGTGATGGGCGAGGTCGGCCTGGCGGGCGAGGTGCGCGCAATCCCCCAGTGCGATCGCCGCATCGCAGAATGCCAGCGCCTGGGCTTCACCACCATCGTCCTCCCCCGGGAAAACATGAAGCGTCTCACCGCCCCTGAGGGCGTGAAGCTGATCTGCGTGGACACGGTGATGCAGGCCATCAGCGTGCTGTTCTGAATGGCTGATGATATGGGAGAAGCAACACATGAAATCTAAATTCCTGAAGAATCTCCTGCGGGCGCTGCTGTACGCGGCGGGCGCAGGTGCAGGCACGGTAGCTGCCTTTCTGTGCGTGCAGGTGCACGACATGACCAGCGATGACCCCCTCGCCCTGTGGCTGCTGGTGCTGCTCTATGTGGGGATGAGCGCCCTGGGCGTGCTGATCGCGCATCTGCTCGTCCCCCGCATCGCTGCCGGGTGGACATCCCTGATGGCCGATCTGGAAAAGCATACCTCCTCTCTGACCACCCCCCAGCTGATCTCCATGTCCATCTGGCTGCTGGGCGGGCTGCTCATCGCCTCCCTGGTGACGCAGATTCTGCATTTCCTGGGGGAATCCATTTTCACCATGGCGGTGTCAGCGATCCTCTACGTGGCGCTGGGCGTGATCGGGCTGACCATCGGCGCGCACCGGGCGGAGGATATGGCCACTCTGATGGAGACAGGGCACACCCGCCGCGGGAAAAAGGCCGCTGGCGCAAAGGTGCTGGACGCCTCCGTGCTGATGGACGGCCGCATCGCCGCCGTTGCCCGCACCGGCATCCTGACCGGGCCGCTGCTGACGGCGGATTTCGTCGTGGCCGAGCTGCGGGAGATGGCCGCCTCCGCCGATGCGGCCCAGCGGCTGCGCGGTCAGCGCGGACTGGAGACCATTCAGGCGCTGCAAGCCGATGCGAACGCCCTCACGGTGGAGGCCACCGAGGGCGCTGCTCCCCTGGAAACCGATGTGGCCCTGATGGCCCTGGTGCGCGAAAAGGGCGCGATGCTCCTCACCGCGGATGCCCTGATGCACAAAGCTGCGCGGGTCGCCGGGCTGTCCGTGGTCAACCTGAACGACCTGGCCATGGCGTTGCGCTCCGTAAAGAGTGCCGGGGACGTGGTGCATGTCCACCTGACCAAGGAAGGGCGCGAGGCCGGGCAGGCCGTGGGCTACCTGGAGGACGGCACGATGATCGTGGTCGAGGGAGGCAGCGCACTGATCGGCAGCACGGTGGAGGTCTCCGTGACCAGCGTATTGCAGACCAGCGCAGGCCGCATGGTCTTCGCCAAACTTTGCGAATGAGGAGAATGCCCATGGAGCGCATCATCATGCCTGCCCTTGTTTTGATCGGCCTGGAGGGTGCAACCACCGACGGGCCGGGCTTCATCCCCGCGCTGTGGGAAAGGGCCAACAGCCGCTTTGGCGAGGTGGCCCACCTGGCCAAAACCAACCCGGACGGTACCCTGGCGGGCGTATGGGGCGCGATGAGCGACATGTCCCGCAGTTTTCGCCCCTGGGAGGATCATTTCACCCGAGGGCTATACCTGGCGGGCATCGAGGCGCAGGAGGATGCCGTGCCGCCGGAGGGCTGGACTCGCTGGGACGTGCCGGGCTTTGAGTACCTCCGCGTGGAAAACGACGCGCCGGACGTATTCCCCCGCACGCTGGCGGCCTTGGCGGCCCGGGGGCTGCACCTGGCCGGGGCCGTACACGACTTCACCGACCCAGCCACGGGCAAGGGGTACATGCTCTTCCCCATCCGCAGGCTTTGATGGGAGGATGCTGGCATGACCGTACTGATCATTCTCATCCTGTTGCTCATGCTCTACGCGGAGATGATCCGCCCCAACCTCCCCCGCCGGGACATCACGCCCCTGCTGGGTGTGGACTACGCTCACCGCGGATTGTGGAACGCCGAGCGGCCCGAAAACAGCCTGGCCGCCTTCCGCGCGGCGGTGGCCCATGGCTACGGCATTGAGCTGGACGTCCACCGCACGCGGGATGGCGCACTGGTGGTGCACCACGACGACAGCCTCCGGCGCATGACCGGCGTGGACAAGCGCATCGCCCAAAGCACCCTTAACGAGGTACGCGCTTGCCTTCTGCCCAACGGCGAACCCATCCCTACCCTGGACGAGGTGCTGGATGCCGTCGCGGGCCGCGTGCCGCTGATCGTCGAGGTCAAGGTGGAGAACGCCAACCACGCGGCGCTGTCCCAGGCCGTTTACGAGCGGATGCAGCCCTACGACGGTCCCTGGTGCATGGAGAGCTTCTGCCCCCGGGCCGTTGGGTGGTTCCGCCGCCACGCACCGGAGGTGATCCGCGGGCAGCTGGCCTTCGACCACGTCGGCAGGGGCAAAAGCGTCCGCCTGTTCCTGCGCAACCTGAGTGTTGCCTCCATGCTGCAAAACACGCTCTCCCGGCCGGATTTCATCGCCTTTGACGCCAAATCCGTCAAGTGGCACAGCCTGCCCATCCATCTGCTGCGGCTGATGCGGCCCTGGTTCGTCGCCTGGACGGTGCGTTCCCAGGCGGATATGGACCAGCTGCGGGGCAAGTGGGACTTGCAGATCTTCGAGCGATTCGAGGCCAAGCCATCCCATGGCGACGCCGATCAACCCGACTGATGCCCCAAGACCGCAACAGGCGGCCCTCCAGCGCGGTTTGCTTTGTCAAGGAATGAACGCTTCTCGCGGAGCATTCCTTTTTTGTGCGGTGAACTTTTTTTCTGAAGCCCTATTGACATAGCATCTTATTTGATATATAATATCATTAAGGATTATTTCTTAGCAAGGTGATCGGCATGATTCGGCGCAACACGGTGCAACGCTCCGTAATTCTGGAAGCAGTCAACAAGCTGCAGTGCCACGCCACAGCGGAGGAGGTCTATGCCGAGGTCGTCAAGGCGCATCCCGCCATCAGCCGGGCAACGGTCTACCGGAATCTGAATCTGCTCTCCCAGATGGGCGAGATCCGCCGGCTTGCAATCCCCGGCAGTGTCGATCGTTACGACCACCTTTGCCATGACCACTGCCACGTGAAATGCGCCCGGTGCGGGCGGGTCTTCGATGTGGACATGGATTTTGTCACCGGCCTGGAAAGCAACATCCGGAATGCCCACGGCTTTGACTTTACCGGATACGACATTGTGTTTCACGGCATCTGCCCCCAGTGCCAGGCAAAAATGGATGTCCAGTCAACGACATCAAAATAGGAAAAGGCGCGGAAACGAGCGTTTTCAATATCATTTGAAGGAGGATCATCATGAGAAGCATCACTAAGTTGGAGTTGCAGTACGCGCATCGTTTTTTCGGCTTCAAGGGAGAGGCCCAGTATCTGCATGGACACACCGGCATTCTGACCATTGAGGTCGAGGATACGATCGAGCCGGGCGTCAACATGGTTTTCCCGTGCAACGAGATTCAGAAAACAGCCTGGGAAGTGCTCAAGAACTTTGACCACGCCCTGATCCTGCGGGAGGACGATCCCCTGCTGCCTGCCATTTTGCAGGTGTACGAAGCGCAGGGCATCAAGAACGGCGCACCCACCAACAAGATGAAGGGCCCCGCCTTCAAGACCGAGCTGGCCACCGCCTATCCCGAATGCCGCCTGGTGGTCACCAAGGAAACCATGACCGTGGAAGGCATGATCAAGATCGTCTATGAGCTGCTCAAGGACAAGCTGAACATCGTCAAGCTGACCTTCACCAGCGGTGTGAACGCGGCCTCCCAGGAGTACGAGCCGAAAGAATCCAAGGATCGCTGCCCCCTGTGCGGCATCGCCCTGAACGAGAACGGCGTCTGCCCGAAGTGCGGCTACAAGAAGTAAGCATCCCCAAGGATAACGAAAGCGCCCGAAGAATCCGCGGATTCTTCGGGCGCTCGCTCATTCAGTTGGTGTGTGGAAACGCCGTCTGTCAGCGTTCCATCCAGGTGAAAGGTCGCTTGCCTTGGGGCATTATTGGGCGGCAGCCACAGCGGTGATGTGGGTGTTGATGCCGTTGTACCAGTACACAAAGCCGGTCACATCCACCACGTCGCCCGCCTTCAGCTCGCCAACCGCAGCGTAGACCTCGGTCTCGGGGCCGGTCAGGTAGCGTTCCACGCAGAAGGCGTAGTCCGCATCGCCGTAGGTCAGGGTGACGTAGATGTCGTCGCCGGGCTCGCCGTTCTTGTATTCGATGGCCTTCACGGTCATGCCCTTGAAAACAGCCAGCTGATTCTGGTAGCTGATGAGCTCCTCAGTGCCCAGCACTGCGGTCAGATCGACGGGCTCGGCGATGTAGGCGATGCCGCCCTCGACAAACTCGAAGGAGCCGTCCATGATTTCGACTTCCTCAGCCCAAGCGCCCTTGTAGCCGGTCACCTTGATCTTGGTGCCGGGCACCAGCTTGGCAGCGTCCTCCTCGGAGCAGGCCATGTTGTAGATAAAGTACGCGCCTTCCTGATCGGCGGCATAGACGGTGATCTTGTTGTCCCACCAGGACTGGGTGGCCTGCACGTAGCACTCGACCACGACCTCCGCGTCCATCGCGGCGGCGGCGTACTCGGCGTAGGTCATCACGCCCTCGGACTTGGCCTCCACCACGGGGGCTTCCTCGGCGATAGCGACGCAGCCCAGCATCAGCAGGGCCATCAGCATGGCAATGATCTTCTTCATCGTGTTTTCCTCCAAATGTTCGCAAGTTTTTGGGGTACGCGACCATTATACAAGCATTTTCGCAAAAAATCAATCATTTATCTGCACTTTGAGCGCTTTTTCCGTCTTGCCCATTCGGAAACGACATAGGCGATGATCCCCAGCCACACCACCGCCAGCCCGGCCAGCAGCGCAATGGCGGTACCAGGCAGCGGGCCCAGGTCCGCCCGGGCGGATGTGCTATCCGCCGCTGTGCCCTGGGGGTTGATCTGATCCAGGCGGTAGAGATTGACCATCTTCTTGTACAATTCGTCGATGAAGGCGTCGTCGACCACCTTCTTGCGGCGGATGCCCTTGGCAACCTCCTCGATCATCTGCCCGGCCGCATCACGCAACGACGCAGAGCCGTTGAACACCGGGGTCACGAAGGTGTCGCCCACATGCTGGATGAGCAGCCGGGTCGCATCCAGCTTGACGGCGTAATGCAAGCCGTTGTCCTCGCCGCTGCGGGAGAGGTAATCCTGGTACTCGGGGGATTGCTGGGCCTTGGTGGTCACAGGGACATAGCCCTCGGTGCTGGCATAGGCCAGCTGCACGTCGTTGGAGAGCAGGTACTGCACGAAGATCCAAGCCGCGAGCACCTCCTGGGGGTCGTCCTTGTTGAACACGCAGATGGACGGGCCCTGGGAGATCATCTGCGGATGCGCCGGATCAACCTGGGGCACGATCCGCACAGCCGTTTCAAAATCGACCATCTTGTCCTTGTCCACGTCGATGAGCGGCGCGTCAGAGCCCATCCAGGTTGAGCCCGCCGTGGAGTCCACCGCGAAGATGCACTGCCCCACGTTGAGCCAGTTAGCCGGGTAGCTGGAGATCTGGAAGGTGGAGAACGTCCCCAAGCGCACATTCTCCGCGACGGTTTTCAGCACGGCGCGGGCATCGTCGTTGAAGAGCAGCACCTCGCCCGCCGCGTTGGAATAGCCCGCGCCCATCTGGCGCAGGAGCTGGATCATCATATTGTCCGTGGATTTGTAGATGAAGGGAATCAGCGTGGGCTGGCCGTTGACGAGGTAGTTGCCGTCCTCCCCCTTGGCCATGGCGGCCTGGGACACCTCCCAAATGAAGTCCCAGGTCAGCACATCCGGCAATGTGTAGCCCAGGCGCTCCACATAGGTCTTGTTGATGTAGCACATTTCCGTCGATCGCATGTAGGGCACGGCGTAGGTATGCCCGGCCAGCTCGCATTCGGCCAGGAATTCCGGGATCATTTCGGAGAGGGTGGGCGCGTCGAAGCGAATCTCCCGCCCGCCCAAGCCATAGTTTGCATCGGTCAGCAGCGTGTCCAGGGGGACCACGCAGTTAGCACCGGTCAGGTAGGTCGCGATGTGGTCAGGATAGGTGATGCACACATGGGGCGTGGAATTGGTGGCGATGTTGGTGATCACATCCTGATAGATGCGCCCGTAGTCGGTATAGAGCTTCAATTGGACACGGATGTTGGGGTAAAGCTGCTCGAAACGGGCAATCGCGTCCTTGTAGATATTCGCCTGGGTGACGTTGCTCTCCGTCTTGGCCCAGAAGGTCACCTCATAGGTGCGGCGCTCGTCAAAAGCCGTGGGCAGAAGGAACGCGTCCTTGTTCTGCGCGCCGTGGCAGCCGCCAAGCAGCAAACAGGCAAGCAGCAGCAGGGAAAGCAGCGTGCGCTTGGTGAGCTTCATCCCTTCATTCCTCCCCTCGCCACGCCAGCCATGATCTTCTTGTGGAAGATGAGGAAGAGCAGGATCAGCGGCACGGACACCGCCACCACCGCCGCCATCATGGCGGGGATGTTGTCCCGGCCATAGCCGCTCTCGCGGATGTTCTGAATACCGCCGGACACCAGGAACATCTTCGGGTCGTCGGTGATCAGCCGGGGCCAGACGTAGCTGTTCCAGCATTCGATGACCTTGAGAATGAGGATGGTCACGATGGTGGGGCGGCAGATGGGCACCATCACCTTGCCCAGGTATTTGAGATCGCTGGTCGCGTCCACCTTAGCCGCGTAGTAGAGCTCATCCGGCACCTGAGCGAAGTTCTCCTTGAGCAGGTAGATGTAGAACACGCTGGACACCGACGGCAGGATCAGGCCGAGGAAGGTATTGTCCAGATGCGCGGTCTTCATGGTCACGAAGTTGGTGATAATGACCAGCTCGTTGGGAATCATCATCAGCGCCAGGAAGAGCACAAAAGCGATGTTCTTGCCCGGAAAGTCCAGCCGGGCGAAAGCGAAGGCCGCCAGCACCGTCACCAGGAGCATCGCCAGGGTGGTCAGCACCGTGAACACGATGGTGTTGAGGAAGTACCGGCCCAGGTCCGCCTCGGTGAACACCTGCATATAGTTGGCCAGGGTCGGATGCAATGTGTAGAGCTGGGGCACGATCTCGGAGGCATAAGCGCCCTGGGTTTTCACGGAGGTCAGCAGCATCCAGTAGAAGGGAAAGAGCACCACCAGCGCCCATAGCCCCAGCAGGCCGTAGACGACTGTGTTGCGTAAACGCGCGCTGTGCTTTGCGCGGCGCTCAATGGCTTCAAAGTCCATCAGTTTCTTCATCTCGCAGCCTCCTTGCTCAGTAATGCACGTGCTTGCGGCTCACCAGCAGATTGATGCAGGTGATGGTCAGCACGATGACAAAGAGGATGATCGCCGCTGCCGACGCGAAGGAGGGGTATCCGCCACTGTCGCCGTAGAGCATGTCATACACATAGCCGACGATGGTGTTCATCTCCGCCACATTGAGGTTTTCGCCAAAGAGGGCCACCGCGTCCGAATAGGCCTTGAACGCGCCGATGAAGCCGGTGATTACCAGATAGAACATGGTGGGCGAGATCATGGGCAGCGTCACCTTGCGGAAGATGCGTAAGGGGCTGGTGCCGTCCACCCGGGCGGCCTTGTAGTAGGTTTCATCCACCGACGCCAGAGCGCTGGTCAGCACCAGGATCTTGAAGGGCAGCACAATCCAGATGGTGTACAGGCACAAGACGAGCATCCTGGCCCAGTACGGGCCGTCGATGAAGTCGATGGGAGTCATGCCGAAAAAGCCAAGGATCACATTGACCAGGCCCGGGGTGACGTCCGTGGCGTCAAAGAGGTACATGAACACCAGGCCCACCGCCAGGGTGTTGGTCACATAGGGCAGGAAGAAAATGGTCTGGAACCACTCCCGGAGCTTGGGGATGGACGATATGCCCAGGGCGATCGCCAGGGCCAGCACCGTCGAGAGGGGCACGGTAATGCCCACCAGGAGGAAGGTGTTCTGCACCGCCTGCAGGAAGTAGGGGTCATGCAGCACGAAGGAATAGTTGTACGTGCCCACGCCATAGAAGGTTTGGGACGCGGAGTTGTAGCCCTCCTCGAAGGAATAGACGAACACGTCCACCAGCGGGTAAACCATGAACACAGCCAGGAACAGCACCGCAGGCAGCAGATAGAGCCAGCCCTTCCAGCTTT
Organism: Clostridiales bacterium; assembly: GCA_029012285.1. GTDB lineage: Bacteria > Bacillota > Clostridia > Christensenellales > Aristaeellaceae > UBA11524. The sequence goes on along the minus strand of JAQXLU010000025.1, from coordinate 4,046 downwards.
TGTTTTCCATGGAGGCCTCCTTACGCCATGTCGCAGGGGATGCGCGTTTCATCGTCCTTGCGGAAGATGAGCACCTTCTCCGGGTCAACGCGGAAGCGGACGGAGGACGCGTCGTCGTCCAGGTGGCGGGCCGCCACAGTGATGGCACGCAGCTGCACGCCCTCCAGCGCCGGATGCCCCGCCACCACGGACACATCGCGCCCCATGATCTCCACCCCGCGCTTTTCACAGCGCATCGGGCCGTTCTCATCCAGGAGGAAGCCCTCGGGGCGGATGGCGCACCACACGTCCTGGTCGGGCACGTCCTTCACGGACAGGATTGCATCCTCCCCCAGCCACAGCTTGCCGCCTGCCACGCGGCCGTGGAACACATTGATCGGGGGATTGCCCAGGAATTTGGCGACAAACAGATTCACCGGGTCGTCGTAAACCTGCTGCGGCTTGCCGATTTGCTGGAGCACGCCGTCCTTCATCACCACGATCTGGTCGGAGATGGACATGGCCTCCTCCTGGTCGTGGGTGACGAACACCGTGGTGATCTTCGTTTCCCGCTGGATGCGGCGAATCTCCTCGCGGGTCTGCAAGCGCAGCCGCGCATCCAGGTTGGACAGGGGCTCGTCCATCAGCAAGACCCGCGGCTTCTTCACCAGCGCCCGGGCGATGGCGACGCGCTGCTGCTGACCGCCGGAAAGCTCCGCCGGCTTGCGCTCCATCAGGTGGTCGATCTGCACCAGCCGGGCCGCCTCCAGGGCGCGGGCCTTCATGGCCTCCTTGGACAGCCGCGCCGCCCCCTTGAAGTTTTCCAGCGGAAACAGGATGTTCTTCTCCACAGTCAGGTGGGGATAGAGCGCGTAATTCTGAAAGACGATGCCCACCCCACGGTATTCGGCAGGGATGTTGGTCACATCGTCATCGTCAAAGTAGATTTTGCCATCCGACGCCTTCAGCAGGCCGCAGATCAGGTTCAGCATGGTGGATTTGCCGCAGCCAGAGGGGCCCAGCAGGCCCACCAGCTTGCCGTCGGGAATCTCGAAGGTGAAATCGTTGACGGCCACCACATCCGGCTTGTTCTTCGACCGGTTGGGGAATCGCTTCGTCAGGTGCTCAAGGGTGATCTTCATATCCGTGTGCCCCCTGTGTCATTTGGAATTGCCCTTCTATTGTACGCGTATCGGGCGGACAAGTCAATGCAAAATCCGCCGTATGGCAAAGGGGCCGCCACGCAGGCAGCCCCGAAGCATTATTGTCAATCCAGCGTTTCCACGCGCTCCACCCGAAAGGAAGAGAACACGCCATACCCGCATTCCGCCCTGGAAGCATCCACGCGGGTGGCGAAGAGCGCCATGCGCACGCCGACCCAGGTGTGCTCTTCCGGTACGAACGGGCTTCCAAGCCAGCGGTATTTACCGTCTATCGCGTACTCGAAGGTCACCGCTGCCGTCTGATCGCCGGTGGGCAGCAATGTCATGCGGAGGGTGATGCGCCCCTCCATCCCGGCAATCTCCTGGAGCACATGCTCCTCATGCGCCGTCCCGTCGGACTGCACATAGACCAGTGTGAAGCCCTCCGCTTGCCTGCGGAGCGCGGCATACGCAACCTGCGCGCCCACCAGCCCGAAGCCCGCCTGTTCGCCCGGGTGCAGCCCCGTTGCATCCAGCGTGACCTCCGCGGTGAAGGCGGGGCAGACGAGCTTCTGCGTGAGCACCTGGGGACAGTGCCAGAGGCGGTCGCCCGCCCTTTGCACATTCAGCCGCAGACAGCCGTTTTCCACCGCGAAGAAATCATCCCGCCAGTTGCCCATGAACTGCCACTGCAAGCCGAGGCCCTCCGCAAAGGCGTCGCTGGCCTGGAGCGAGCAGGGCCGCTCCGCCAGGCCCTCCGGCTTCTGCCAGGCTTCCACGGGCGTGCCGCAGGTTTCATCCTCCGCCGCCTCCCCGATCACGGGCCAGCCATCCTCCCGCCAGGTCATGGGCTGCAAATGGATGACGCGCCCGTACAGCCCCCGGCTTTGGAAGTGCAAAAACCAGCTCTCGCCGCCGGGCGTCTCCACCCATGCGCCCTGATGCGGGCCGTTGATAGGGCTGTCCCCCTGGCGGAGCACCACCCTGTCCTCATACGGGCCCTGGATGCGGCGGCTGCGCAGCACGGTCTGCCAGCCCCCGGTCACGCCGCCCGCCGGGGCAAAGATGTAGTACCAGCCCGCCCGCTTGTAGACCTTCGGCCCTTCCAGGGTCGGATGCGCCCGCGTGCCGTCATACAGCAGGTGATCGTCCCCCAATGCGCGCTTCCCGTCGGGGCTGATGGGGAAGATGCCCAGGAAGCTCTTGAAGCCGATGCGGCTCCTGGCGTAGGCGTGCACCACATAGGCGCAGCCATCATCGTCCCAGAAGGGGCAGGGGTCTATCAGGCCCTTGCCGGGCAGCACCAGCACGGGCGCTTCCCACGTCCCCAGCGCATCCGATGCGCGCACCATGTAGATGCCCTCGTCCGGCATGCCGTAGAAGATGTAGAAGTACCCCTCGTGATAGCGGATGGCAGGCGCCCAGACGCCTGCTGCATGGCGGGGGCTGTCATAGCTGGGGGCAGGGATATTGGACAGCGCGTAGTTTTGCAGCGTCCAGTTGACCAGATCCTTTGAGGTCAGAATCGGCAGCCCCGGCACATAGTTGAAGGAGGATGCCGTCATGTAGTAGGTATCCCCCACGCGGATGGCGTCCGGGTCGGAATAATCGCAAAACAGCACCGGGTTCTGATAGGTGCCGTCCCCCCGGTCAGGCTGCCACAGCACATCCGTCACAGGCGCTCATCCTCCCCCTCCGGAATGATGGCCTCCTGGCGTAGCCATTCCTCATAGCCATCGCAGAGCAAGTCGCGGTACACCCCGCCCAGCTCGTACAGGCCGCGGGCGATCAGCCCCGCGAAGGCCAGCGCCCCCTCCGGCTGGAGATGCGTGCCGTCGGTCATGCCCTGCGGATAGGCCGCGTACTTCCCCGCCGGGATGTTCATGTAATACCGCGCACGGGCTTCCTCCCCCATGGCGTCGACCAGCGCCTCGCTCATGCGGGTCAAATCGACGAGCGCCACGTCCAGCCGCTTGGCTGCGCTGCGGTAGCTTTCCGCCCAGGCGTCGTGGTGGTACTTCGCCTGCGGGCCGTTGCGGTCCAGGCGGGTCAGCGGCGTGATGAACACCGGAATCGCCTGCTTGTTCCGCGCCACATTGACGAATTTCTCCAGGTTCTCAGGGAAATCCACCACGGGGTCGGCATAGCGGGTGGGATCCTCCGGTTTCTCGTCGTTGTGCCCGAACTGGATGAACAGGAAGTCCCCCGCCTGGATGTTGTCATAGATCGTCGCCAGACGGCCCTCATCCATGAAGGACTTGGTGGAGCGGCCGTTCTCCGCGCAGTTGACAATCTGCACCTGCATGTTCTTCACAAACCGGTGGAAGGCCTGCCCGATGCCGGTCTGGGGGTAGGTCGCGATGGAATTCTGCTTCACGGTGGAATCACCGGCCCAGTAAATGTGGATCATGGACTTTCTCCTCTCAAGCAGCTGCTGCGCCCCTGCCGGCAGGCTTTGAGCGTGCGGTCATTGATCACTCCCCTGCGCAGCCATCACAGCAGATGGCTGCAGGCCTTGTCAAAGGAGATCCAGGCGGTGTCGCCCACATGGTAGATCTTCTTCGCAGCGGGGCAGTTGTCTGCAATCTTCACCAGGGTGTCGCCCACGCGAACGTGGTAGTTCTGATAGCTGCCCATGAAGCAGCTCAGCTCCACCTTGCAGGGCAGCGCGCCGATATCGCCCAGCACGATGGCCTCGGGGCGCAGCACGATGGTCGCCGCTGCGTCGCGCTCAAAGGAAGTATCGCAGGAGACCTCCACCTTGTGGCCATCCACATCCACCGTGGCCACGCCGTTTGCGCAGGCCGCCACCTTGCCCTTGAGGAAGTTGCACTCACCGATGAAGTCCGCCACAAACTCGCTGTTGGGGTGGTAGTAGATGTCCATGGGCGTGCCGGTCTGGGCGATCACGCCGTTCTTCATCAG
>JAQXLU010000024.1 GCA_029012285.1 Clostridiales bacterium | reverse complement strand
AAATCCCCCGTTCCGAAGAACAGGGGAATGAGCTCGAAAGCCTTGATTTTCCTGATGAAATTAGCGCTTGGAGAACTGAGGCGCACGACGGGCAGCCTTCAGGCCGTACTTCTTGCGCTCCTTCATACGAGGATCGCGGGTCAGGAAGCCAGCCTTCTTCAGGGCGGCGCGCAGCTCGGGATCAGCCTTGCACAGCGCGCGGGAAATGCCGTGACGGATGGCACCGGCCTGGCCGGACACACCACCACCGCAGACGTTCACCAGCACATCGAAGGAGGTGGTGTTGGTCAGCGCCAGGGGCTGACGGACGGTCATCTTCAGGGTCTCCAGACCAAAGTAGTTATCAATATCGCGCTTATTGATGATGATCTTGCCCTCACCGGCAACCAGGCGGACACGGGCAACGGCCTTCTTGCGACGGCCAACAGCATTGTAAGCAACCTTAGCCATTGTTTGTTACTCCTTTCCGCTCAATTACAGTTCCAGCTTCTCGGGCTGCTGCGCGGCATGCTCATGCTCAGCGCCAGCATAGACCTTCAGCTTCTTCGCCATCTGGCGGCCCAGGGGGCCCTTGGGCAGCATGCCCACCACAGCGTGGCGCAGCGCTTCTTCGGGCTTCTCCGCCATCAGCTTGCGGTACTTGGTCTCCTTCAGACCGCCCACAAAGCCGCTGTGCTTGTAGTAGATCTTCTGATCCAGCTTCTTGCCGGTCAGGATCATCTTGGACGCATTGATCACGATGACAAAGTCACCGGTATCCACATTGGGGGTATAGATCGGCTTGTTCTTGCCGCGCAGGATATTGGCAACCTGGCTGGCAACGCGGCCCAGCGCCAGGCCTTCGGCATCGACAACATACCACTTACGGGTAATGTCCGCCGCTTTCGGCATGAAAGTCTTCAAAGGTGTTTCCTCCCTAAGATGATTGTCAATGAGTGATTTGCTTCCGCGTGATGGTCGCACGCTTCCACCATATGTTCATTCAATAGTTACCGGGGCTAGCGGAGCTATTGATGCCATCGTCTATTGTACTACACGGCATGAAGGTTGTCAAGCGCGATTTTGCAGTTTTCAGGCGGATTTGGGCACTTTTTCATCGCCGCAGTCCCTTGGGATAGTGGTTCTTCATGACCCCGCCCGAGGCCTTGCCCCAGCCCAGAGGGAGCCCCGCATAGCAGGCCAGCACCCAGCCCTGGGCATCCGTTTCCACCGTGTCGCCATGCTGATAGCGTCGCGCCTCGTCCTGCGTGAGGGCCACGCGGGGCACATGGGGCGGCAATCCGCTGACGGCCCAGGCGTGGTCGGGGGTAAAGACCGGCTTGGCTTTGGCGTTTCGGCTGATTCTCAACGTGCCCAGATGAACGCCGCAGCGCAGCACCATGGGCAGTCCGCCCAAGGGAAGCTCCGGAATGCGGCGTAGCTCGATTTCATCCCCGCGGCCATCGGAGGAAACCATGCGCAGCCAGTTCGCACCATGCCCCTCCGGAAGCCCGAGCTGCACAAGGCCGAGCAGCTGCTGCTCCTTGCGGGGCAGCGCCGGGATGTGCCACGGGGTGACGCTCCCCTCCCCTTTGCGGCGCAGCTTAGCCACAAAATGGCCCTCGCCCTTCACCCGATGGGGATAGACGGTCAGCATGCCGCCGGGTGCGGACAGGCCGGGCAGATGAAAGGGCGTCAGCTCAAAATCCTCATGGCGGCGGAGGAAAGACTCCACCACGCCCTCGTTTTCGATCCGGTTCAGCGTGCAGGTGGAGTACACCAGCCGTCCACCGGGGCGGAGCATCATGGCTGCGCTGTCCAGGATGTCCCCCTGGCGCTTGGCACAGCCAGCCGGGGCTTCGGCGTTCCATTCCTCGCGGGTTTCGGGGTGGCGGCGGAACATGCCCTCACCGGAGCAAGGCGCGTCGCACTGGATAGCATCGAACGCGCCGGGCCACATCGCAGATAGCTCCTCCGGCCAGGCGCTGACCACCAGGGCGTTGGTCACGCCCATGCGTTCCACGTTGCGGGAGAGGATGCGCGCCCGGTCTCGGATGGGTTCGTTGCACACAATCGTCCCCTGCCCCGCCATGCGCAGGGCGCTTTGCGTGGTCTTGCCGCCTGGCGCGGCGCACAAGTCGAGCACATGCTCCCCGGGCTGCACGTCCAGCACCGCGGCGGGGATCATCGCGCTGGGCTCCTGAAGATACCACGCGCCGGCCTCGTGCAGGATGTCCGCACCGGCCTTTGACGAAGGAGCGAGATAGTACCCCGTCCGCTCCCAGGGGATGGGCTCCATGAGGCCCTCCGGCAGCTGGGCAGCCTCCACCGGCTTGATGGGGTTCAATCGGATCCCCCGATGATAGGGCTCCTCAAAGGTGCGCAAAAAGGCGGGCAGTTCGTCGCCGAGCTGCGCCGCCATGCGTTCCACAAAGGCTTGGGGCAATCCGTTCATTCTTGTCCCCCCTGCTTCCGGGTGTGCTGCCACTGGGGCGGATAGACGGGCTGATGGTACGCCTCACCCATGGGAATATCCCGGGCCGTCCGGCGCATGGGGCGGACGGGCGCGTTCAACTGAGGCTGCGCGGTGGGCGATTGCATCCGCGCCTCCTGCAAATGCTCGACGGCGGTGGAGCCGTCCGCGTAGATCCAGGTTCGCTGGGGCGCGGGGACGTCAGCGTCCTCCGCTTTCTCCCGCCCGGACAGGCGGTGCAGGAAGCTGCGCCACACCCGGTAGGGCTGCCAGCGAACCAGGTACACGATGAAGTCAATCACCACGCCCGCAATGCACAGCCCCACCAGCAGGGGTAGCCAGTGCTCCGACAGCCAGCGGAGCCACCCGCTCGCGTCGCTTTGGGTGAACAGCGCCCACAGCCAGGCCACGGCGGTCTGCACCCAGCCCATCATGAGCTGGAAGAGCGTATTGGCAAACTGTCCCATCGGCTGCCCCTCCCTTCGTAGATTTGTTCGGTTTACCGGCTGATGACCGTCACGACCACGCCAGCCGGGTTGATCTCGCTCGTGTAGCTTTGGCCATCGTCGCCCTTCACCGTGCAGGTGATGGGCAGCATGTAGGTACCCGGCTCGGCAATGCTGCTCAGATCGCAGGCGAGGGACACATCCGACGCGCTCAGGCTGTCCAGCCAGGGCTGCGCGCCAGTGAGGTTCACCGTGGCGGTACGCAGGCCGCCGACCTCCCTGAGCATGGGCGGCAGCCCCTGCAGCACCACCGCCGCCTCATAGGCCCGGGTGGTGATGATCGGGCCGATCTCCACCGCCACCTCCACCAGGTCGGTAGAGGCATACTTGATGGACGAGGGCTGGCGCACCCGCAACGACTTGGTGACGGACTCGGTCAGGCCCTTGACGCTGACGGTGTTCTCCAGGTACAGGATGTCCAGGTTCATGATGGAGGATGCCCGGCCCGCGATGGTCACAATGCCCGGGGTGATGTACACGCCCTTGATTTCATAGCCCTCGGCAGGCTGCCCGGTCACCAGGCTCAGGTCGGACAGCTCTACTGTGCGCTTGGTGTACATGGTCTGCTCGACGATGATGGAATCCACCAGCACAGATTCGCTGGTGACCTCCAGCATGTCGCTCTGGATGGCAGCGCCGGTTTCATCCACCAGGGTGAAGGTTAGCGCCCTGCGGACAAGGCCCTCCTGGGCAGGCAGGGTGCTCTGATCCGCCACGACCTGCGCGCTGACGATCCTCTGCACCAGGGATTTGGGGCCGCTGACAGTCACCATCGGCGGGTCAGTGGCCGGGTCGGAGGCATAGAAGCCCTCCGGCGGCTCGCCCTGGGCCACCACCGTCACCGGGATGCGGTAACGGGTGACATATTCATCCACCGTCAGCCGGACAGTAGCGGGGATCATCTCCGTCACCGTGCCATAGGTGGCGGAGTTGGTGGACAGAATTTTGAGTTCCTGCTCACCTGTGGTGCGGATGCGGCTCAGATCCACCCGGACCGAATAGCTGCTCGCCTGGGCAGCGGCGTAGTTCCCCTGGGGAACGTTCACCCGCATGGACACGCCGCCCAGCACGTCCTCGATCTGCTCCAGGACGATAAAGCCATTGCGTTTAAGGCTCTCCGCGCCGATGATGTTGACCGGTACATCGCTGAAATGCTTCTCGCGCAGCAAATTGGGGTCCTGGGTGATCAGCCCGGCCCACAGCGCGATGGCGATGAGGATGGCGATGAGCTTCATGCCCCAGTTGTGCAGAAAGAGGGACTTGATTCTGTTTACCAGCGCGTCCCGGCGGGCGTGCTCCTTCTTGTCCCCATTGGGGGTCTGCTCCTTGTTCATGCCCTGGGAAGAGGGATTTTGCATCATTGTGCGGCCTCCTTCCTGCCACGGTTCAGGAATCTGACAAGGCCCTTGCGCTGCGGCTTGTAAATGCCCTCCAGGATGCTCCGCAGGGCCTTCTGATCCAGGTGGCGCATGAGCTTGCCGCCCCGGGCCATGGAGATGATGCCCGTTTCCTCCGACACGATGAGCACGGTAGCATCGGTGGTTTCGCTCACGCCCAGGGCCGCGCGGTGGCGGGTGCCCAGGTCATGGCTGATGGAGGCATCCGTCAGCGTCAGGAAGGATGCGGCGGACATGATGCGCTTGTCGCGAATCACCACGGCGCCATCATGCAAGGGGGTGTTGGGCTCAAAGATGTTTTCCAGCAATCCTGCGGATATCTGCGAATCCAGCGGGATGCCGTTCTCGATGATGTCCTTCAATCCGGTCTTACCCTCAAAGACGATCAGCGCGCCCACGCGGCGGCGGCTGAGGTTCAGCAGGCACTTGATGATTTCGTCAATCAGCTTGTCCGCATCCGCCTGGTCATCGTCGCGGCGCACATCAATGCGTGCGCCACGGCCGAACTGCTCCAGGGCCTTGCGGATCTCCGGCTGGAAGAGGATGACCAGCACGATGGGGCCATTGTTCACCACCGCCATCAGCAGCCAGTTGAGCGCGGTCAATCCCACCATGCTGGAGATTCCCACCAGCACCAGCAGGAGCACCAAACCCTTGAGCACGGCGCTGCCCCGGGTCTCGCGGGTGAGCATCAGCAGCTTGTACACGATGGCCGCCACCAGCAGGATATCCGCAATGTCGGCAAGCCCTGGACGGTGCAGCAGATTCCACACGGCAAGCTGCAATGTATTCCACATCGTCTCCATGGCTGACGCCTCCTTTCCGCAAGGCCTGATGATCATACAGGGGTTCATTTCCGGGCTGAATGACTACTGCCCGGAATCAGCGCCTCTATTATACAACATTTTCTGGGCGATATGAAGGGCTATTTTATGAATTTTATGAAAAACATTTCTGAATCATCCCAAGCCCCAAAAGAACCGGATATGGCACCGTCTTCCCGCAAGCTGGCAGGAAGCCATTGCGCCCTTCCATGAACACCCCATCAAATACCATCACATCATCCCACTCAAACCGGCATACGATAAACGCCCTCCCGGGTGGGAAGGCGTTGGTTGCGTATGTAAATCAGAGATTGCCACCGTTCCAGCCCCAGGTGTCGATCTCCTCATAGGGCACGTAGATGCGGTCGGGGTCGATGTCCAGCTCCTCGCGGATGATGTCGGTCAGCGCCTCGGTCAGCTTGGCGTAGGCCTCCTCGTCCGCCGCGCCAAAGAGCTTCACCTGGCAGATGGCGCAGGGCTCGTCCTGCCCCTTGAAGTACATGGGTACATTGTCCCTAAAGGACAGCATCAGCCAGCTCTCGGATTTGCCGGGAATCAGCTCAATGGCCTCGCCCATGCGCTCCTTGATGGCTTCCTTTTTCCGGCCGGAGATGGAAACGTTGGTCGTGGTTGCAATGTAAGGCATTTTGAACTCCTTTACGGTCATGCGGAAGCCGGCATGCGCCTCCGCTGGTGGTGCATTTTGATCTACTCGGGGCAGCATGCTCTATTATAGCCCATGTGCACATAAAATGCAACCGGAAAAGCGCCGGAACAATAAATTGGGGCTGCCTCGCCTTGAGACAGCCCCAAGCGGGGTCACTTGGTGAAGTAATGCACGCCACCCTCAAACAGGGGCTGATACTTGTTGCCGGGGACGTTCTTGTACAGGTTCTCGCCGGAGCGCTCGGTGTGGCCCATCTTGCCCAGCACGCGGCCGTCGGGGCTGGTGATGCCCTCGATGGCGAAGTAGCTGGCGTTGGGGTTGAAGCGCATATCCATGGAGGCGTTGCCCGCCAGATCCACGTACTGGGTGGCAATCTGACCATTGGCGGCCAGGTCGCGCAGCAGCTTCTCCGGGCCCACGAAGCGGCCCTCACCGTGGCTGATGGCGATGGTGTGGATGTCGTCCACCTGTGTTTCGCTCAGCCAGGGGGACTTGTTGGAGGCGATGCGGGTGCGCACCAGCATGGACTGATGGCGGCCAATCTCGTTGAAGGTCAGGGTCGGGCAGGTATCGTCGGTATCCACGATCTCGCCAAAGGGCACCAGGCCCAGCTTGACCAGCGCCTGGAAGCCGTTGCAGATGCCCAGCATCAGACCGTCGCGATGCTTGAGCAGCTCATGCACCGCGTCCTTCATCGCGGGGTTGCGGAAGAAAGCAGTGATGAACTTGGCAGAGCCGTCGGGCTCGTCGCCGCCGGAGAAGCCGCCGGGCAGCACGATCATCTGGCTGCGGGCAATCATCTCGCTGGCCTTGCGGATGGACTCGGTGATCTTCTCCGGGGACAGGTTGTTGATGACCAGGATCTCCGCCTTGCCGCCGGCACGCTCCACCGCGCGGGCGGTGTCGTACTCACAGTTGGTGCCGGGGAACACGGGGATGAACGCCTGGGGCTTGGCGAAGCTGGTTTGGGGCTTGGGCCAGTTTTCCGCCTTGCAGGTGAACTTCTCGGTGGTTTCGCCGGTGCGGCCACGGTACTTGAACACTTTCTCCAGCTTGCCCTCGTAGATCTCCTGCATCTCGTTCAGGTCGATGCGCTCGCCCTCGTATTCCAGCACCCAGGCGGGGATGGTGTCGCCAATCTTTTCGCCCAGGTCGACGTCCTCCGCGCACTCAATCAGCATGCCGCCGATCTGCTGGGCAAAGAGCTCGCCCTCGAAATCATCGTCGATGCGCGTGCCGATGGCGTTGCCCAGGCCCATCTTGAACAGGCCCTCGGCGATGCCGCCCAGGCCCAGTGCCCATGCGGCGACGATCTTCCCGGCCTTGATGGCCTCGTGCACCTGATCGAAGTTGGCGGTCAGGCGCGCGGTATCATGCGCGTCGCAGCTGACCAGGCGGATGGCATGGCCCGCTTCCTTGAATTCGGGGGAAATGACGTTGCTGGCCTTGCCAGGGGCCACCGCGAAGGAGCAAAGCGTCGGGGGCACATCCATCTTCTCGAACGTGCCGGACATGGAGTCCTTGCCGCCGATGGCCGCGATGTTCAGGTCCAGCTGGGCATCCAGTGCGCCCAGCAGCGCCGCGAAAGGCTTGCCCCAGCGGCTCGGCTCGGTGCCCATGCGCTCGAAGTACTCCTGGAAGGTCAGATAGGCGTCCTTGTAGTCAAAGCCTGCCGCCACCAGCTTGGTCACGCTCTCCACCACCGCCAGGTAGCTGCCCTCGTAGGGGGACTGTTCCAGCATTTCGGGGTGCATGCCGTAGGCCATGCCGGACACGGTATCCGTCACGCCCTGAAGGACGGGGAGCTTGGCAACCATGGTCTGGTTGGGGGTCAACTGACGTGCGCCGCCATAGGGCATCAGCACCGTTGCCGCGCCGATGGTAGCGTCAAAGCGCTCGCTCAGGCCCTGCTTGGAGCAGATGTTCAGGTTGCCGACCATGCTCGCCAGCTTCTCGGTGACGGTATCGCCGGGGAAGGTCACCTGCTGCACGCCGTCCTCGGGGACAGCGACGGTGGTGTGCTTCTCCGCGCCGTTGGAGTTGAGGAATTCGCGGCTCAGGTCAACGATGGTCACGCCCTTCCAGGTCATGCGCAGACGGGGCGCGGCGGTGACCTGGGCGACCACGGTCGCTTCGAGGTTCTCGCGCTCGGCGGCTGCCAGGAAGGCGTCCACGTCCTTGGCCTCCAGCACCACCGCCATGCGCTCCTGGGATTCGGAGATTGCCAGCTCGGTGCCGTCCAAACCGTCGTACTTCTTCGGCACCTTGTCCAGATCGATGAGCAGACCGTCCGCCAATTCGCCGATGGCTACGGACACGCCGCCCGCGCCGAAGTCGTTGCAGCGCTTGATGAGGCGGGTCACGCTTTCATCGCGGAAGAGGCGCTGCAGCTTGCGCTCGGTGGGGGCGTTGCCCTTTTGGACCTCCGCACCGCAGGTCTCGATGGATTCCAGCTTGTGGCTCTTGGAGGAGCCGGTCGCGCCGCCGCAGCCATCGCGGCCCGTGCGTCCGCCCAGCAGCACAATCTTATCCCCTGGAGCGGGCACCTCGCGGCGCACGTTGCGCTCCGGCGCAGCGCCCACCACCGCGCCAATTTCCAGGCGCTTGGCGGCATAGCCGGGATGGTACATCTCGTCCACCAATCCGGTGGCCAGGCCGATCTGGTTGCCGTAGGAGGAATAGCCGGCGGCGGCAGTGGTCACCAGCTTGCGCTGGGGCAGCTTGCCGGGCATGGTTTCGGACACGGGCACGAGCGGGTCAGCCGCACCGGTGACGCGCATGGCCTGGTACACATAGGTGCGGCCGCTCAGCGGGTCGCGGATGGCGCCGCCGATGCAGGTCGCCGCGCCGCCGAAGGGCTCGATCTCCGTGGGATGGTTGTGGGTCTCGTTCTTGAACATGAGCAGCCAGGGCTCGTTCACGCCGTCCACATCCACGTCGATCTTGATGGAGCAGGCGTTGATCTCCTCGGACACGTCAATGTTCGGGGTCTGGCCGATCTTCTTGAGATACTTGCCGCCCATGGTAGCGATGTCCATCAGGTTGATGGGGCGGGTCTTGGCGCGCTCGCCATAGACGGTTTCGCGGGCCGCCAGATACCGGGCGAAGGCCTTTTCCACCGCTGCCTTCTCGATCTCCGCCTTGTCGATGGTGGTCAGGAAGGTGGTGTGGCGGCAGTGATCGGACCAGTAGGTGTCGATCATGCGCACCTCGGTGAGGGTGGGGTCGCGCTTCTCAGTAGCGAAATAGTCCCGGCAGAAGGCCAGGTCGTCCTTATCCATCGCCAGGCCATACTTGGCCACGAAATCCTGCACCTGCGCCATGTCCATGGTGGTGAAGCCGTGCAACGTCTCCACGGAATCGGGCATATCGTAAACCTGCTGCAGGGTCTCCTTCTCCGCCAGGTCGGCCTCGCGGGATTCGACGGGGTTGATAACATGCTTCTTCACCCGGGCCAGCTCATCGGCGGTGAAATCACCGTCAAGCAGGTACACCCGGGCGGAGCGCACGGTGGGACGGTCGCACTGGCCGACCAGCTGGATGCACTCCTCGCAGGAGGCGGCGCGCTGGTCGTACTGGCCGGGCAGGAATTCCACGGCGAACACAGCCTTGGCGCCCTCGGGCAGCTGGGTGTAGGTCACGTCCACCTGGGGCTCGGAGAACACGATGGGCAGGCACTTTTGGTACAGCTCATCCGTCACGCCCTCCACGTCGTAGCGGTTAAGCAGCCGCAGCCCCGTCACGGACTTGATTTGCAGGATATGGCGAATCTCCCACAGCAGATTCTTGGCCTCGACGGCGTAGTCCGCCATCTTTTCCACATAAATACGCTTGACGCTCATGATTTGATCCTCCAGCGTTTCTTACTTCGTCTGTGCTTCCAGCTCCCTGAGGGCACGCTGGCCGATGTCGCTGCGCATGTGCATGTCGGTGAAGCTGATCTTCCTGGCAGCGGCATAGGCCTTGCTGATGGCGCCGGGCAGGCACTTGCAGCGGCCCACCACGCCCAGCACGCGCCCGCCGGCGGTGACGATGCCCTCGTCGGTTTTTTTCGTGCCGGCGTGGATGACCAGCGCGTCCTCCGCGGCCGCCTCCAGGCCGGAGATCACATAGCCGCTCTTATAGCTGACGGGATAGCCGCCGCTGGCCAGCACGACGCAGCAGGCCGCGCCATCATCGAATTCCACGGGGGTTTCAGCCAGGGTGCCGTTCACGGTGGATTGCATGATGGTCAGCAGATCGCTCTTGAGCAGGGGCAGCACCACCTGGGTTTCGGGGTCGCCAAAGCGGCAGTTGTACTCGATCACCTTGGGTCCCTTAGGGGTCATCATCAATCCGAAGTACAAGCAGCCCTTGAAGGTGCGGCCCTCGGCGTTCATGGCTGCGACGGTGGGCAGGAAGATCTCCTGCATGCAGCGCTCCGCCAATTCGGGGGTATAGCAGGGGTTGGGCGCGATGGTGCCCATGCCGCCGGTGTTCAGGCCCGCGTCGCCATCCAGCGCACGCTTATGGTCCATGCTGGACACCATGGGCTTGATGGTCTTGCCGTCAGTGAAGGCCAGCACGGACACCTCCGGGCCGGTCAGAAATTCCTCAATGACCACGGATCTGCCCGATGCGCCAAACTTCTCGTCCTTCATCATGGAGGACACGGCCTGCACGGCTTCCTCCCGGGTGTTGCAGATCAGCACGCCCTTGCCCAGCGCCAGGCCGTCTGCCTTGACGACGATGGGCATTTCCGCCGTTTGCAGGTAGGCCACCGCCGCGTCGAAATCGGTAAAGGCTTCATAGGCTGCGGTGGGGATGCCGTACTTCTTCATCAGGTTCTTGGAGAACACCTTGCTGCCCTCGATGATGGCAGCGGCCTTGTTGGGGCCAAAGGCCGGGATGCCCGCCTCCGACAGTGCATCCACCATCCCCAGGCACAGGGGATCGTCAGGCGCGACCACCACAAAGTCGATGGCGTTCTCCTTCGCCCAGGCGGTGATGCCCGCAACATCCGTGGCCTTGAGGGGCACGCACTGGCAAAGCGCCGCCATACCACCGTTGCCGGGGGCTGCGTAGAGCTGGGTCACCTGCGGGTTTTCCGCAATTTTCAGGGCGATGGTATGCTCGCGTCCACCGCCGCCAACGATGAGTACCTTCATTCTCGTATCTCCTCACGCCAGGCGCGTATCAGGCGCGCTCGCTTAATGATGGAACAGGCGCATGCCGGTGAACGCCATCACCATGTTGTACAGGTTGCAGGTTTCAATCACGTTGTCGTCGCGGATGGAGCCGCCGGGCTGGGCCACATAGCTCACGCCGGAGCGATGGGCGCGCTCGATGTTGTCCCCAAAGGGGAAGAACGCGTCGGAGCCCAGAGCCACACCGGTCTGCTGGCCCAGCCACACCAGCTTTTCCTCACGGGTCAGCGGCACGGGCTTTTCGGTGAAGAACTTCTGCCAACGGCCCTCGGCGATCACCTCATCGGGCTCGTCGGAGATGAACACATCGATGGTATTGTCCCGGTCAGCGCGGCCGATCTTTTCCACAAAGGGCAGATTCATCACACGGGGATGCTGGCGCAGCAGCCAGTTATCCGCCTTCTGGCCCGCCAGGCGGGTGCAGTGGATGCGGCTTTGCTGGCCCGCGCCGATACCGATGGCCTGGCCGCCCTTGGCATAGCACACGGAGTTGGACTGGGTGTATTTGAGCACGATGAGGGCCACGATCAGATCCAGCTTGGCGCTGTCGGGCAGCTCCTTATTCTCGGTGACGATGTTTTCCAGCAGGTGCTCGTCAATGACGAACTCATTGCGGCCCTGCTCAAAGGTGATGCCAAACACCTGCTTGCGCTCGATGGGCTCGGGCTTGTAGGCGGGGTCAATCTCGACGATGTTGTAGTTGCCCTTCTTCTTGGCCTTGAGGATTTCCAGCGCCTCGTCGGTGTAGCCGGGGGCGATGATGCCGTCGGACACCTCGGGCTTGATCAGCAGCGCAGTGGACTTGTCGCACACGTCGGAGAGGGAGATCCAGTCGCCAAAGGAGGACATGCGGTCCGCGCCGCGGGCACGGGCGTAGGCGCAGGCCAGCGGGGACAGCTCCTGGTCGCCAATGAAGTAGATCTTCCGCATGGTATCATCCAGGGGCAGACCCACGGCGGCGCCAGCGGGGCTGACATGCTTGAAGGAGGTCGCAGCGGGCAGACCGGTGGCGCGCTTGAGTTCGCATACCAGCTGCCAGCCGTTGAAGGCATCCAGGAAGTTGATATAGCCGGGCTTGCCGTTGAGCACCCTGATAGGCAGCTCACCCTCGGTCATGAAGATGCGGGAAGGCTTCTGATTGGGGTTGCAGCCGTATTTCAGTTCCAGTTCCTTCATGGTGGATTAGGCCTCCTCTTCCTGGTCGTGCTTATTGATGATGATGGTATCGGTGCTGCCGTCCTTCAGGCTGATGAAGGACACATACAGGCTGACCTTGTTGTCCTCGTTCAGGTTCATCCAGGTGTCCAGGGCCAGTTGCTCAATGTCGCCCTTGAGGGTCACCTTTTCCGGCTCGCCCTCAAAGGAGGGGATGGGGCTGCCGTCGCACTTGTAGGTGTGGATGAAGTGGCCCTCGCCCGCCTTAGGCTGGCAGTAATCGTAGAAATAGCGCAGCACGCTGTTCTCGTCGCCGTCGTCGGACTTGATGATGGACAGTTCATACATCGCCTGGCCGTCCGCCACGCGCACGATGCCGCTGATGCGGGGCGTCCAGTTGGGGCGGTCGTCCTCGAAGGTGCGGGTGCGCAGCGCGTCCTCGAAGGTCTGTCCGCGCATCATGAAATCATAGATCGTGTCGGTCTGGTCGCCGTTGGTGACGATGGTATGCATGCCGTCAGGCAGCGCGCGCACGGGCGCGTAGATAATCAGGTGGGGGTCGGTCATCAGGCTTTCGTCATGCGCCTTGGTGATGATGCCGTCCGCGCTCTCCTCAAAGATGCGGTTGCGGCTATTGACGCTGCGGCCCATGATGAAGTACACGATCACGGCGTTCTCGCCGCTTTCATCCAGGCCCAGGCAGATGCCGCGGCCGGGGTAGGTATTGGAGCTGAGCAGCTCGCCAAAGTCAAGAGCTTTCATCGTCTTTCCTCCTGTTCAGTTGAGGCGCTGGGCCACCATTTCTACCGCCTGGGGGAGCAGCACCCATTCGGCCTGCTCCATCACGCGGCGCTGAAGCGTTTCGGGGGTATCGTCCGGCAGGACATCGACGGCCTTCTGGGCGATGATCTCACCCCCATCGGTGATTTCATTGACGTAGTGGATGGTCGCGCCGGTCACCTTCACGCCCTTTGCCAGCGCCGCCTCATGGACGCGCAATCCGTAGAAGCCGTCCCCGCAGAAGCTGGGAATCAGGCTGGGATGCACGTTCAGGATGCGGTGATCGTAGGCGCGGATCACATTTTCCGGCAAGATGGTCAGGAAGCCCGCCAGCACCACCAGATCAATGTGATGGGCGCGGAGTACGGCCAGCAAGCGTTCACCGTAGGCAGAGGGTTCCTCGCCTTTGGCCTTGCGCAATACCTCGGAGGGGATGCCCGCATGGGCGGCGCGCGTCAGCGCATAGGCCTTGTCATTGGAGGCAAGCACCAGCGCCAATTCGGCGGAGGGAATCCGCCCGGCCTGCTTGGCGTCGATGATGGCCTGCAGATTGGTGCCGCCGCCGGACACCAGCACAGCGACTTTTACCACAGCTCTACACCCTTCTCGCCCTCAATCACTTCGCCCAGGACGTAGGCATCCTCGCCGTTGGCGCAGAGAATCTCCAGCGCCTTCTCCACATCAGCAGGGGCCACGGTGACAGTCATACCCACGCCCATGTTGTAGGTGTTGAACATGTCGCGCTCGGGCACATTCCCCTCCCGGGCAATGATGTCAAAGATGGGCAGCACCCGCACGTCGGCGCGCTTGATCCTGGCGCACAGCCCCTCGGGCAGCGCGCGCGGGATGTTCTCGTAGAAGCCGCCGCCGGTGATGTGGCAGATGCCCTTGGGCTGAATCTCCTCAAGCAACGCCAGGATGGCCTTCACATAGATGCGGGTGGGGGTCAGCAGCGTCTCGAAGAGGGTCTTGTCCAATTCGGGATAGGTGCGATCCTGCGCGCCGTCGGTCAGGCCGAACACCTTGCGCACCAGGGAAAAGCCGTTGGAATGCACGCCGGTGGAGGGCAATGCGATGATCACGTCCCCCGCCTTCATGGTGGAGGGGTCGATGATCCTCGCCTTGTCCACGATGCCCACGGTAAAGCCCGCCAGGTCGTAATCCTCCTCGGGCATCATGCCGGGATGCTCCGCAGTTTCGCCGCCGATGAGCGCGCAGCCGGACTGCACGCAGCCCTCCGCCACACCGGCGACAATCTCCGCGATCTTCTCCGGGATGTTCTTGCCGCAGGCGATGTAATCCAGGAAGAACAGCGGCTTGGCGCCGCAGCAGATCACGTCGTTGACACACATGGCCACCGCGTCGATGCCGATGGTGTCATGCTTGTTCAGCAGCATGGCCACCTTCAATTTGGTGCCCACGCCGTCGGTGCCGGAGACCAGCACGGGCTCCTGCATCCCGGCGGTGTTCAGCCCAAAGCAACCGCCAAAGCCGCCAATATCGTCCACGCAGCCCTCGGTTTTGGTGCGGGCCACATGCTTCTTCATCAGTTCAACCGCCTTGTAGCCGGCCACAATGTCCACACCGGCTGCCTTGTAGGATGCGCTCTCGCTCTTCATGCTGTTTCTCCTTTGCTGCTTGCGTCCTTAGCCCTTGGCCTTCTTTTCCAGGGTGAGGGGCTGGTCATACTTGTTGATGTGCTTGACCTTGGGCGGCTCGATGGGGTATTCCCCGGTGAAGCAGCCCTTGCAGAACTTGCACTTGCTGCCCGCGGCGATCTTGTCGCAGGCCTCCAGGGGCAAATAGCCGATGGTGTCCGCCCCGATGATCTGGCGAATCTCCTCCACCGTGTGGTTGGCCGCGATCAGCGTTTCCCGCTTGCTCACGTCCGTGCCGAAGTAGCACACGTCGGTGAAGGGCGGCGAGGACAAGCGAACATGCACTTCCTTCGCGCCGGCCTCCCGCAAAAGGCCCACGATGTGGGCGCAGGTGGTGCCGCGGACGATGGAGTCATCCACCATGACCACGCGCTTGCCCGCCACGGTGGAGCGGATGGCGTTGAGCTTGATGCGCACCGCGTCCTGGCGCAGCTTCTGCTCGGGCAGGATGAAGGTGCGGCCGATGTACTTGTTCTTCAAGAAGCCGATACCATAGGGGATGCCGCTCTCCTGGGAATAGCCCAGGGCTGCATCCAGGCCGGAATCCGGCACGCCAATGACCACGTCTGCCTCCACAGGATGGGCCTTGGCCAGGTACGCGCCCGCCAGCTTGCGGGCCTCGTGCACGCTGCTGCCATCCACCACGGAGTCGGGACGGGCGGTGTAGACGAATTCAAACACGCACAAGCCGTCGTGGCAGGCGCCCTCCACCTTGCGGGACTGGATGCCATCCCGGGTGACCACCACCATCTCGCCCGCCTCGATGTCGCGGTCGAAGGTAGCACCCACCGCGTCCAGCGCGCAGGACTCGGAGGCAAAGACCACATCGTTGCCGATATGGCCCATGCACAGCGGGCGGAAGCCATGGGGATCGCGACAGGCGATCAGCTTCGTGGGGCTCATGACCACCATCGAATACGCGCCCTTGATGATGCCCATCGTGGCGAACACGGCATCCTCGATGGAGCCGCTCTTGAGCCGCTGCTGGGTGATGATGTAGGCGATCACCTCGGTATCCGCCGTGGCATGGAAGATTGCGCCGCTGGCCTCCAGATCATCCCGCAGCTCGGCGGCGTTGGTCAGCGATCCATTGCAGGCCAGGGACATCGTGCCCTTGTGGTGGTTGATGAGGATGGGCTGCGCGTTGGAGCGGCTCTTCATATCCGCAGGCGCATATCGGCAGTGGCCCAGGGCCATGCTGCCCTCCTCGATCTTCAGAAGCATTTCACGGGTGAACACATCGGTGACCAGGCCGTTCTCGCGGTACTTCTTCATCACGCCGTCGGTGTTGACGCACATGCCGCAGCTGTCCTGCCCGCGGTGCTGCAGGGCATACAGCGCGTGATAGGTCTCGGCCACCACACCCTTGCCCTCCCGGCGATAAATGCCGAACACGCCACATTCCTCGTGGGGCTTGTCCAGCTCCTCATGAAGCGCGTCGGCTTCCAGCCAAAGCTCGTTTTCCATAGACTCTTTCCTTCTTTTCTCACGGTTGAATATTCCGCCAACCATTTTGCCAGAATGTTCGGGAATTGCTTATTCGATCACCAGTGCGGCGTCCTTGGCGATCACCGCGTCGTGCTGGGCGCGGCGCATGGCGTTCAGCTTTTCCGCCAAGACAGCGTCCTGGACCGCAAGGATCTGCGCAGCCAGCAATGCCGCGTTGGCGCTGCCGTCGATGGCAACGGTCGCCACCGGCATGCCGGAGGGCATCTGCACGGTGGAAAGCAGCGCGTCCAGGCCGTCCAGCGTGGAGGACTTGACCGGGATGCCAATCACGGGCAGGGTGGTCTGGGCGGCAAACGCGCCTGCCAGGTGGGCAGCCTTGCCCGCCGCGCAAATCAGCACGCCGAAGCCATTCTCCCGGGCGTTCCTGGCGAAATCAGCGGCCTCCGCAGGGGTGCGGTGGGCGCTGTACACATGGGCCTCAAAGGGAATATCCAGCTTCCTCAGCTGCTCAAAGGCGGGCTTCAGGACGGGCAGATCGCTGTCGCTGCCCATGATGATGGCAACCTTCTTCATCGTTTTTTCCTCCTTACCACGAAAAAAGAGCACGGCCTGTATACAATCAGAACGTGCTCATGCGCTCAGCCATCGGGGGCAAAAAAGGATACACGCCTCCCCTTGACAGAAAACCATCTGATGGCGGGTCATGGCGTCGCCTCCCTTGCTATCCCATCGGGACGGGCTGATCAGGCCCATCCGGTCAACATGACAATTCATTCTACCGCATGAGCAGGGGGATGTCAAGTGATTTTCCGAACATTTATGGCGAAATTTCGATCAATGTTTCGTTTCATTGGTTTCCCGGCAGCAGTTCGACCAGAAATGACAATCATAAAACGGGCTGTCCCGTTTGCGAGACAGCCCGTTTCCTTACCTTGTAGATTTGTCGTAGGGGATGCCCTCGGCCTTGGGGGCGCGGGAGGACTTCGATGTGAAGGCCAGCACCACCAGGGTGATCACATAGGGCAGCAGACGATACACATGCGCGGACACACCAATCTCCTTGAGCATATAGATGCCGTCGCCATTGATGTCCAGCGAGCCATAGGAGGCCGCGATGCATTTGAACAGGCCGAAGAGCAGCGCCGCACCGGCGATATTCCCCGGCTTCCAGTTGCCGAAGATCATCACAGCCAGGGCCAGGAAGCCAAAGCCGGCCACGTCGCCATTGGAGGTGCAGTTAGCGGTGGTCATGGCGTACACGAAGCCACCCATGCCCGCCAGCGCGCCGGAGATGCCCACGCCCGCATAGCGCATCCTGAACACGTTGATGCCCAGGCTGTCCGCCGCCTGCGGATTCTCGCCGCAGGCCCGCAGCCGCAAGCCGAACTTGGTCTTGTACAGGATAATTGCCAGCACGATGAACACCAGGATGCACACATAGGTCATCGGGTACACCTTGTTGACAAACACCTGCCCGAGGAAGCCCATCGAGGGGGTCTTGTTCGCGCCGCGGCCCACGCCGAAACCGAAGAGGCTCTCTTTGAGCATGAACCATCCGGCAGAGTCGCCGGTGATCATCTGCAATGTGTTCTGATTCGCCAGCAAACGGATGAAGAACAGCACCAGGGCCGGTGCCATCAGGTTCAGGGCCGTGCCGCCGATGGTCTGGTCCGCCTTGAGGTTGATGGCGGCGAAGGCCAGCAGCATCGCGAAGAGCGAGCCCAGCGCGGCGGACACGCACATGGTCATGAGGGCAAAGCCTTGCAACGACAGCCAGTTTTTCGCGTTGTAGGCCGCCTCAAACCAGCCCCACTGCTGCACCAGGCGCACAAAGAGCACGCCCACAAACGCGCCGAAGATCATGATGCCCTCCAGCGCCAGGTTGATCACGCCGCTGCGCTCGGAGAACACACCCGCCAGCGCGACGACCATCAGCGGAACCGCGTAAATCAGTGTCTGGCGAATCAGGAAGGGAATCGTCCCCTGATTGATGGCCTGGGAAAGGATCTGCATGATGTCCATTACTTCCCTTCCTCCTTTCCGCCGTGCTTGTGGCCGATTCGGCCGATGAACGACTTGAGCACCAGCGAGAACGCCGCCAGGTACACGATGACGGCGATGATCACGTCGGTGATGTACTCATTGAAGCCCGTCAGGTTGGTCAGCTGCAAGCCGCAGATATCCAGCATGGACATGAACATGCCCGTGAATACGACCGCGAGGGGGTTGTTTGCCGCCAGCAGCGCCACGGGGATGCCGTTGAAGCCCACCGCGGGCAGCGACTGGTAGGTAGACCAGAAGAACTCGGTGTTGCCCGCCAGGTAGTACAGCGAGCCAGCCGCGCCGGCCAGCGCACCGGCAATCGCCATGGAAATGACGATGGAGCGCTTGTCCTTGATGCCGGCATAGCGGGCCGCCAGGCGGTTGGAGCCGCAGGCCTTGAGCTCGTAGCCGAAGGTGGTGCGGCTGAGCATGATGTACACCACCACCGCCAGGATGGCCGCGATGATGATGCCGCCGTTGACCTGCGAGCCAGGGAAGATCTTGTCCAGCCCCATTTTGGCGGTTTCCACCCCATTGAAGGAGGTCTTGTAGATATAGCCGGTCTTGGTGTTTTCCACCATGTTTTTCAAATTGGAGATGTCAAAGACCCAGGTGACGAGGTTGGCGGCGATCCAGTTGGTCATGATGCACGCCAGCACCTCGTTGATGTTCAGCAGCGCCTTGAGCAAGCCGGGGATCGCGCCCCAGAGCGCACCCGCCAGCATGCCTCCCAGGAAGGCCAGGCACCACACCAGCCATGCCGGGAAGGTGATGGCGTACTCAATGCCCTGAGCAGCTTGCCAGGCTGCCATCTCCGTGCCCTTAACGGGCATCATCAGGGCGATGAACAGCGTCGCCGCCGTGCCTGCCAGGTACTGACCGGCAGCGCCGATGTTGAACAATCCAGTCTTGTTGGCCACCGCCACGGACAAGCCGGTCAGGATGACGGGAATCGCACGGAAGAGCATGTTGCCCATCATCTGCGGGTTGAAAGAGAAGATCAGATTGCCCGCCGTATCGCGAGCCTTGACGAACAGGCCCAGGAACACGATGCGGATGCCGTCCCACACGCCCTTGACCCCGAGGGTTTCATTGCTCAAGCCGACGATGGTGATGATGATAGAGCCCGCCAACATGCCGATGATGATCGACAGCAACGAGGCCAGGATCGTCCGGGTGCCGTCCTTTTTCAGGAGGCCCTTCATATTGATATTGCTCATTCTGCGGCCTCCTTTCCCTGACGCTTGGCGCCAGCCATGTACAAGCCCAGCTCCTCCACGGTGGTTTGCTTCGGATCAAGCTCGCCCACGATTTCGCCCTCGTACATCACCAGGATGCGGTCGGAGAGGTTCATCACCTCGTCCAGCTCCAGGGACACCAGCAGCACGGCCTTGCCCGCGTCGCGCGCACTGACCAGCTGGTGGTGGATGTACTCAATCGCGCCCACGTCCAAGCCGCGGGTGGGCTGCACCGCCACGATCAAGGGCAGGTCGCGGTCAATCTCGCGAGCGATGATGGCCTTTTGCTGGTTGCCGCCGGACATCGACCGGGTGACCGTCACCGGGCCCTGACCGGAACGCACGTCGTACTGCTCAATCAGCGATTCGGCATAGGCGCGCATCGCGTCGAAGCGGATGAAGCCCGCCTTCTGGAAGCGGGGCTCGTAGTAGCGCTGGAGCACCAGGTTCTGCTCCAGGGTGTTGTCCAGGATCAAGCCGTGCTTGTGGCGGTCCTCCGGGATGTGGGACATGCCAGCTTTGGAGCGCTTGCGGATGGAGGCGGTGGTCACGTCCTCCCCGCGCAGGAGAATGCGCCCCTTGGAGGCCTTCTCCAGGCCGGTGATGGCATACACCAATTCGCTTTGGCCATTGCCGTCGATGCCCGCAATGCAGACGATCTCCCCCGCCCTGGCGGTGAAGCTGACGTTCCGGACGGCCTCACGGTTGTAGGACTTTGCCTTGACGGTGAGGTTTTCCACCGTCAGCACCGCGTCCGTGGGGACGGCGGGCTTCTTGTCCACCACCAGCTGCACGTCGCGGCCCACCATCATGCGGGAAAGCTCCGCCTGATTGGTGTCCGCCGTGTTGACCGTGCCGATGTACTTGCCCTTGCGCAGCACAGAGCAGCGATCCGCCACCGCCATGATCTCGTTGAGCTTGTGGGTGATGAACAGGATGGACTTGCCCTCGGCAGCCAGTCCCTTCATGATCTTCATCAGCTCGTCGATCTCCTGGGGGGTGAGCACAGCGGTGGGCTCGTCAAAGATGAGCACCTCGTTGTCGCGATACAGCATCTTGAGGATTTCCACGCGCTGCTGCATGCCCACGGTGATGTCCTCGATCTTCGCGTCCAGATCGACCTTCAGGCCATAGCGCTCGGAGAGCTCCGTCACCTTTTCACGGGCCTTCTTCTTACTCAGGAAGCCCAGCTTGGTGTCCTCCGCGCCCAGGATGATATTGTCCAGCACGGTGAACACATCAATCAGCTTGAAGTGCTGGTGCACCATGCCGATGTGCAGCGCCGTGGCATCGTTGGGGTTGTTGATCTTCACCGGCTTGCCGTCCTTACGGATCTCGCCCTGATCTGGCTGGTACAAGCCGAAGAGCACGCTCATCAGCGTAGATTTGCCAGCGCCGTTTTCCCCCAGCAGCGCATGGATTTCGCCCTTGCGCAGCTGCAGGGTAATATCATCGTTGGCCTTGATGCCCGGGAACTCCTTGGTAATGTGGAGCATTTCGATCACGTACTCGGGTACGCTGGTCATGCAGCCACCTCCCTTTCCATATGCAAGCCTGCACGGACAGGCTCTGCGAATATACTTTTTCTTATTATAAGGGCATTATCGCAAAATTGCAAGGAAAATGCAATGCATATGCAAAAATCGACATCAGCCTTCCAAGGCAGGCAAGGACGAAATATCCGCCACAGCCTTGACTTTCCCCCGTTTTCGCGGTAAGATAGGTCTTGCGAGGTGGCAAGGCGATCGCGTGCCTTTGGCATGAGGAAAGTCCGAGCACCACAGGGCAGGATGCCGGCTAACGGCCGGTGGAGGCGACTCCAAGGAGAGTGCAACAGAAATAAACCGCAGGGGGCCTGTTCCCGTTAGTCATCCGCGAATCGCGGCTGGAAAGTGGACAGGGCGCCTGTAAGGATGGAAAGGCGAGGTAAGAGCTCACCCGCGGCTTGGCGACTTGTCCGCGCTGTAAACCCCATCCGGTGCAAGATACGCAGCAGGACACATGCGGCTGCCCATCGCGTCCTCAGTATCGCTTGAGCCTGCGCGGCAACGCCAGGCCTGGATAGATGATCGACCCTCGACAGAACTCGGCTTACTGTCACGCTCGCTTGGGGGGACTTGCTCCCCCTTCACATCATCATTCGCAGGAGGTACGCCCATGAAGCGCACGTTACGCCTGTTTTCGCTTTTGCTTTGCCTGATGCTGTGCACATCCACCGCCCTGGCGCTGCCAGCCAATTATGTCGTCCGCAATGGCGACAGGGAAGTGCCACGGATTGCCATCACCGTGGATGATGGCTGGGAGCTGGAGACACTGTATCAAATTCACGCCCTGAGCGTGGAGCTGGATTTCCCCATCACCTACTTTATGGTGGGCTCCCAGTTCAAGCACGAGGATCGCGGGTTCTGGGAAGAGGTCTTTGCCCATGGCAGCGAGCTGGGCAACCATACCTGGAAGCACTCCAAGCTGCTGAGCTTCTCCACCTCCAACGCCAACACGCAGGTGCGCCTGGCCCAGGAGCGTGTGGACGAGGTGCTGGGGTATCACTACCCGCTGCGCCTGCTGCGTCCACCCTATGGCCAGTACAAGAACAACGAGAAGAACTTCCTGAATGTGTTCTATTCCCACGGCGTGGAGAAGGTCGTCCTTTGGGACGTGAGCGAGACCAATCCCCAGAAAGCGTTCAAGGACGTGAAGAACGGCTCCATCCTGCTCTATCACGCACGCAAGGCAGATTACGAGTGCCTGAAAACACTGGTGCCCATGCTCAAGGACGCTGGCTATGAGCTGGTGACGGTTACTGACCTGCTCGGCCTGGAGCCCCTGGTGATTGAGCGCCCCGAATCCACAAAAGCGCCTGATTGACGCCCCCGCACCCGGTTGCCTGATGCCGGGTGCTTTCATTTTGCGCCGTCTGCAAAAGGCGCATGTACGCCCCAACAACCTGGCAAGGAGCACAGCCGATGAAGTACATGACTCTCCCCATCACCCGGATTCCGACCGGCGTCGCCATCATGCTGGGGCAGCTCGGCCACGACACCGATGACCTTACGATCATCCTTGGCATGAAGGCACCTTGGCTGTTCATGAAGGAAGGCGACCGTTACCTGGCCGGGGCGGCGCTTTTCCAGCCCCGCTACCTCAACCTGTACCTTGTGCCCCACGGCTTTCGTATGACGGAAGCGACGCTGGTGAAGAAGGAAGTCCCCGCCTATCTCCGCGCACATGGGACGGCAATGCTCCCCCTGGCCGTCGCGAAGGGCATCAGCCACCCGGTTGTGTTTGCCGGATATAAGGGCGGACGGTATGGATTCATCAACATCAAGTCCGTCGGCTCGGACGAACCGGACACACTCAGCCTGACCGCCGCCATGCTCCAGCACCGTTTGGCGGAGCAGCTCACCGTGTTCACCCTGGAAGGATGTCCGCCCCAGGCGGTGGGTTTCATTCCGCTGCTGTCCCAGTCGCTGGACAATCTGACCGCTTACCAGGCGGATGTGATGGCAGTTCTCAAGCAAACCGTCACCCGGGAGACACTGCGCGGCCTTGGGACGCGCCTTTTCAGCGCGCTTTTGCAGGGCATGCTGCCCATGGCTGTGCTCATTGGCGACCCGGAATTGACCGAGGGGCTGCGTTTGCTGAACCACGATTACCGCCACATTTTCACGCACAATAGCCCGGAAGCCGTGCAGCTGGAGGAACGGCTGCCCCGCAGCGCCATCCGTGAATGCATTTCCTGGCTACACGAGGACATGGTTGATCAGCTGTGCGAATGCGGCATGACCGACGAGCAGGTGATGCAGCTTTGCTGCGGGCAGAGGTAACGTTGCAGCCAGGAACGCCGCCCCAAAACCACGAAAAAAGGAAGCCATACGACTTCCTTAAAGAGGGAACCGGCAGTGACCTATCCTACCGGGCCGTGTCCAGCCAAGTACTTTCGGCACTGGAGAGCTTAACGACTGTGTTCGGGATGGGAACAGGT
>JAQXLU010000023.1 GCA_029012285.1 Clostridiales bacterium | reverse complement strand
GCACCCGCCGCCGGGCATCCTGACTGTCATAGCGTCGCAAGCGAACGCGCCTCCTTCCATTTCAAATTGGCTTTCAACTCAATTATAATGCATTCGCCGGAAGATTACAAGTGAGAAAGACTATTTACATTCACTTGTATGGTGATGGGTTTGATGAAATGTATGAGGCTTTGGTGGGGAATGGTTAATGATGTGCGATGACATAGAAAAAGAACCAGTTTCTTTCGAAACTGGTTCTTTCAGCAGGGGCACTAGGACTCGAACCCAGAACAAAAGATTTTTATTGACGTATGCATATTTGAATGGTACAATATCGAAAAGGAGGTGTTCTCAATGAGAAAATTGTTTGCTTTGGTATTGACATTGACGACATTATTCACGATGGCGTATGCAGAGACCGCATTTGACCCTGCGCAGTATACCGAAGAAGAACTGCGCGAAATTGACACGCTGATTCATATGCATCTGACCAAGACCGAAGAAGGTACAGTCTTGTATGATGATAATGGCATCTATATCGAATACAGAGGATTATATATTGACAATTATTATGATGCCGTTGGCGTGAACTTATTCATTCAGAACAATTTTGGCAGGTATCTTGTATTCGACAAATGGAATGCTGCTGTCAATAAAGCAACTATGCGTTTGGGTATCAGCGCGGGTACCGGCTTGAACGATGGTCAAATGCACATGACAATCACAGAAGGCAATTGGCACTTGAAGTTCGAAGATCTGGCAGTCTGGGAATTTACAACAATACAAAGCCTTGATTTCACCATCAATGTCCGTGACGAAGAGTGGACAACGTATTTCAGTATTCCGGTATCTCTGACGCTGGATTATCCTATTGTTTACCCTGAATAATGCCAGACGTTGTCTGCCTCTCTCCGAGGAGGGAGGCATTTCTATGTGTTTATCTGGACATCAAAAGAACCAGTTTCTTTCGAAACTGGTTCTTTCAGCAGGGGCACTAGGACTCGAACCCAGAACAAAGGTTTTGGAGACCCACGTGTTACCATTACACCATACCCCTATGTCGCCACGCGACTTATATATCATACCATAATGCGCGTGGCTTGTCAATCCCTGTACAGAATTTTTTTGTAAAAGCGCGGAGCAGCCTTCCCTGCTCCCTTGTGGGGACAATCAAGCTTCCAACGCCTTGCGGGCCAGCTCCACAAAGCGGTGCACCTTCCGGGCGGAGGAGCCGACCATGTACACATCGCGCTGGATGATCTCAACCTTGCAGCCCTTGGCGGCTTTGGCGGTCTTTCGGAAGCAATCAAGCGTGGCGTCCTCGTCCAGCTCGGGGGTGTCCATGCCCAAGATGGTGGCAGGGGGCTTGCGCAGGTAGGTCACGCCGGTGCCGCGCAGGCGCTCGCCCATGAATTCCTCGTCGCACCAGGGGGAGATGGACACCTTGCGCAGGTGGTCGATGGTGGACAGGCATCCGTCCCAGATGGGATGGGTGGCTTCACAGCAGCCGTAGCTGATCAGGCCAAAATGATCCATCACCTTCTTATAATACGGGAACACAAGCTCCTTGTACATCTCGGGCGACACGCCGGAGGTTTCCTGGGAGTCCATGAAGAGCCACATATCCTTCAGCTTCGCACCCGGGGTATCGTCGGGCAGCTCGTTGGTGAAGCAGTAGGTGCCCTGGCACAGGTGCTGCATGCGAGCTGCCGTGTGCAACGTGCCGCTGGCCTCCTGGGCCTTGAAGAACTCGATGTAATCATCCGTCAGCCGGTCCAGCATGGCGGTGAAGCGCTCCTCGTCATCGATCATGGCCATGTACATATCGTCCATGTTCATGATGTGCACGATGTCCTGCATGGGCGTGCAGTAGGCTGCGTTGGAGATGCGCTTGACCGGCAGAATGTCACCGAACACATCCTGGGCCTCGGCGATGCGCTGCTGTGCCCAGTCCTCCTGCACGGCAAAGGTGGACTTGCCCAGCAGGTGTTCGTCCTCCTCCAGGTCGTGCAGATACGGGATGAAATGATGCCCTAAGCCTTCCGTGCGCTGGGACTTCACCGGCAGCCCGAACGGGGTGAACTGATAGTGATCTGCCACCTCGAAGTAATCCGGAACGAGCGTATCGTCCTCAAACTGGGTGAAATTGATGATCGGTCGGAGCATCTGGTGCTCGATGCGGCGGGCCTCTTCGCCCTCGCAGCGCATCATGGCAGGCATCAGCTGATGCTCAAAGGTGTTGATCTCAATACGGATCAGTGGCCGGGTCACCTGGGTCTTGCTGGAGCCGTTGGCCATCCAGTCTGCGTAGTTCTGCTGATTCCGGGGCGAATGTGCCAGCTCCAGCTGGTAACGGGCCAGGTCGCGAAGTATCTCCCGATCCTTGGTGGAAATGCTCATGGGACGTCCTCCTTCATATGATACAAGTCGTTGTTACTTGACACAATACGCTAAAAATGGGTATAATGGCATATCAAAAGCCAGCGAATCGAGGGGACAGGATGAAGCTTGATCCTCAGTATTATGAAGAATCCTCCGTGCATTACTACGTGCCCCAGCCCGCCGGGCAGGAAAAGCTGCTGTACTATCCTGTCAGCGTGGGGTATTTCGATTGCAAGCCAAGCTACGGGCTGCATCGCAACGTGTTTTCCAGCTATCTGCTGCTGGTGATGATGACCGGCTCCCTCTCCTACCAGACCAGAACCAGCCGGGGCGTTGCCCGGGCAGGCCAGGTGCTGCTGTTGGATTGCAATGCCCCCCACAGCTACGCCGCGCAGGGGAAATGCTCGTTCACCTTCGTGCATTTTGCAGGGGCGCAAAGCAAGGATCTGTACGAGGAAATCGAGCGCACCGTGGGGAACTTGATCACCATGAGCAACCCGAATGACCTCCACGAGGCCATTGGCGAGATGCTCCAGGCGATGAACGAAACGCATCACCTGGACGCTGGAGAAGCCTCCTCGCTTATTTACAGCATGCTGATGAAGCTGCTATCCCTCAGTGGGCTTTCCGGTGCGGGTGAAAGCGGGAATCCGGTGGTGGACAGGGCCATCGCCTACATCCAGAGCCACCTGGCAGACCACCTGTCCGTAGAGGACATCGCGGCCAGTGCGGGCTACTCGTCGGGGTATTTCTCCCATATGTTTGCGGAGGAAACCGGCTTGTCGCCCTACCAGTTCGTGGTCAAGAGCCGGGTGGAGCAGGCGCAGAAGCTCCTGAAAACCACTCGCCTACCCGTGCAGGAGATTGCCTTCCAGTGCGGCTTCAACAGTGCGGCCAATTTCTGCTACACCTTCCGGAAGCTCACCGGGGTATCCACGCTGGAATACCGCAAGCGCCCCCTGTAATGTATCCTATCACAAGCCGATGGATTTCCATATCAGAAAAGGACTTATCATTATCGAAAACCTGCTTTCTTCGATCGATCAGTTTTTGCCTTTGCTACGTCGTTGTGCCATCCGGATGAATAGTGCCCAGATTTGACGTGATTGAGCAGAGCAGCCGATCGTCCGCTGGCAGCACAGCAGCATTTTGATATTTCAGGACATGTTTTCGATACGCAGATTACCTGTATGATGTTATACTTCAATCATCCGGAAATGCGCCGGAACAACGTTTGTGACAAGGAGGCAAACCAAATGCTTTCTCAGATTTCTGAAAACTTGCAAAAGGGCAAGGCCAAGGTGGTCAAGCAGCTGGTGCAGGAGGCCATTGATGCGGGCATCTCCGCCCAGGAAATCCTCGAAAAGGGTCTGATCGCCGGGATGAATGTGGTGGGTGAAAAATTCCGCAACAACGAAATCTTTGTGCCCGAGGTGCTGGTGGCTGCCCGCGCGCTGAATATGGGCTCGGCGCTGCTCAAGCCCCTGCTGGCTGCCGACGGCATCAAGGCCAGCGGCCGCGTGTGCATCGGCACGGTGCAGGGCGATCTGCACGACATCGGCAAGAACCTGGTCAAGATGATGATGGAAGGTAAGGGCCTGGAAGTCATCGACCTGGGGACGGACGTGGCGCCGGATACCTTTGTCAAGACCGCTGTGGAGCAGGATTGCCAGATCATCTGCTGCTCCGCGCTGCTGACCACCACCATGCCCATGATGGCGGAGGTCGTGAAGGCCGCTGAGGCTGCCGGAATTCGGAACAAGGTCAAGATTATGATCGGCGGTGCACCCGTGTCCGAGGAATTCTGTGCGCAGATTGGCGCGGATAAGTACACGCCTGACGCAGCTTCCGCCGCGGACGCCGCCGTCGCCTTCTGTGCCTGAGCAGGAGGTGCAACGATGAACGTTCATCAAGTGCTTCGGGACGCTGCCAGAGTTGGCAGAAAAAAGGCGCTGCCCATTCTTTCCTTCCCCGCCACGCAAAAGCTGGGCGTAACCGTGGAGGAGCTGGTTCACTCTGCCGATTTACAAGCGCAGGCGATGGAGCTCATCGCCCGGGAGACCCCGACGATCGCCGCGGTCAGCTTGATGGACCTCTCCGTGGAGGCAGAAGCCTTCGGCGCGCAGGTGCGCTTCTCCGCCGGGGAAGTGCCCGCCATCATCGGTCAGCTTGTTTCCGATGAAGATGAGGCCAACGCGCTATCCATTCCCCCGCTGACCGCAGGTCGCGCATCCCTGTGCGTGGAGGCCGTCCGCATGGCCAAGCAGCGCATCAGCGACAAACCCGTGCTGGCGGGGATCATTGGCCCGTATTCCCTGGCAGGCCGCCTGATGGACGTGACCGAGGTCATGTACCTGTGCTACGACGAGCCAGAAACCGTCCACACGGTTCTGGAGAAGGCCACGCAGTATCTGATTGCATACGGCCAGGCCATGAAGGATGCCGGTGCTGACGGTGTGGTCATGGCGGAGCCCCTGGCGGGCATCCTTTCCCCTGAGATGGCAGAAGAGTTCTCCATGCCCTACGCCAAGCGCATCATTGACGCGCTTCAGGATGAGGATTTCGCCGTCCTCTACCACAACTGCGGCAACAGCGTTCCCCAGATGCTGGATAGCATCTATGCCCTGGGTGCGGCGGCCTACCATTTCGGCAACGCCATCGACATGGAAGCCGTCATGAAGGCAACCCCCAGCGATGTGCTGGTGCTGGGCAATGTGGATCCCGCCGGTCAGTTTGCAGGGAGCAGCGTGATGTCCATCACCACCGCGACCCGCGAGCTGCTCCGCAAGTGCGGCGGCTACGCAAATTTCATCCCCTCCTCGGGGTGCGACATTCCCGCCCACGCAAAGTGGGAGAACATCAATGCCTTCTTCCAGGCGGTGGAAGGCTGATAGAACGCGTCCGAACACTGCTTCGGGCGCTTTTTGACACGGAGGATACATATGGAACATCAAACTCTGATCGACATTGCCATGGACGCAGGTGTCACCAAGGCCACCGTGATACCCGTGGAAAGCATCGTGCTGAGCGCTTCCTTTCGGGACATCTGCAAGACCAACAGCTGCGGCATGTATGGGCGCTGCTGGATGTGCCCGCCGGATGTGGGCGACATCGAGACGCTCATGGCCAAGGTGCGCAGCTTCGAGCACGGCCTTTTGTACCAGACCATTTCGGACATCGAGGACAGCTTTGACATCGAGGGCATGCAGGAGGCAGCGAAGCAGCATGTGCATGTGGGACAGCGGCTGGAGGCATTCCTCATGCTGCAGCTGGACAAACATCTGCACCTGAGCTGCGGCGGGTGCCGGGTCTGCGAGCGCTGCGCCAAGCAGGACGGACTCCCCTGCCGAGACCCCGAGCGCGCCATGCCCTCCATGGAGGGCTACGGCATTGATGTGTTCAACACCTGCAAGCCAACGGAGCTGAAGTACATCAACGGGCAGAACACCGTGACCTACTTCGGTATCGTGCTGTTCTGAGGTGATGGGTATGGCAACACTCACCCTCCGGCAAGGCCTGCGCACCTGGACATTGTCCTTTGAGGCGCCCCAGCTACTCTCTGCCCTGCTTGACAGCACCGATGCCAGCTTTGCCCATCCCTGCGGCGGTCGCGGCGTGTGCGGCAAGTGTGCCGTCACGGTCAGTGGATGCGCCAGCGTGCCCAACGAGGCAGAACGACGGCTCGGCGTGCGTCTGGCATGCCAGGTGCACATCACCGGAGACGCAGAGGTGACGCTGCCCACGCAGCTTCCGCTTGCACAGATTGAGGGTGGACGCGTCTGCGATTTGCAGCCCATCGCGCCCATGAAGGGGCGCTTCGGCGCGGCTGTGGACCTCGGCACGACCACCATCGTATTGCAGCTGCACGATCTGCACATGGGGCGCAGCATCGGTGCGGCCAGCATGCTCAACCCCCAAACGTCGGTGGCTGCCGACGTGATTGGCCGGATTGACGCATCCATGAAGGGCCGCGCGGACGAGCTGCGAGCCCAGGTCACTTCCGCCATTCAGACCCTGCTGACCGCTGCATGTGCCCAGGCGGACATCCATGCGGACGCGGTGGATGCCCTTGTCATCACGGGCAACACCACCATGCTGTATTTGTTGAACGGGCAAGACCCGACTTCCCTCTCCCGCGCGCCCTTTGTGGCGGACTGCCTCTTTGGCTGCGACGCGGCGCTATGGAAGCGCCAGGCGTATCTTCCAAGGTGCCTCCACGCCTTCGTCGGGGCTGACACCACCTGCGCACTCCTCGCCAGCAGCATAACCCAGCAGCCCGATACCGCCCTGCTCTGCGACGTGGGTACCAACGGCGAGATCGCCCTGTGGCATCAAGGTCGGCTGTATGTGGCCTCCACCGCTGCAGGTCCGGCCTTTGAGGGCGCGGGCATCCGCTGCGGCTGCGCCAACATCCCTGGAGCGATAGACCATGCTGAGGCGGCAGCGGGCAACATTCGCTGCCACACCATCGGCGAGGGCAAAGCCGTCGGCCTATGCGGCTCCGGGCTGGTGGACGTGATCGCCGCTGCCCTGGATACCGGTGCACTGGATGAGACAGGCCTCCTGGAGGACGATCCCCTTCCCCTGCGTGACGGTGTTTCGCTGGTACAGGAGGACATCCGCGCCGTACAGCTGGCCAAGGCCGCGATCCACGCGGGCATCATGAGCCTGCTTTCCGCTGCGCACTGCCCGGTGGATGAAGTCACCACATTCTACTTGGCTGGGGGCTTTGGCAGTCATCTGAGCATCCGCAGCGCTGTGCGCATCGGTCTGATTCCCAATGAACTGGCACAGCGCGTGCGCGTCATCGGCAACGCCGCCCTGGATGGCGCCGCCATGCTGCTGATGGATACCACCCTCCGGCAGCGCGTGGATGCGATGGTCGCATGCGCAACCCATGTCCGCCTGGACGGCAACGCCGAGTTTGTCGAAAGATACGTGGAGGCCATGCTGTTCCCTGAGGCATGATGCATATGAAAACACCGGATACACCGACTTCTGCAGAAGCTGATGTATCCGGGTTTCTTTACTTGTTGGCATAGCCCCATTCCACCGAGGCAGCGCCCTCAAAGAGCGCCTCAAGCACTTCCTGGTGGATCGGCGTATCGTTGCGGCGGTTAATCCAGGCATGGCACTCTCCGCCGGAATTGCCGTTGTGACCGTTGTCCCAGATGCAGATCGGGATGCCATAGGTCGCAGCTTTCATGCCCATGTAATAGGCCCACTGTGCACGGGCGGGGTCATTGTCCTTGAAGGTCGCGCTGCTTTCGCCCATCACGACCGGGATGCCCTTGCTGAGGAACAGGCCCTTCAGGCTGTAATAAATCATGTCGATGGGGGTGGTGTGGCTGGTGTACAGACGGTTGAAGTTGGTCATTGCATCGCTCAGGCAGAAGTCATAGGGCGTGTAGCAATGCACGGACACGATGATGTTCTCCGCCGTCGCGCCATTCCATTGGGGTAGCTGGATGGCGGCCATCACCGCAGAGGACGAGGACGCGGCGTAGCCGGGGATCATCAGCGCGCGCTCTGCATTGTAGCCCTTGGCATCCGTGCGGATGGTGTTCACAAAGACCTGGTTGAGGTAGTTGACCGCCGCGATGCCCTCCTTGGTGCCATTCCATTCGGCAGCGGAGCCCTGCATGCGCGGCTCATTCATGCCCTCGAAGATCAGGTGCTGGTCATAGTCCGCGAAGGCGTCAGCCAGCTGACGCCAAACGGCGGAGAGCTGCACGCCGATCTGTTCATACTTCGTGTCGAGGTTCCTGTCATTCACCCACGCCTCGTGATGCAAATTGATGATGACAAAGAGGCCCTCATCATAGGCCATATCCACGACTTCCTTCACACGAGCCAGGAAGGCCGGGTTGATGGTGTAGCTCCCATCCTTGGACAGATGGCGCTGCCAGGTGACCGGAATGCGGATGGTCTTGAAGCCCGCCGCCTTGACGCGCTTGATGAGGGCAGCATCCACCCTCGGGTTGCCCCAGGACTGCTCCTGGGAGTACACATCCGCCGTGTTGCCGCCGGTGGCGTCAAAGGTGTTGCCGAGGTTCCAGCCCAGCCCCATTTGCGCCACGATCTCCGCAGCGGTCAGCCCGGTCATCATTTCCTCCGCGCTGGCGAGCATGGGAAACACAGTAGGGAGCAGCAGCATGGCCGATAGGATTGTGCAGATCACATACTTCATTGTCGTACCTCCGTATCAATGGTGATTGTGTGCTTATTCCTGGGTGGGCTTGCGCATGGTCAGGCTGATGCGCTTGCGCTGCATGTCTACCTCGCGAATCCACACCGTTACGATCTCGCCCACGCGGACAGCCTCGCTGGGGTGATTGATGCGCCGCCCCGGGAACTGGCTGATGTGCACCAGGCCGTCCTGATGCACGCCAATGTCCACAAATGCGCCGAAGTCGGTCACGTTGCGCACCGTGCCCTTGAGCTCCAGGCCGGGCGTTAGGTCCTTCATTTCCATCACGTCGCTGCGCAAGATGGGCGGCGGGAGCTCGTCACGGGGATCGCGTCCGGGCTTGGACAACTCGGCGGCGATGTCGCGGAGGGTTGGTTCGCCCACGTTCAGCGATGCGGCCAGGGTGGCAAAGCCAGCTTCCTCCGCCAGCTGATAGATCGTGCCCACCGCCTTTTTCGGGGTCAGGCCGAAGTGCTTGAGCAGCCCCTTGGCTGCCTCGTAACTCTCGGGGTGCACCCCGGTGTTCTCGATCAGCTCCTTGCTGTCGGGAATCCGCAGGAAGCCCGCGCATTGCTCGAAGGCCTTCGGGCCAAGGCGGGGCACCTTTTTAAGCTGGGCGCGGCTGGTGAAGACGCCGTTCTCCTCGCGGTAGGCCACAATGTTCTTTGCCAGCGTCTTGTTGATGCCCGCCACATGGCTCAGCAGGGACACGGAGGCGGTGTTGACATCCACGCCGACGGCATTCACGCAGTCCTCCACCACATCGGCCAGGGCTGCGTCCAGCTCCGCAGGTTTCAAATCGTGCTGATACTGGCCCACACCGATGGCCTTGGGGTCGATTTTGACCAGTTCCGCCAGGGGATCCTGCAAGCGCCGGGCGATGGACACCGCACTGCGCAGGTTCACGTCAAAGTCGGGGAATTCCTCCGCCGCCAGCTTGGAGGCGGAATACACCGACGCACCGGATTCGCTGACAATCATGTACGCCAATTTATCCCCCAGGTTCATTTCCTTCATGACCTGCACGAAGAACTGCTCCGTTTCGCGCCCAGCGGTGCCGTTGCCGATGGCGGCGATGGAAACCTGATGCTGGCGGATCAGCCGCTTCACAGTATCCTTCGCCGTCTGCACAGCGCCTGCGCCGCGCCCCACGGGATAGATCACCGCCGTATCCAGCACACGTCCCGTCTCATCGATCACCGCGACCTTGCAGCCGTGGGCGTATCCGGGGTCAAGGCCGATGGCGGTGCGTCCGCGCACGGGCGGCGCCATCAGCAAGGGCTTGAGGTTCATGGCGAACACGCGGATCGCGTCGGTCTGTGCCTTGTCCGTCAATTCGCCCCGCAGCTCCGTGTCCAGGGAGGGCGCGATGAGCCGCGTGTACGCATCGTCGCAGGCGCGGGCCACGTATTCGCAGGCGGAGCTGCCGTTGTTGCGGACATATCCTGCCCGAACGACCGCCTGGGCGGTCTGCACATTCACATCCAGGGCAACCTTGATGGCGCCCTCCTTTTCCGCCCTGTTCATGGCCAGCACCCTGTGACCAGGCATCATGCGCAGGGGCTCGCGGTGGTCATAGTACATGCGGTAGGTGCCGTTTTCATCCGGCTCGTCCTCGGCTGCCCTGGTGACCACGGCGCAATCCCGGTGATAGTACGCCTTCAATCGGGCGCGTACGGCCGGATCGTCGCTGACGGTCTCCGCGATGATGTCCATCGCGCCCTGGAGCGCATCCTCCGTGGTGGGCACGCCCTTTTCCGCGTCCACATACTTGGCAGCCATGTCCGCGGGCGCGGCCATACGGGGCGGCTGCATCATCAGGACGTTCGCCAGCGGCTCCAGACCACGCTCCTTTGCAATGGAAGCGCGGGTACGGCGCTTGGGCCGGAAGGGACGGTAGATGTCCTCCAGCTGGGCCAGGGTTTCGGCCTGATCCAGGG
Organism: Clostridiales bacterium; assembly: GCA_029012285.1. Taxonomy (GTDB): domain Bacteria; phylum Bacillota; class Clostridia; order Christensenellales; family Aristaeellaceae; genus UBA11524. The sequence continues at coordinate 17,297 of JAQXLU010000023.1, read as the reverse complement.
ATGCTTGCAGCGCTTCCGTCCAGACCTCCAGCTTCTTGAGCGATTCGCTGATCTCATTCTTGCGCTGCTCGATGTTGCGCAGCGCGTTGAGCCGGTCGGAAATGTCGCGCAGCTGCTGATCGTCCAGCGAGCCATGCTTTTCCTTGCGGTAGCGAGCAATGAAGGGCAACGTCGCACCCTCATCCAGCAGCGCGATGACGGCCTCCACCTGCCAGGGCTGCACGGAGAATTCCTTGCACAGTGTTTCGATGATGGTCAAAGCTCGTTTCCTCCTGATGATGGTAACACCTCGGCAAGCAGCGCCGCAAAGGCATCCGCAAAGCGCCCCCGGTCAGCTTCGGTGAATTTCGTCGGCCCGCGCAGGTGGTGCTTGTCCGACGCGCGGCGGGCCTTCTTCGCCAGGTGACGTTCCATGAGCATGATTTCGATGTTATCCTGGGTATAGCGCTTGCCGGAGTGATGGATGGCGTGGCAGTGCTTCCCCAGCGCCATGGCAGCCACGCCGTAATCCTGGGTGACAACGATGTCCCCGGCTTGGCACATGTTGATGAGCGCAATGTCCACCGCATCCGCACCGGAGGCGATATGGCGCACCGTGGCATAGTCGCTGTGCACAAGGTGATGCTCGTCGCACAGGAGCGTCACGGGCAGCCGATGCTGCCTGGCTGCATCCTCCACCTGGCGAATGACCGGGCAGGCATCCGCGTCCACCCAGATGTGGGGGCTGCTCATATGATCACCCCGTTGCAGTGATCCATTTCATGCTGAATGATCTGCGCGATCCAGCCGGTATACCGCTGCCGCCGCGGCAGGAAGGCTGCGTCCTGGAAGGTGACTTCAATCTCCTGCCAGCGCTTGCACTTGCGCAGACCATCCAGAGATAAGCAGCCCTCCTCGGCTTCATAAGGGCCGGACTGACGGACGATCACCGGGTTCACCATCGGTAACGTGAGCTGCCCCATCCGCACCGCGATGATTCGCTTTTTGACGCCGATCATGTTGGCCGCCATACCGACACAGCCATCCAGGTGGGCATTGAGCGTATCCACCAGATCGGTGATCACCTGCTGATCCGCAGGTGTCGCGGCCTGACTGGGCTGGGACAGGAATAGCATGTCCCGCATGATCGGGCGAATCATTGCTTTGCCACCACCACGCCACCGGTTTTCCAGATGGCGTGGGCGGGCACTACGCCGCGCACGCAGCTGAGCGGGTAGATGTTGCTCTCCCGGCCAATGACCGTGCCTGGGTTGAGCACGCTGTTGCAGCCGACCTCCACATGGTCGCCCAGCATCGCACCCATCTTCTTGAGGCCAGTTTCAACCTTTTCATCGCCCTGACGGACGACGACAAGCGTCTTGTCGCTCTTCACATTGGAGGTGATGGAGCCAGCGCCCATGTGGCTCTTGTAGCCCAGGATGCTGTCGCCCACATAGTTGTAGTGGGGCACCTGCACGCTGTCAAACAGGATGACGTTCTTCAGCTCCACGGAATTGCCCACCACACAGCCATCGCCCACCAGGGCGCTGCCACGGATGAAGGCGCAATGCCGCACCTCCGTCTTTGCGCCGATGATGCAAGGTGCGCCCAGGAAAGCCGTGGGGGCGACCTTGGCTGTCACATGCACCCACACCTGGGGGGCCACCTCGGTATATTCGGCGGGGTCAAGGCCTTCCCCGATGCGGACAATCTCCTCCCCGATGCCCTTCAGGGCCTCCCAAGGGTAGGTGAAGCGGCTCAGGTAGTCGGCAGCCATCGTGTGGGTCAAATCATAGAGGTCATTGATCGTGTACATGCTTTTTCCTCCAAATGTGTAGTATTGCAGTGCATAGGAGCGTGCCTACCAGCACGCCGCAGGTGTCAATCAGAACATCCATTCCGGCGCTGACCCGCCCCGGTGAGAAGGACTGATGCCACTCATCCGTGACAGCATACAGCGCGCCGATAAGAACCGGCAAATAGAGCTTCCGCACGCGGATGCAGCGGAACAGCAGCGTCAACAAACCGCCCAGGATGGCGTACTCCGTGAAGTGCGCGACCTTTCGCACTACCAGGTCCACCTGGAGGTACACTTCAGCCTCCGAGGAGGAATCGTCCACAAAGCGCATCACCAGCCGTGTCAGCGGCTTCGACAGCACCGCGCTCAAGCCCGAGGACTCCGTTCCAGATTGAGCCGAGAAGCCGAAAATCACCAGCATCCAGCCTAACGTCAGCACCATGATGCCAACAGGTAACAAGTATTTCTTCATCAAGCTCCTATCTCCCGGCGGCGTCTGTTCATCATGTGACACTCTTTCCAGGATTCCTTTCCCGTTCCTCTGGCTTTTTCCATCGGGTCATGTTGCGTTCATGCTTTTCGCGGTAGATGGTAGAAAACTCCTCCGGCGTGATGTGATAGCACAGCAGAATGTCGTTGAAGTACATCATCACATCCGCCAGCTCCTCGACGAGGTCGTGGCGCGTGGGGCCTTCCTCCATGATCTCGCTGGTCGGACGGCGCTTGACCACCTGGATGGCCTCGCCCAATTCTGCCAGCATCCAAAGCATCTTGTTCTTCCCATGCTCGGGGTCGACGGGTTCCCACCAGCCGGCGTACCGGGCCTGCAAGGCCTTTTGGCGCGCTTGCATTTCGTCAAAATCGATCGCCATAACGCTGCTCCCATTCCTGTCTAAGGATGGCGTAGATGAGCACATCGTCGTATCCTCCATCCTGCCGGGCATAATGCTCCCTGAGTGTCCCCTCGTGGCGCATGCCGCATTTCTCGCATACCCTGCGGGAGGCAAGATTCCCCTCCCGCACGGAGCAGAACACGCGGTGGGCATCAGCCTGCATCAGCAGATAGTGCAGCACCGCCTTTACAGCCTCGGTCATCAAGCCGCGATTGCGGTTATCCGGGCCGATGTCATAGCCCAGCTGCAAATACCCGTTGTAGGGGTTCACATCCCATGCCTTGATGCGGCCGATGGGGGCATCGTCCAGCGTAATCACCCATTGGTACACAAAGGGCTTGCTGATTTCATCCACCATCCCGGCCACGCGGCGCTTGACTTCCTCCAGCGGCAGATGCATGGCCTTGGTGTGAATCAGCCCTTCCGCGTCGGACAGGCGTGGTGGACGCAGGCATAGCCGCTGCGTCCGGATGGGCTGCGTTCCGATCGGTTTCATCAGCGCACTCCCCTTTCTTTTCAATTATACCACACCTTGCTCAAATGCGCAACTTATGGTATCATGAATCCATTCACAGCAAAGGAGCATGCCCATGCGAAAGACCATCGGCATTCTTGCCCATGTGGACGCGGGCAAGACGACCTTCTCCGAGCGCGTGCTTTACCTGACCCACGCTATCCGCAAGGTCGGGCGCGTGGATCATCAGGATGCTTTCCTGGACTCGCATGTGCTGGAAAAGGAACGCGGCATCACCATTTTCTCCGGGCTGGCGCATTTTGAAATCGACGGCGACACGTACTACTGGCTGGACACGCCGGGGCATGTGGATTTTTCCACGGAGATGGAGCGTGCGGTGTCGATGATGGACTACGCCATCCTGATTATCTCCTGCGCAGAGGGCGTACAGAGCCACACGGAGACGGTTTGGCAGCTGCTGAAGATCGCCCATGTGCCGGTGTTTGTGTTCCTGAACAAACTCGACCGCGTCGGTGCAGACCCGGAGCGTGTGCTCCGACAGATGCAAAAGCGACTCTCGCCTGATATGCTGGATCTGCGGTCATTCCAGTACCATAGTCGGTTTTCTGAGGCGGAAACTGAAGCCATCGCGGAGCGGGACGAGGCGTTGTTGGAAAGGCTGTTTGACGGTGGCTTTGACCATGCGATGTGGATGGATTCCCTGCGGCGGCAGATACGGGAGCGTCAATGCTTCCCGGTGATGGCTGGTGTGGCCCTGGAAGGTCAAGGCGTGGCGGAATGCCTGCGCGTGCTGACCCAGCTGACCGCCACGGACGACGCGAAGGATGCGCCCCTCACCGCCCGCTGTTATCAGGTGCGACATGATCCCCAGGGGCAGCGGATCTGCTTCCTGAAGCCGCTGTCGGGCGCTTTGCGTGTGAAGGACGAGCTGCCAGATGGGCAGAAGATCAACGAGCTGCGCCAATATCAGGGCGAGAAGTACCGCTCCCTGGATGTGGCGCTTGCCGGAGACATCGTGGGCATTCCCGGCCTGGAGGGCATCCGTCCGGGCGATATGCTTGGAACCGACCAAAGGTCTGTTTTTCATACCGAGCCCATGATGGCTGCGGACGTGCTGTGGGATGATAAAGCCATCCCCGCCTTCAAGATGATGCAGGCGCTTCGCATCCTGGAGGACGAAGAGCCCACCCTGACCGTGACCCAGCAGCAGGGACATATCTCCCTGCATGTGATGGGCCGCATCCAGCTGGAGGTGCTCCGGGAGGAAATCGCCCTGCGGTTTGGCTATGCCGTCAGCTTTGGCCCGACGCATGTGCTGTATAAGGAAACCATCGCCGCTCCCGCCATCGGGGTGGGGCATTATGAGCCCCTGCGCCACTACGCGGAATGCCACCTGCGCCTGGTTCCGACCGCGCCCGGCAGCGGGATCACCTTCCGCAGCCGCTGCCATGTGGACACCCTGGCGCTGCACTGGCAACGCCTGATTGAGGAGCACGTCTTTGAGAAGCAGCACCGAGGTGTGCTGACCGGCGCTCCCTTGACAGACGTTTGCGTGGAGCTCCTGACCGGACGCGCGCACCTCAAGCACACCGAGGGCGGCGACTTCCGCCAAGCCACCTACCGGGCCATCCGCAATGCGCTGATGCATGCGGATTCGCTGCTGCTGGAGCCGATTTCAGGCTTTTCCCTGACTGCGCCGTCGGAGCTGTACGGCCTGCTTGCGGGCGAGCTCAGCCGCATGCAGGCCCAAGTCGATCCACCGGCATACGAGGACGATTGCGTCGTCCTCACCGGCGAAGCGCCCTATGCCGTCTTTGCCCCTTGGCAGGCGGATTACCTCTCACTGACCCACGGACGCGGGACGGTTCGGGTATGGATGAGCCATTATGCGCCAGTCAGGGAGCAAGCAGCCATCGTGGAGGAAGCCGGGTACAATCCCCTGGTGGATGACACACCGGATTCCGTCTTTTGCAGCCACGGCGCTGGCTTCAACGTCCCCTGGGATCAGGTCAGCCATTACATGCATTTGAGTCATGACGAGTTCCTTCACGAATAACAGACCGATAGTCGGTATTTTCCATACCATATTCGGTATTCGAGCACACAGCAAAAGCCTGACGGAATCGTTCCGCCAGGCTTGTTTCTTTACAGCAGGTTTTTCCGCAGCTCTGCGTCATCCTTGGGCGACAGGTATGCCGGGGGCACATCGAAGATGGTCTTGCAGCCATGCATCCCTTCCCGGGCCATCCGGGCCACCGCGCGGGCACAGGCCACCAGCACGCTGGCGGTGAATTCCGGGTTAGAGCCAAGCGTCAGGCGATACTCAATCATCTGCTTCGTTTCCCCTTGAAGGCCGGTCACGCCGCTGCGCAGCACGAACCCGCCGTGAGGAATGCCGCTGTGATCGCGCTTCAGCTCCTCCTCTGTGATGAAGTGCACCGTGGTGTCATAGGGCTCGAAATAGGCGGGCATGGTCTTGATCTCGCGCTCGATCCGCGCCAGGTCAGCGCCCTCCTCCGCGACCACGAAGCATTCGCGCAGGTGCTTTTCGCGGGCGGTCAGTTCTGGATTCTCCCCAGCCCGGACGCGCTCCAGCGCTGCTTCCACCGGGATGGTGTACTGCTTGGCGTCCTTCACACCCGCAATCCGGCGAATGGCGTCGCTGTGGCCCTGGCTCACGCCCTTGCCCCAGAAGGTGTAATCGTGTCCCTCTGGCAGAATACAGTTGCCCAGCAAGCGCTGGAGGCTGAACATGCCGGGATCCCAGCCGGCGGAGATCATCGCGGTCTTGCCAGCAGTACGCGCCGCAGCGTCCACCGCGTCAAAATGCTCGGGAATCTTCGAATGGTTGTCAAAGCTATCCACAATGTTGAAATACTTCGCGCACTCGGGGCTTTGAACAGGCAGATCCGTCGCGCTGCCGCCGCACAGGATCAGCACGTCGATACTGTCCTTCAACTTCAGCAGATCGTCGACATGGTACACCGGAACATTCGTCATCGGGTGAAGCGTTTCAGGGGCGCGCCTTGTAAAGATCGCCTCCAGCTCCACGTCAGGGTTGTAAGACATGGCGGCCTCCACGCCGCGGCCAAGGTTCCCGTAGCCAAGGATGGCCAAACGGATGGGTTGATTCATCAGGGTCATTCCTCTCTGCAATGGCGTTTACTTGCCTATTTTACCGCTTTTGCCGCAGGAATACAACGGCTGTGCAAAATAAATACATTCGCATTAACCCAGTAGCACGTCCGCCACCAGCATCACGCAAAAGCCGACCAGCAGCGCGTAGGTAGCCGGACGCTCTGCCCCATGGGCGTGGGTTTCGGGGATCATTTCATCGCTGATGACATAGAGCATCGTGCCGCCGGCAAAGGCCAGTGCAAAGGGCAGAACCGCCGCCGAGATGCTTGCGGCGAAATACCCGAACAGGGTGCCCACCACCTCGACCAGGCCCGTGCAAGCAGCCGCGAGCATTGTACGTTTGGGAGAAACCCCGGCGGCCAGCATCGGGCCGATGATCGCCATGCCCTCGGGGATGTTCTGCAGCGCGATGCCGCCCGCGTTCAACAGGGCCTGGGAGGTATTCTCCGCGCCGAAGCCCACGCCCGCCGCTATGCCCTCCGGCAAATTGTGAATGGCGATGGCCAGCACGAAGAGGATCACCTTATGCAGGGCTTCATTCGGGTTGCCATCTGCCACCGGAACAACCAGCTTGTGCAGATGGGGCACCAGCTTGTCGATCAGGTTCAGACACAGCGCGCCAACGAAAATGCCGGGGATGGTGTACATCAGCCCCCACTTGCCGCCATACTCGATGGAAGGCAGAATCAACCCCAGCACCGCCGCTGCCAGCATGATGCCCGCGGCAAAGGACATCACCACATCCGCCAGACGATGGGTCACCTTGCGGAACACAAAGCCCAGGAGTGAGCCAAACAGGGTGGCTCCACCCACCCCCAGCGCAGTCAACAGAACAAGCCGCATCGTGTATCCTCCTTTGTGATAATCCCGTCGCGTGCTGCGATGCACGGTCGGGTTAGATGTAGCTAATCAAATGTACACCAGTGTTATGCATTTGTCAAGGGGTATCCAGCGCAAGCAAAGAAAAAGACCCTGACTTCATACCAAAGCCAGAGTCATTTGGGCGTGGAGCTGAGGGGAGTTGAACCCCTGTCCGAAGGCTCGCAAACAGGACCTTCTCCGAGCGCAGTCTGTGGTTTAGAATTCCCCGGCGCACACGTCCACAGACAAACGTGTGCGCCAAGTAGCTTCATGTTACGGACGCATGGCAAAGCTTACATGCGCTCGTTCCCCGCGTAAATGACGCTGGTGACCGGCCACGCGGGCAGACCGGGCCAACGTCACGGCCGATTAGGCCGCGAAAGCAAAATTGCTATTGTCAGTTACTTTTTTCCCCGTTTTAACGTGGTACAGGGTCCACGGCTCGCTTATCCTGCCCTCGACAACCCCCGTCGAAACCGGATCAGCCCCTTGTTGACAATGCCTTTGCTTCCAATGGTTATTTGTTGTTCTCCCGCAGTGCGCGGCGGATATCGCGATCCGCATCGCGCTTGGCGATGGAGTCGCGCTTGTCATGCTCCGCCTTGCCCTTGCACAGCCCGAGCTGGAGCTTCATCCGACCATCCTTGAGGTAGACCTCCAGGGGCACCAGCGTGTAGCCCTGGCGGGCGACCAGGCCGTCCAACTTGCGGATCTCGCTTTTGTGCAGGAGCAGCTTCTTGGGACGCATGGGATCACGGTTGAAGATGTTGCCCTGCTCATAGGGGCTGATGTGCATGCCCTCCACCCAGACCTCGCCATCCTTGACGCGGGCCCAGCTTTCCTTGAGGTTCACGCGCCCCTGACGCATGGACTTGACCTCCGTGCCGAAAAGCGCCAGGCCGCACTCGTAGCGTTCCTCCACGAAGTAGTCATGGAAGGCCTTGCGATTCTGTGCCACGGTTTTTGTACCACGCTGATGCGGCATCTGAATCACGCTCCCTCCTGCCTGCACTTTTGCGGTACTTGATTATAGCACATTTGTTTTGCGATTGCAAGCGGCTGTAATTCATGCTATAATGTAGATTGAGATTTTATGCACGAAGGGCGGATGATTTCGATGAAGGATCTCCATCAGATGGCACAGCAAAGCCGTCAGGTAGCCTGGACGCTGGCCGCGTCGGATATCGACACGCGAAATGCGGCGCTTCTGGCGATGGTCAGGCACCTGGAAGCACACAAGTCCATCATTTTTGCCGCGAATGACGCCGATGTCGCGCAGGCAAAGGCGGATGGCCTGGCTGCGCCGTTGCTCAAGCGATTGACATTCCAGGAGGAGAAGCTCGCTGCGGTCACCGCTGGACTCAAGGCCCTGACGCTCCTTCCCGACCCCATTGGACAAACCACCTATGCCCGGGAGCTCACCGAAGGCCTGAAGCTCTACCGGGTGGCCTGCCCCATTGGCGTGATCGGCGTGATCTTTGAAAGCCGCCCTGATGCGCTGGTGCAGATTGCCTCCCTGGCGCTCAAAAGCGGCAATGCCGTGCTGCTCAAAGGCGGCCGGGAAGCGCTGCGCACCAACGAGGCCCTGTGCGACTGTCTGCGTGCCGCCGCTGCGGAGGTCGGCCTCCCGGCGGATTTCGCCCAGCTGCTGACCACCCGCGACGATGTGGCCGCCATGCTCAAGGAGGACGCGCTCATCGACCTGATCATCCCCCGGGGCAGCAACGCCTTTGTGCGCTATATCATGGACAACAGCCGGATTCCCGTGCTGGGCCACGCGGACGGCATCTGCCATGTATATGTGGACAAGGCTGCCGATGTGGACATGGCGGTGGCGATATCCGTGGACAGCAAGGCGCAGAACGTGTCCGTTTGCAACGCCATGGAAACGCTGCTGGTGCACCGGGACATCGCAGAAGAGTTCCTGCCCCGCCTCCAGAACGCGATGCAGCTGCGTAACGTCCGCTTGCTGGGTGACGAAAGGGTGCAAGCCATCATCCCCGTGGAACCCGCTACGGAAGCGGACTGGTCCACCGAGTATCTGGATTACATCCTGTCCATCCGTATGGTGGACAGCCTGGACGCGGCCATCGACCACATCAACCACTATGGCAGCGGACACACCGACTGCATCGTGACCGAGGACACCGCCGCCGCGCAGACCTTCCTGACCCGGGTGGATTCCGCCGGCGTATACCACAATGTGTCCACCCGCTTTGCCGATGGCTTTGTTTATGGCTTTGGCGCGGAGGTCGGCATCGCCACGGGAAAAATCCACGCCCGCGGCCCGATGGGCCTGGAAGGCCTGACAACCTACAAATATAAGCTGCTGGGTTCCGGGCAGCTGATGGCGGAGATGAAGGACGGCACCCGCCACTACACCCATACCCTGCTTAACGAGGAGTGTCCGCTGTAATGACCCCGACTGCCTTTGCCTTTTTCGACTTTGACGATACCCTCGCCCGGGGGGATTCCATCTTCCCCTACCTGCTATACTGCATCAAGCGGGGGCTTGCGCCCAAGTCCCAGCTGTTCAAGGCGGCAGCGGGCTTCCTGCGCTGGAAGCTCCAGCCCTCCTCCGGGCGCGCGGTCAAGGAGATGACGCTGTCTTACATCAAAGGCCGCACGGTGGAAGAAATGGACAGCATCGCCCGGGATTTCTTCCGGGAAGTGCAGCAGAAGCACTTCTTTGCGGACGCCGCGCCGGAGCTGTTCCGATTGCATCAGCAGGGCGTGAAGATCGTCGTGGTCAGCGCATCCTCCGACCTGTACATGAAGGTGCTGCCCGAATTCCTGCCCGTCGACGCGGTCATCAGCACCGTGTGCGAAACGATGGATGGGCGCTATACAGGAAAAATTGGCAAAAACTGCAAGGGCGAGGAAAAGGTGCGCCGCATCCACGCCTGGCTGAAAACGCAGGGGCTATCCATCGACAAGGAGCGATCCGCCGGTTATGGTGACTCCCCTTCCGATGCGCCCATGCTGCTCTTGACAGCCCAGCCGACCCTGGTCAACCCAAAGCGCAAGCTGAAAAAGGCAGTCCCCCAGGGTCGCATCGTTCACTGGCGCTGACTTTCAAAGGAACACGGAGGGAGAGATATGCTCATCGTCCGCAGAATCAGGGAGGACACCCTGAAACAGATCCGGGAGATCACCGATTCTCAGCTGGTCACGGAGGAAGCCGTTCTGCGCATCGGGCGGATGGGCCTCCAACTGGGCTATGGTTCGTTGCCCAAGCCGGAGTGGCGCGTGTTTCCACCGGTTTCCTATGCCGATCCGGCCTTCCTCATCCAGGACGAGAGCAGCGCAGTGTATGGCGCCTTTGAGGGCGAGCGGTACATCGGCGGCGCGGCGGTGACCATCCATCCGGGTGGTTGGGCGGATGTGCTGGATATCCGCGTGGACGCTGCCTTCCGCCGCCAAGGCACGGGCCGGATGCTGCTGGACAAATGCCAGTCCTTTGCGGAGAAGCGCGATTTGGTCGGACTGCGAGTCGCCTGCACGGACAGCAACCCGGGCATGTGCCAGTTCCTGGAGCACGAGGGCTTCACCCTCCATGGCTTTGACCAGATGGTGCTCAGCCAGTCCCCCGAGGAAAGAACGAAGCCCCGCTCCCGCCGGGCGTCCCTGCTGTATTTCTACCGACTGAATCAGAAAGGCTGAAACAATATGATGAGACTGCAAAAGTACCTGGCCTTATCTGGCGTGGCCTCCCGCCGAAACGCCGAAAAAATGATAGCCGAGGGCCGCGTGACGGTCAACGGAAAGATGATCACCGAAATGGGCGTACAGGTGGACGAGGATCGCGACACCGTAACTGTGGATGGTCAACCGTGCCACCTGGAGGAGGAAAAACACTACCTGGCCTACAACAAGCCCATCGGTGAGGTGACCACGGTATCCGACCCCGAGGGACGCGCCACCGTGATGGACAAGTTCCGCGACTACCCGGTGCGCCTGTATCCCGTGGGCCGCCTGGACTATGACAGCGAGGGCCTCATCCTGCTGACCAACGACGGCGATTTGATGAACAATCTCCTCCATCCCTCCCGCGAGGTGGAAAAGCAGTACCTGGTGAAGGTCTCCAACCGCGTGTCCGAGGAGGACATCCGCCGTCTACGCGCGGGTGTTCAGCTGGACGACGGCCGCATGACCTCCCCTGCCGATGTGCATCTGGTGCGCTATGAGGCGTTCGCCTCGGTGCTGCTGGTGACCATCCACGAGGGGCGGAACCGTCAGGTACGCCGGATGTTCGCTTCCATCGGGCATGAGGTGGTCAACCTCAAGCGCGTGGGTTTTGCCACCATCAAGCTGCACGACCTGCCCCGTGGACAGTGGCGTCGCCTGACCGACGTGGAAGTCAAGAAGCTCAAGGAGCTCAAGTGATATGGCGTACGAACTGAGAAGCGCGAGGTGGATTGCCGCGGACGTACTGCGCCAGGTCGTCCAGGAGGGTGACACTGTGATCGACGCGACCCTGGGGAATGGGCATGATACGCTGATGCTATCCGAGCTGGTGGGGGCAAGTGGGCATGTGATTGGCTTTGACATTCAGGCGGATGCGGTGGCCCGTACCGCTGCCCGGCTGGCGGAAAATAACCTGCTCTCCCGCTGCGAGCTGCATGCGGTCGGGCACGAGCATATCCAGGTATACGTCCATACGCCGGTGAAGGCCGCCGTATTCAACCTGGGCTGGCTGCCCGGCGGAGACAAGCACATCACCACATTGTGGGAGACCACCCACACCGCCATCAGCGCGGCGCTGTCCCTGTTGGAAAAGGGCGGCGTATGCACCGTCTGCGCCTATCCCGGACATGAGGCGGGCGACCAGGAGCGCTTTGCGCTACTGGACTGGTTGTCCACCTTGCGCCCCCAGGAATTCAATGTGCTGCACCATCGCTTCCTCAACGCAGGGCCTGGTGCGCCGGAATGCTTTGTGATTCAAAAGCAGTGAGGTGATCTGATGGAGCTTCGTCGAGCGCTGCCTGAGGACAGCGTGACGCTATCCCGCCTGGCAAGCTGTATGTTCTCCACTGACGCTGAGGAGCTGGTGGACGATTTTACCAAACTGACCGCATCCGATGAGGCGGCGTGCTTCCTGGCTGTGGAGGAAGAGCGCGCCATCGGCTTTGCCCAGTGCCAGCTCCGCCACGACTATGTGGAGGGCTGCTCCACCAGCCCGGTGGGCTTCCTGGAGGGCATCTATGTGGAGCCTTCCGCGCGGCATCTGGGCGTGGCCCGAGCGCTGCTTCGCACCTGCGAGGATTGGGCCCGGGAATCCGGGTGCACTGAATTCGCAAGCGACTGTGAGCTGGATAACACCGCCAGCCTGGCATGGCATCTGCATGCCGGGTTTACGGAAACCAACCGCACCATTTGGTTTGCAAAGAAGCTGTAGTAAGGGAGAATGCGACCATGGGCCGGACTTATCCCATCGAACTGACCAACATGTGCATGCTGACCCGGGAGGATGGCTGTGTCCTGGTGCAGAACCGCCGCGACCCAAGCTGGGGCGGGCTGACCTTCCCCGGCGGGCATATCGAGCCGGGGGAATCCCTGGTGGACAGCGTGATTCGCGAGATGCGGGAGGAAACCGGGCTGACCATCCGCCACCCGCGCCTGGTTGGCGCAAAAAACTGGATGCAGAAGGACGGCAGTGGCCGCTACCTGGTACTGCTCTATACCGCAACGGAGTACGAGGGGGAGCTGCACGCCTCCGAGGAGGGAGACGTGTGCTGGATGACCCTGGAGGACATGCGCGCCGGCCAAATGGTGGAAGGCATGGAGTTGTTTTTCGACATATACCTGGGCCATGAACACAGCGAGATCTGGTACGAACGTGACAGCGATGGCTGGACTGCGATGCTCAAATGAAAGAACCGCTCTGCTGGTGTGGCAGAGCGGTTTTCGATTACGCCATTTCCCCCATAAAGCGCTGAATGGTCGCGCTGGGATTCTCTCGCTGTACGGCGGCCAGGATAGCATCCTTGTGTGCCCACAGCGACGGGGAATCCCCCACGATGTCGTGGATCTCGTATGGCCCGTAGCGGAAATGGCCGACGGACAGAGCGCGGAACTCCCCCTCCACCATCACATAATACTGCGGGTCATGGTCGTAGGGCAGCTTGCTATACAGCGGCTCAAAACGGGCCTTCAATTCGTGCTCCAGCGCACGGACGAGGAAGTCGTTGCGGTGGAAGGCCCGCACGGGCGGCAGGGGCAGCTCCGGCAAGTCTGCCAACCCTTCTGCGTCCTTTGCCAGCAGGAAGCCGCCGTCCAGGGCGCAAAGCACCCCCTGATCCATCAGGCGGGCGCAGGACTGCTTGATCTCCTTCTCCGGTAGCTTGTAGAAGGATTTCGCCATCTTCGTATCAAACCAGGCCATGCGGTAGGCGAAACGCTGCAAAACCGTGTCGATGGCTTCCTCCCGAGGGATGCTGTCCAAATCGCAGTCGGGGAACATCTCCTCGAAACGGTACCAGGCCCTGTCCCACTCGCCGTCAAACTGATCCTCATAGAGCACGAAGGCCGCTTGCAGTTTATGCAGCGCCGGGGTAATCTCCTTGACGAGGTAGCCGGTTTCTTCCTTGATCTGCTGGATGTTCAGCGGGCCCAGGCGCTCGATGAGCGTCAGCACCGTGGCTTGCACATCGTCCAGCTGCACCAGCGGCTTGCGATAGAGCGCGGCAAACAGCGGCAGATCCTCCGGCACAATCCAGCCCAGATTCCCGCCGGAGAAACGGCCCTTCACCAGGGTACGGTTCGCCAGGCGTTCCCGGTTGTAGGCGATGTCATCAAAGCCTGCGCGGAAGGTCAATTCCGGCGGCTGCCCGAAGCCATGCCAGTAGAGATTCAGCCCCGGCTGCATGTCCCGGTAGAGCGCGTCATAACCTTCCTCATCGACGGTTTCCAGCAGCTGCTGCCTTTGCATCCGCAGCCCCAGGAGCTTCCGATTCATGTGCGTCCCCCCCCTGCTTCACGCATTTTCTTCTATTGCGTTGATTCCTTGTGTACAATCTGATTACAGTCCAGATAGTTTGCTTGTATGTCGCCGCTGCATTCGATGCGATCTGCCGAAAGCCGATAGCATTCCTGGATTTGATGGCAAATCACATTTCCGCATGCGTTCAGCTCTTTCACCTTCACGTCCCCGTTGGCACAAACATCGCCATTGATCTGCGCGCAGTCGATGTTCTGGTGGCAGACCACATCGCCGTTGATGCTCCCATCCGCCATCACATGCCCATACACCTCCACCTTGAAATACTGGGTATGATCGTTGCAGTTGCGGGGAAACGCGATTTCGATGGGCAGCGACGCTGCAGAGGGTCTTGGCGTGACGGCAAGAACCCGTCTTCCCTGCATCTGAACGATGCGGATGACGTCGTCTTCCTCCATGGGTAGCAGCGCCTCCTGCGCATTTGTCGCATCGGCAGAAAACAGTGCGTCGATGGTTACGCCAAGCAGCTTGGCAATCGCCGGCAGCAGTGAAATATCCGGCGTATTGACCGCCGTTTCCCATTTGGACACTGCCTGGCAGGAAACCCCTAACCGCACCGCCACTTGTTCCTGGGTCAGGCCCATCTGATAGCGCAGCGTGCGGATATTCTGTCCGAGCATCATCTGATCGCCTCCTTCTGCGGCTATGATAGCATGGTGCGCCGCCGTTTTCAAGCGAGCGACGCGCGGAGACATTCAACCAGTGCGCGAATTACATCCGCAGCCGGTTACAGATGCTGGCACAGGCCGCGCAGCCACCCTCGCCCGTTTCCCGCAGAGAGGATGGCAGCGCGTCGCCCACCTCCTTCATGGCGAGGATCACCTCATCCGGGTCGATGGGACAGCAGATGCCGGAGAGCACCATGTCCGCCGCGGTGAACGCCACGCCGGAGGAGCCCACGTTCCGGTACACGCAGGGCACCTCTACCAGGCCGCCCACCGGGTCGCACACCAGGCCCAGCAGATTCATCAGCGCAAAGGCTGCGGCATCCGCGCATTGCTGCGCGTTACCGCCCTGGAGCGATACCAGCGCAGCCGCCGCCATGGCTGCCGCGCTGCCGCATTCCGCCTGACATCCCCCCTCCGCACCGGAGATGCTCGCCTGGGTCGCGATGGATTGCCCCACCGCAGCGGCCGCGAACAGCGCATCTACCGCCGCATCCTCGGTGACGCCGCGTTCCTCCATCATCGCGAGAATCGCGCCAGGCAGGATGCCGCACGCACCGGCAGTTGGCGCAGCAACGATCTTGCCCATGCAGGCGTTGCACTCCGCCGTCGATAGCGCGTACACCTCAGCCTTGCCCAGGATCGCGCCGCACAATGAGCTCCCTTGCTGATAATACCTCAGCAGATGCGCCGCCTGTCCGCCCGTCAGTCCGGAAACGGAACGCAGCTTTTCATCCAGACCATTTTTCGCCGCCTCCTGCATGCAGTGCAGATGATGCAGCATGATCTGGCGCAGTTTCTCCTCCGTTACGCCGCTTTCCGCAGCCTGTGCCGCGATGGCCGCCTTCGCCAAGGAGCCGCAGCGCCGCGCCATGCGCACCCATTCGCGCAGGGTCAAATCCATATTCATCCGCCCTTCCATGATTTTTATCGAGCTATGATCACCTTCGTCGCGGTGACGGCATAGACGCATGGCGCGCCCGCTGCCTTCAAGGCCTCGGACACCGCCGTGACCGTCGCGCCGGTGGTGAGCACATCATCCACCAGAATGACAGGTGAGGCGATATGCTCATTACATATGAAGGAACCTGTTAAATTGCGAAGCCGTGCTTCCCGGCCCAGCCCGCGCTGGGTGTGCAGATTGCCCCTGCGATCAAGCAGTTGCCTAGCTGGCAGACCCGTTTGCCGGGCGACCTCCTCGCAAAGCTGCCTACCGTGGTCAATCCAGCGTTTGCGCCGTCGCTGCGGTGGCATCGTAACCCAGGTGAGGACGGCGCCATCCGGGATATTCATCGTGCGGATTGCCTCCGCCATGCCCCGGGCGAGCACCGTGGCCGCATCCCCCAAGCCGTCCTCCTTGAGGTGCAGGACAAGCTCCTTCGCCACCCCGTCATACTGATATACGCTGCGGATGGGCCCGTCGCCGGCCTCCTCGGGCGGGAGCTTCATCTCTGATAGCGCCTTCGCACAGGCCGGGCATAGCAGTTTTCCCCCGCTGAGCTCACCGCAGGTTAGGCACTGGAGGCCGCGTGGCCAAATCAGCTCGGTGAGCTTTTGCAAACACTTGATCATACGTCGCTTCTGCGGGCCAGGAAGGTGCTGCCATGCACCATGGACATCGCGTTGATAGTATCCAGCGAGTCCTGGCTGGGCACACCGTCCAGCTCCATCACAATCATCGCTTCCCCGCCCTGCTCCCGGCGGTAGGCCTGCATGTTGGCGATGTTCACATGATGCTGCGCCAGCGTCCCGGTGATGGCGGCGATCGTGCCCGTTACGTCGGTATGGCGGATGATGAGCGTATTCTCTTTGCCGGTGAAATTCACGCCTAAGCCGTCGATCTTGTGCACCTCAATGCTGCCGCCGCCCACGGAGGCCGCCTCGATCTCCAGCACCCTGCCGGATACGCCGGTTACCTTCAGCCGCACGGTGTTGGGATGCGCCCCGCGGATGGTAACGATGTGGAAATGCACGCTGATGCCCGCGTCCCGCGCGATGGTCAGCGAATCCCGGAGGCGCTCGTCATCCACATGCATGCCCATCAAGCCGCCCACGATCGCGCGGTCGGTACCGTGCCCACGGTAGGTTTTCGCAAACGACCCATGCAATCCGATCTCCGCCCGGGAGATCTCCTCGCCCATGAGCATGCGAGCCGTCAGCCCGATGCGAGCCGCGCCTGCCGTATGGGAGCTGCTGGGGCCAATCATCACCGGCCCGATCAGGTCAAACAAATCCATGCTACCGCCGCCTTTCGCCGCGTTCTATCATTTTCTATTGTACAGGATTTTTCGCACAAGGTCAACGCATCAAACATGAAATTTGCAGGAAACGACATTTTGCAAAAAGATGGTTGATTGTAAAATGAAATAGGACAGTGAAAAAAAGAAAACGAGCCGCAGCGAACTTGTGGTAAAATGGAAGTACCACCCACCAAAAGACCAGGAGGTTCGCCATGGCTCAGAAAGAGTATAGCACAAAGCGGGCAAGA
>JAQXLU010000022.1 GCA_029012285.1 Clostridiales bacterium | reverse complement strand
CGCCTTTTCGAGGTCGGTCACGGTGTAGTCCAGCGTCCAGTAGGATTGCAGCACCGTGCCGGTGATGGTCACGCCGTCCACCCGGATGCCAAATTCGGGCAGGTCGAAGGTTTCCTGGCTGCTGACCGTCCACAGGGGCTTCACAGCCTTGAGGGCGATTTCGTCCTTCACCCGCTGGGCTGTATCGGTGGTGTAGTCGTAGGCGAAATACTCCAGTGGCAGTTGGACGGTGTCACCCTCCATGGGCGCGGAGGTCAGCAGGGTTACAACGTTGCTATGCCATTCGCTGGAGCCGGACCAGCCGACATCGCCCAGGAGGTTCACACTGACCTCCACGATGTGGGTCATGCCGTTTTCAGCAGCGTATTCCGCGATGCTGCGGGAGTCGGCAAGTACCGCTTCCTCCGTAGCCTCGGCCAGCGCGGCGTAGGGCATATCCATGTCCCAGCCCTCGTTGAGAAGCAGCGTGTGCTCGTCCTTGGGCCGAATCTCGGTGAACAGCGACACGGACTTGCCGTCATACACCGCCTGCTTGATGTGGTAGGTGGCGTAGTCGTTTTCGCCACTGGCCATGTCCTCGCGGATGAGGTTGTTCGCCCCGGGCAGCACGTCCTGCCCGAACTTGCGGGACAGGTAGTCGAACATGCCCAGCTCCGCCGCGATGCCGACGCTGGCGGTCAGCGCCAGCACCAGGGCCAGCACGATGCCAATGAGCTTCTTGCCATTCATGGTTCTTTCCTCCTTTGTGGCCAGGCGGATGCGCCGCCGGGCCGCGTCCGAGAGGTGCACATCCTGTACGCTTTGGGTCAGTACGCGCTGCAAATCGCGTTCAGTCATGTGAGTCCCTCCCTTCGTCAAAGTCCAGGCGCAGCAGTTTCAGCGCCTTTTGCAAGCGTTGATGCACGGCGGAGCGGCTGATGCCCAGCACCTCGGCCGCCTCCTCCAGCTTCATGCCCTGGTAGTACTTGAGGATAATGACCTGCCTGTACTTTTCGGGCAGCTGCTGCACGGTGAGGAACAGCGTCCTGTCCTCATCGGGGGCGGGAAGGGGCAGATCATCCGGGGCGACGCTCCTGTCGCGCAGACGGAACCATGCCGTGCGGCGGACGTTGTGGCAGCAGTTGATGGCGATGCGGGTGAGCCACGTTTTCGGCGAGGCATTCCCCTTGAACAGGGCCATCGACTTCCATGCGCGGATGAAGGTCTCCTGCGTGGCGTCCTCCGCCAACGTCCTGTCACAAAGGAGCAAACAGCAGGTGCGGTTGATCAGGTCGCCATATGCCGATAGCCATTCGGACAGGACTTCATCCCGCGAGGGCTGCACCTCTTGCAGGCCAAGCACCCTGGGTTCGGTCATGGTTTCATCATCTCCTTGCACCTGTTTAGACACCTGTGGCTCGCGTTTTGTACAGCGCCGCGCAAAAAAAACGGGGAGAAGGCGCGACGGCGTTCTCCCCGGTGATTTACTGTTCCAAATAGGATTTGTCCTGGACGTACTCCCAGCCGTCGCTGCCATCGGTGCGGACGTAGATGGTGCCTGCCGTCGTGGCCCTGAAGGGGATGTCCAATTGCTTGAGCTGCTTGACGGTCTTTTCCGCTTCGGCCTGGGTGTTGGTGATGATGCAAAGCTCCGGCGAGATGGCATTGAGCAGGGCCGGCTCCTGCGTGGTGTAGCCATGATGGCCCACCTTGAGGATGTCCGAATCCCAGGGAATCTCATCGAGATAATTCTCCGCCAGATCCTTCTGAGCCACGCCGATGACGTCCGCCATGAAATATATGCTGCGCTCGCCATAGACCATGCGGCACATCATGGAGGAGAAATTGGCCTGGGTGTTCTTGGTCCAGCGGTAGAAGGTGATCTCTGCGCCGTTTTCGCCGCCGAGCATCATTTTGTCGCCATGGGCGAGGGTCTTGTAGGGAATCCCGGCTTTGTCGATGGTGTTTTGCATCTTCAGCTGGCCCTCCACCGGGAAATCACGGCGGTACGGGGTGAGGAATATGCCTGCCTCAAAGCCGGAGCGCACCAGGTATTCCTGCTCCTGCAGGTGATCGTCGTGGTGGTGCGTGTTGAAAAGGTAATCCACCCGCGTGATGCCCAGGTTGCCAAGCAGTAGCCGGGTGGCTTTGTTATGGCGTACAGTGCCGCCGTCGATCATCATCACCTCGCCGTTGCAGCGGACGATGAAGCAGTCGCATACGCCGACACGCCCGAACCAGATCTCCAGCAGGCCGTCGCCCATCTCCCCGGCAGTGAAAGGCCGCGGGCCGTCCGGCGAGTAGGTGCCATCCGCCAGCTTTGTCGGGAAGGCGTGTAGGTTGGGGTTGAACACCACCTCTGCCCGGGCTGTGCTGGCGCAGAGGAGACAGAGCAGCAATAGAATCGGGAGCAGCTTCTTATGCATCGTGAAACTCGCTTTTCTATATATTATTCGCCAAAGAACTCAAACTCGCCCTTGCGCATCAGCTCGGTGAGCATCAGGAAGGTCAACCCCTGTCCGTAGGCCGTGGGAGTGACGATGATGTCCTTGTAGTGCTGGAGGTTGTAGCCCATGCCGGTGCCGCCGGAAACGCCCTGCACCGCGCCGGTTTCGTCGATGTTATCCAGCACGGACTGGGTGGCCAGGCGTGCCATCTCCAGGTAGCGGGCGTCCTTGAGCATGCCCATGCGCAGCCCCTTGAGCACACCGTAGGCGATGGCGGCGGTGGCGCTGGTTTCGCAGTAGGTTTCCTCCACGTCGATCAGCGTGGTGAAGGAGCCGTTCACGCGCTGGTACTTCCACAGGGCCAGCACCTGATCCTCCCAGGCGGAGAGGATCATCCGCATGGCGGCGTTGTCGCGCCCGGTGATGTCCTTGAGCTCGATGGCGGCGGCGGTGAACCAGGCGTTGCCGCGGGCCCACTTGGCGTTGGCAAAGTTGTGGCGGCGATCAAAGGTCCAGCCGTGGTAGAACAAGCCGGTCGTCTTGTCCTGCAAATAGCGGATGTGCATCAGGAACTGGTACTCCGCCTCGTCGATCCATTCGGGCCTGTTCAGCACCACGCCGGCCTTGGCCAGGAACAGGCAGACCATGAACAGCGTGTCGCACCACAGCTGCTGGTAGTGCTTGTTCCACACCGTGCAGTGCTGCAAGCCGCCGTACTCGGTGCGGGGCATTTCCTCCAGCACCCACTTTGCCCAGGACTCGATGTGGGTCAGGTACTCGGGATTCCTCGTCTCGTCGTACAGGCAGGTGAGGGTCAGCACGGGCGCGACGGTGTTGACGTTGCGGTGGGGCTGCTGCTCGCGGTGGAGCATGTCGTCATACCAGCCAATCAGGTAGTCCAGGATGGTTTTGTCCCCGGACTGCTGGTAGGTCTTGTAGATGCCGTAGAGCGCCACGCCGGTGGGCCACTCCCAGTTGTTCATCGTCAGGTGACCCCGGGAGGGATCGTTGCCGTCCGCGCGCTGGAGCATGCCCAGCACCTTGTCTGCAATCTGCTTGAAGTCCATGGTGTTGCCTCCTCATTGGTTTGTGTGGGATTCGTAGAATGGGTTCATTTCGGCAACCGTGAGGCTTTCCACCTCCGCCGCCTCGCTGGTTATGGTCAGGATGGACAAGTTGGCGTCCTGAATGTAGGTCATGCCCAGGAACACGCTGCCGCTGTCGGCAAAGATCTCCGCGCTGAGGGTGTCATAGAGAATCCGCAGCGCCACCGTGCCGTTCTCGCCTGTGACCGGCGCGGCCTTTTCGCCGCAACGGAGCTGACGGGCGGATGCGTCATATTCGATGCACAGGCCAAAGAGCGCCACCCGGAAGGACGCGCCGGCCTTCACCCGGAGCGTCACATCGCAGGCCTTGCGATCAACCATTTGCGTAAGCGGATGGGCCGCATCCACCCGCGTGAGCCCAAGGGTGCGGCTGGATGAGTACAGGCTGCTGATCTCCGTCACCGGTATCGCGCAGAGCCGCAGCTGTCCGTTCACCCGGCGCAGGGACATCTCCTGAGGAATGTCCATGCAGCAGCCAAAGGGCATGCCGGGGATCACCGTGGAGATGAATGCGGTGCGGATGCGCCTGCCGTCGGGCGTATCCGACCAGGACTGGGCCGCGTAGGACGCGTTGCCGTAATTGAGCTGGCGCTGCTCCGTTTCGGCGGTGAAGCGCTGCCCATCAAAGTGGCCGATGACATACCTGTCCGATGCGGCGGAGAACACCCACTTCACGCCGTCCCCGTCCGGCGTGGGCAGGGGATAGAAATCGGGGCATTCCGCGTCGTCCGGCAATGCGAGGCGCTGAAGCTCCGTCCAGTCCAGCAGATTCATCGACTTGAACAGCGCGAATTCGTGCCCCTCCAGGTATAGGGCCATGATGTAGCTGCCATCCGGCTGGTAAGGGATCACCTTGGGGTCACGGTTGCCCCCGGCAAGCTGCCCAAGCAGCGGCTCCTGCCGCCGGATCAGCGTCCTGCCGCCGTCGGTGCTGTAGGCCAGATGCTGCGTGAAGGGCTGATTGCGGGACGCCTCCGAGGTATCGCCCGCGCAGGTGAAAAAGTACACGATCACGTCGGTATCGCCCTGGCGCAAGCCAGTGACGTTTCGCCTGTCCACGATGGCGCTGCCGGAAAAGATGGTGCCGCGCTCATCCGGGAAGAGCACGTCGCCATACTCTCGCCAGTGGATGAGGTCGTTGCTCTCGGCAAAGCCCCAGTGCATGTTCTCCCAGGTAGTGGCCGCAGGGTTGTGCTGGTAGTACATCAGGTACTTGCCGCCGGCATACGTCAGGCCGTTGGGATCGTTGAGCCAGCCGCGCTTGCTGGTGAAGTGCACCAGCGGGCGGTACTTGCCAGCGTAGTCCAGCGCCACCTCGTCAGCGGTATCAAAGCGCACCTCCATAGCGGGATCGCAGCTGACGCGCAGCGTTTTGCCGCGAAAGCGTGCCACATCCACCGGGAAGCGGTACTCCGGCGCGTCGTTGTCCAGAGCGACCACCAGGTCAAGCACCAGCTTGTCCCCATCGTGGAAATACAATCGCTTTTTCTGCGCATGGAAGCTTGCCGGCAGGAGGATGTACTTCTTCTCACAAAGGAATTCCATGTTCATCGCCTCATGTGCAGCTTATTTCACGTATGCCCGGGTGCGCTCGTCCTGGCGGAGACCGTCAACCACCAATTCGGCAATCCGCTTCGCGCCGTCGGCATTGAAGTGGGTCTTGTCGTCGTGCCCGTCGGGGAAGTCCGGGTTCTCGCCCTTGGGGATGCGCACGAAGAGCTCGGCGGTCTTTTCCTCCCCCAGGGACAGGTACAGCTTGCGGGAGGCGGCCTTCAAATCCACCAGGGGGATGTGTCGCGCTGCGGCCAGCTTGCGCATGGCGGCGGGGTATTCGCCGTGGGTGTAGAGCATCTCGCCCCCGTGAATCCACCACCGGCGGCTGACGGGGGTGATGAGCACCGGCTGTGCGCCGCGCGAAAGCGCCTCGTCGCAGTACCAGGACAGGAATTCGGGGTAGGTGCTGTCGGGGTCGGTGTGGAGCTCGGGGGCGTCCTTTTCGTCGTTGTGCCCGAACTGGATGAGCAGCAGATCGCCCTGCTGCATGCCCTCCTGCACGGGCTTAAAAAGCCCCTCATCCCGGAAGGAGCGGGTGCTGCGCCCGGACAGGCCGTGATTGCGCACGCAGACGCCCTCCGCTGCATACTGGGGGATGGCCCAGCCCCAGCCGCGGAAGGGCGGCTTGTTGTCCTCCACCGTAGAGTCGCCAATGATCCAGATGGTTGCCATGCTTGTCACCTCGTGTGATGATTTGTTTCCATTATAGCAGGTTTGGCGCATCCTGGCAAGGCAAAGCGACGCCCCGGCGCTTGGCAGGTCGTCCCCCGGGGCGTGCATTCCGCAAGATGACGCGAAGACCGCATGGAAAGGGGCTGCCGCTTGTGCGACAGCCCCGGGGTTGACGGAGAATACTTGATTACTTGCCCTGAGCAGCGTGATACGCCTCGTTGTACTCAGCGATGATCTTGGCGCCGCCCATCTCTTCCCACTCATCCCAAGCAGCACGCAGCTCAGCCTCACCGATGATGCCGGCGATGTACTGGGTTGCAGCGTCAGACAGGATGGTGGACAGCTGAGCGCCGAAGGACACGTTGGTCTCGGACACGTAGGGGTAGCAGGGGTTGGCCACCGCGTAGGGCGCCAGGATGGTGTTCAGCTCGTTGTAGCGCATACGCATGGCGCTGTCCTTGGACTTGATGGTCAGGTCGCCCATGACGCCCATGCCCAGCTGGTTGATGGAGCCCTGGATCTTCTTGGTCTCGACGTTGACGTCAGAGGTGCCGCCGTTGGGATTCTCGGAGGTGCGGTAGCCGTCCTCGGTGATCCAGTAGGTCAGGCCTTCCACGCCCCAGTTGATCAGCATCTGGCCCTCGGCGGTGTTGCACCAGTCAAGGAACTTCATGACCTTGGGCAGATCCTCTTCCTTCACGGCCTTGGTCACGACCAGCTCGCCCGCGAAGCCGGGGTTCTGGGGCCACACGGTGATTTCGCCGTCAGCCTGCGCCACGGGGCCCACGTACTCCCAGATCTGTTCGGTCACGCCGGCTTCCTTCTCGAACCACTCCTGCTGACGGTAGCAGTTGTCCAGGCAGTCAAAGCGCATGAAGGCGGTGCCGTTACGCTCGGGGTTGTTCCAGGTGGAGGAGTCGATGGTGGCGAAGTTGGGGTCGATGCCGCCCAGCGCGTAGATGTCACGCAGCCAGTTCAGGCCTTCCAGGTAAGCGGGGGACTTGTGGGCGGGATACACATCGCCGTTCTCGTCAATGCCCCACTCGTTGGGCGCGCCATGCATCACGGTGGCGATGCTGATGGTGCCAGCGGTGTAGGAGCACATGTTGATGGCGTAGCAATCCTTCTTGTAGGTTGCCAGGGCCTTGGTCAGAGCGGTCAGCTCCTCGATGGTGGTGGGGATTTCGGTGATGCCGCACTCAGCAGCGATGTCCTTGCGGTAGTACACGCCGGCACGGGGGTACGCGCGGGTGCAGTAGATGCCATAGATGCGGCCGTCGATGGAGATGTTGGAGTAGATGCCGGCATTACCCACCAGGTTGGGGTAGTTGACCGGATCGTTGACGTACTCGGTCAGATCCCAGAAAGCGCCAGCGCGGGCGTTGTTGATCATGGTGGTGCCGCGAGCATCGGTCATACGCACGATCATGGGCTGCTTGCTGGAGGGATCAGCCATGGTGGTGTTCAGGGTGTCGCCGTAGGTGGAGTTGGCCGCGAAGATGATGTCCAGCTTCACGCCGGAGGCCTTCTCGATGGCCTCAAGGATGGGGTTGTTCTCCTTCTGGAAGTCCACGTCCACATTGTGGTCGGGCAGCAGGACGGAGATGACGAAGGGTTCTTCGGCAGCGGCGAAGGACATCATGGACAGCACCATCGCCAGCGCCAGGATCAGGGAAACCAGCTTCTTCATGGGGAAACCTCCTTGTTAATTTATGATCATAATGGATGCCTCCATCATGGATCCAATGGGGGAGTTGAGGGCATCAGCCCTTGAGCGCGCCAACCATGACGCCCTTGACGAAGTACTTCTGCAGGAAGGGGTAGACGCACATGATGGGCACGGTGGACACCACGATCACGGCCATCTTGACGGATTGCTCCGGGGGCTGGACGAATTCGGGATCCATCAGGGCGGCGTCGCCCACAGTGGCGTTGGCCAGAATGATGATCTCGCGCAGCAGCACCTGCAGCGGCCACTTTTCGCGCGCGCCGGGCATGTAGATCATCGCGCCGAAGTAGGCGTTCCAGTGGCCGACGGCGTAGAACAAACCGAAGGTGGCCAGCACGGGCAGGGACAGGGGTAGCACGATCTTCCACAGGATGCCCACATCGGTGCAGCCGTCGATGGCAGCGGATTCCTCCAGCTCCTGGGGGATGCCCTGGAAGAAGTTCTTCACGATCATCATGTTGTACGCGCTGATGGCGCCGGGCAGCAGCACCGACCAGTAGGTGTTCTTCATGTTCAGCATGTTGGCGACCACGATGTAGGAGGGGATCATGCCGCCGCCGAAGAACATGGAGAAGATCACCATGTTGAGCACGAAGTTGCGGCCGCGCAAGCGGGGCTTGGAGATGGCGTAGGCCATCGTGACGGTGAAGAACAGGTTGATGAACGTACCGGCCAGGGTGATGAAGATGGAGTTTTTGAAGCCGGAAACGATCTTGTTGGTGGAGAA
>JAQXLU010000021.1 GCA_029012285.1 Clostridiales bacterium | reverse complement strand
CCAACAGATCCTCGTGGGTGCCGCGCTCGATGATGCGGCCCTGCTCGAGCACCATGATGCAGTCGGAATTCTTGACCGTGGACAAACGGTGCGCGATCACGAAGGTCGTACGCCCGTGCATCAGCGCGTCCATGCCGTGCTGCACCAGGGTCTCGGTGCGGGTGTCGATGGAGGAGGTGGCCTCGTCCAGGATCAGGCAGGGCGGGTCAGCAACCGCCGCACGGGCGATGGCCAGCAGCTGGCGCTGCCCCTGGGAGAGGTTCGCGCCGTCGCCGGTGAGCATGGTGTGGTAGCCCTCGGGCAGCTTGCGGATGAAGCCGTCCGCATTGGCCAGCTTGGCGGCGGCGATGCATTCCTCGTCGGTGGCGTCCAGCTTGCCGTAGCGGATGTTGTCCAGCACCGTGCCGGTGAACAGGTGGGTGTCCTGGAGCACCATGCCCAGGGAGTGGCGCAGATCATCCTTTTTGATCTTGTTGATGTTGATGCCGTCGTAGCGGATCTTGCCGTCCTGGATGTCGTAGAAGCGGTTGATCAGGTTGGTGATGGTGGTCTTGCCCGCACCGGTGCCGCCGACAAAGGCGATCTTCTGCCCAGGCATGGCGTACATGTTGATGTCGTAGAGCACCTGCTTCTCATCCGTGTAGCCAAAGTCCACATCGGTGAAGGTTACGCCGCCCTCCACCTTGGTCAGGGTGACGGTACCGTCCCCGTGGGGGTGCTTCCAGGCCCAGAGACCGGTGCGCTTCTCGGTTTCCACCAGATGGCCCTGCTCGTCCTCGTGGGCGTTGACCAGTTCCACGTAGCCGTTGTCGTCCTCGGGCTCGGCGTCCATCAAATCGAACACGCGGCGCGCGCCTGCCATGGCCATGATGATGGAATTCATCTGCTGGGTCACCTGGGTGATGGGCTGGGTGAAGTTGCGGTTCAGCGTCAGGTAGGTGACCAGCTTGCCCAGGGTCATCAGGCTATTGCCAGACAGGATGGCCAGAGCGGAGCCCACCATCGCGCAGATGACATAGGAGATGTGGCCCAGGTTGTTGTTGATCGGGCCCATGGTGTTGGACCAGCGGTTGGCCTCATGCGCGGCGACGCGGAGCTTCTCGTTCAAGGCGTCGAAGCCCTCCTGAGCCTTCTCCTCGTGGCAGAACACCTTCACCACCTTTTGACCGGTGGTCATTTCCTCAATGTAACCATTGAGCTTGCCCAGGTTTTCCTGCTGGGCGACGAAGTACTTGCCGCACATGCCCATCAGCTTGGCGGAGATGAGCATGGTCAGCGTGATTAGCACGATGGACAGCACGGTCATGATGGGGGAGAGGCGAACCATGCTGACAAAGGTGACGATGAGCGTGACGGAGGAGTTGACCAGCTGGGTCAGGCTCTGGCCTATCAGCATGCGCATGGTGTCCACGTCGTTGGTGTACACGGACATGATATCGCCATGGGAGTGGGTGTCGAAGTACTTGATCGGCAGCGTCTGCATGTGGGTGAACAGCTCGTTGCGGATCTTGAGCATGGAGCCCTGGGTGACAACCGCCATGATGCGCTGCTGCAAATAGGAGCAGCCCACGCCGATGGCCAGGATGCAGGCCAGGCGAAGCAGCCTTGCCCCCAGATCGCCGAAGGTCTTGCTGCCCTCCAGGATGCCCTTGATGTAAACGTCGATGAGCTCCTCGGTGAAGAGCGTGCCCTGCAGTGTGCACAGGGCGGTGATCAGGATGCAGGCCAGCACGACGATGAAGTGCAGCCCGTAGTTCTTCATGATGAATTTCAGCACGCGGGCAAGCAGCTTGCCCTGTCCTTTGAGCGACATGGGCGGCCGATGTGCGCCGTGGCGCGGACCATGACCCATCATGGCTTGCTCACCTCCTTGCGGTGCTTTGCGCCCTTTGAGGGGAAGGCCGGCAGATCGGGCGTCGGGGCTTTTGCGACCTTGTTGACGTCGTAGACCTCGATGTCCTTGTCGCTGTTGGTCTCGTCAAAGTCACCCGAGCCGCTGGTCTGGGTCTCGTAGATTTCGCGGTAGATGGCGCATTTGTCCAGCAGCGCCTCGTGGGTGTCGAAGGCGGCAATCCGCCCGTCCTCCATGACGATGATGCGGTCCGCATCCTGCACGGAGGCGATGCGCTGGGCGATGATGAGCTTGGTCGTGCCGGGGATGGCCTCCTTGAAGGCGCGACGAATTCTTGCGTCGGTGGCGGTATCCACGGCGGAGGTGGAATCGTCCAGAATGAGCACGCGGGGCTTCTTCAGCAGCGCACGGGCGATGCACAGACGCTGCTTCTGTCCGCCGGAAACGTTCGTACCGCCTTGCTCGATGTAGGTGTCATACTTGTCTGGCATCTTTTCGATGAACTCATCCGCGCAGGCCTGACGGCATACGGCCTGGCACTCCTCGAGGGTTGCGTCCGCCTTGCCCCAGCGCAGATTGTCCAGGATGGTGCCGGAGAAGAGCACGTTCTTTTGCAGCACCACCGCGACCTGATCGCGCAGGGCTTCCAGGTCGTAGGCGCGCACGTCCTCCCCGCCGACGCGCACGGAGCCCTCCGTCACATCATACAGGCGGCTGATGAGGCTCACCAGGGTGGTTTTGCCGCAGCCGGTGCCGCCAATGATGCCGATGGTCTCACCGGATTTGATGTGCAGGTTGATGTCCTCCAGTATATCATCGCCGGAGCCCTCGGCATGGTACTTGAAGTGGACGTGGTTGAAGTCGATGGAGCCGTCCTTCACCTGGGTGAGGGGCTTTTCGGGGTCAATGATGGTGGGCTCCTCGTCCAGCACCTCAACGATGCGCTTGCCCGCCGCGGCGGACATGGTGAGGTTCATGAAGATCATCAGGAGCATCATCAGGTTCATCAGGATGGACATGACGTAGGAGAACATGGCGCTCAAATCGCCCACCAGCATGCCGGATTCAGGGCTGCACACCAGCTTGGCGCCGAACCAGGATAAAAGCAGAATGACGGCGTACACCGTGCCCATCATCACCGGGCTGCCCAGGGCGATCAGGTTCTCCGCCTTGACAAAGAGCTTGTAGATCGCGCCGGATGCATCGCGGAACTTCTTCGCCTCGTAATCCTCCCGGACGAAGGCCTTCACCACGCGGATGCCCTTGACGTTCTCCTGCACGGAGGCGTTGAGCGCGTCGTACTTCTTGAACACCTGGCTGAACAGCTTGGACACCGAGGCCATCAGGAGCGCCAATGCTAAGCTGAGGAACACCAGCGCCACCAGGAAGATCGACGACAGCTTGCCGGAAATGGATAGCGCCGCGACCAGAGAAAAGAGCAGCGTCAGCGGCGCGCGCACGGCAATGCGGGTGATCATCTGAAAGGTGTTCTGAATGTTGGTCACGTCGGTGGTCAAACGGGTGACGAGGCCCGCAGTGGAGAACTTGTCGATGTTGGCAAAGGAGAAGCGCTGGATGTTCTCATACATCGCCTTGCGCAGATTTGCGCCAAAGCCGGTGGAGGCATGGCTGGCCAAATGGGCGCAGGCCACGCCGAAGAACAGGCTCACCAGGGCCAGAAGCAGCATCAGCAAACCGTACTTGACCAGTGCGTTCATATCGTTTGCTTCAATGCCCTGGTTGATGAGCTTGGCCATGACCAGCGGGATGAGCACCTCCATCACCACCTCGCCAGCAGCGCACAGCGGCGTGAGAATGGCCGAGCGCTTGTACTGCTTCACATAGGAAGCGAGCTTTTTCACCATACGTGTTGTATCCTTTCTAAATAGAATCAAGCCGGCGCTATTTAACGGCTTCGTAGACCTTTCTCAGGCAGGTGAGGAGCTGCTCCTTCTCCTCCTCGGTGAGCAGTGCGGTCAGGCGCGCCTCGGATTCCACCACCTTCTGCCTGCTGATGGCGTTGAGCCGCTCGCCCTCCTCCGTCAGCCGCACCAGCTTGACGCGCCTGTCCGCCGGGTCGCTCAGGGCTTGGATGAGCCCCTTCTTCTCCAGCCGGGAGACCAACCCTGCCACAGTGGACTGGGCCGCGCCGAAGCGCTCCTCCAGCGTCTTGAGGGACAGCGTATGCGTTTCCGCCAAGGCCAGTTGAATCAGCAGCCGGTTCTGCTGCATGGTCAGGTTGAGGGCCTGCAGGTTGCTGTTGGCTTCCTTGGCCAGCGCGTTGTCGATGCGCTTGATGAACCAGCCGTAGCCCGCAATCGGTGTCTCCATGATAGACCTCCTTCCATTTCGCTTCCGGTGTATTATAGCCGATTCATCGCATGATGTCAATAGTATGCGATTGATTTCACATACAGTTCACATTCGGATGGTTGGCAAACCAAAAGCCGCCCCGAGGGACGGCCTGTTTCATGATAAATCTATATGGAATTGCCCCATGCACACCTGTTCCAGCGCCTCCTGTACGCTCAAGCCGGTGACATCCAGCAAATGCCCCTGATTCTCTGGCATGGCGCGGAGCTTTTCCCGCAGGAACAGGGAACGCGCTGTCAGCCATGCATCGCCCCGCGCTTCCAGCCGAGCGCGCAGCGTTTCCTTTGAGGCGGTCAGCACGATGTAGTTAAGCGCCGCGTCAAACTCCCTCGCAAGGGCGATCACCCGGGGAAGCTCCTCCTCGACGATGTAGTCAATCACCACATCCACGCCGAGTGCAAGCGCCCTGCGGGCCACGCTGATGATGCAGTCCCAGTTGAAGGGCAGAATGTTCTCCCAGGCCACGCGTGGCACATCGGGGCATTGCGCCTGGACGAAGCCCGCCTGGAAGTCGTCCCCGTGGATGAGGTAAACCGGTGCATTCAGGGTGGGGGCGAAGGCGGTGCTCAGCGTCGTCTTGCCGCAGCCGCAAGGGCCGGAAAACAGGTAAATGTTCATCATTACCCCCACAGCGCCGAGAGCGCGGGTACGATCTGCTTCTTTCTGCTGACCACGCCGGGCAGGAACACATGCTGTTCGGTCAGCTTCCCGGTGTCAAAGGCCTGGGCGATAGCCTCCTCGTCCCCCAGGAACACCAGCTCTGTGCCGCAGCGCAGCACGTCGGTGAGCATCATCAGCACCATGTCGTAGCCTCGCAGGGCTTTCAATTTCTCCATGGCGGGGAGAATCTCGTCCAGCCGGGCCACGAGGGCGTCGGTTTCCAGGCATGTGATCTGGCAGATGCCCAGCGCGTGCCCGGCGATGTGGAATTCCTTGAAGTCGGTGTTGATCAGCGTTTCCACCGACTTGTCCGCGCCGGACACGGCGGAGAACATCTCCCGTCCCAGATTGTCCAGGTCGATGCCGGCAATGCGGGTCAAGCGCTCCGCCATCCGCCTGTCCCGCGACGTGCAGGTGGGGGACTTGAACAGCACCGTATCCGACAGGATGGCCGCCGCCATCAGCCCTGCCAGCTTCGGTGAGGGCTGCAAGCCGCGCTCCTGGAACATGGTGGCCACGATGGTGGTGGTGGAGCCCACTGGCTCGTTACGCATGAAAACAGGGTGCCCGGTCTGCACATCCGCCAGGCGGTGATGATCGACGATGGCAACGATCTCCGCCTGATCCAGCCCGGGGATGGATTGGCTCTTCTCGTTGTGATCCACCAGCACCACCCGCTTGCGCTTGGGCCTTAGCAGGTGATAGCGGCTGAGCGTGCCGACCACGCGGTCGCGGTGATCCAGGATGGGGTAGGAGCGGTAGCGGCTTTGCAGCACCGTGTCGCGCACATCGTCGATGAAGTCGTTGAGGTGGAAGTACACCAGCTCCTGCGTTTGGGCAATGCGGCTGACGGGGATGGCCTGGTAGATCATCCGTGCCGCGCGGTAGGCGTCGCAGGGAGTGACGATCACACAGGTTTGGCTGTGGAGATGAAGGTATTTTTCCGGTACCGCACCCTGGCACACGATGATGCAGCTGGCCTTGCGCCGCAGGGCCTCCTCGATCATGTCCTCCTGCTCGCCGCACAGGACGATGGCACCCTCGGGCACGCCCTGAAGCGTCCCGTCCCGATGGGGGAGGGCGATCACAACCTCGCCGGAGATCGCGTCGAAGGTGTCCTCCTCGTTGTTGACGATGTGCCCCTCCAGGGCGGAGAGCAGGTTGAACACCGGCACATCCGTCACCCGGGGCGTGGAGATGGATTCCATGTCGCTCTCTGCCACGCTGCCGGCGGTGATCATGCCAAACAGGCTGCCGTCCTCCCGCGTCACGGGGATGGCGGACAGCTCCTTGTGCTCCCGCAGGATCTGCCACGCATGGTTGACGGGCACCTGCTCCCCGATGGTGGGTGGGGTGTCGAACTCGATGTCCCGCACCTGGGTGCGCACGGTGGAAAGCAGCAGCGGCGGCTCAAACTGGAAGCGCTCCAGCAAAAAGCGGCTCTCGTCGTTGGGCTGGCCCAGCATGGCCGCCACATAGGCGTGATCCCCCATGGCGTTGTTCAGCGCCGCGTAGGCCATCGCGGACACGATGGAGTCTGTGTCGGGGTTGCGGTGGCCGCACACATAAATCGGATCCATACTTTGCCCTCCCTGCTTATTCAAAGAAGTTGTCGTCCTCCACGGCCACCTGCCAGGCGTCCGCGTCCTGGTATCGCTTTTCCTCGCAGAACTGATTGATGCGTGACTGTGTTTCGATGTTGGCAATCCCCAGCACCTTCAGGCCGTTCGCAGTCTGGAAACGGTTAATCGCCTCCTGGGTGTTGACGCCGTAGTGCCCGGTGATGCTGTCCTGCGTCAGATACCCCAGGTAGACCAGCTTCTCCTGCAGCTCGGTGACCTTCGCGCCGTTATTGCCGGGGCGCATTGTCCAGTCCGCCACGTCATGCACCGTGCCGTAGCCCAATATCTTCTTGTCCTGCGTGGAATAGGTCACCCGAGCCACGGATACAGGGTTGTTGCCCTCAACGCAGTGGATGCTCACATTGCCCTTGCTGTCCATGGTGGCGTATTCCACCATGGCAACGTGGGAGGTGTTGCCGTCGCTGGTCCAGGAGAAGAACACCCAGTCGCCGGGCTGGGGGATGTACTCCCCGGCGGTGATGAACCGATCCGCCCCCTTGAACCACTGGTAGCCCCACTCGTCCAGATTGCCGTTGCGGGCGACCCAACGCCCCTGCTTGATGAACCACTTCATGCCCGTATTCTGCCCGGAATAGAGGGGATAGACATTCTTGAGTAGCTCCGTGCCGTAGGTCTTGTCCACCTGATCGACGCACCAGCACAGGAACTCGGCGCACCACTGGGCGTAGGGGTCGCCCCAGTATTCACCGAATTTCGAGTAGCCGTGGGGCCCCTCGCGATACCCGACCTCGCTGTCTGCCACCTCCAGCAAACGGGTGACATAGTCCGGCACGGGCCACTGGGGGCGCAGGCGGACCTCGTCGGCGCTTTCAGCCAGGGCGGGGAAGGCCAGCAGACCAATCAGCAGGAAGGAAAAGATGCGCTTCATGTGTATACTCCTTGTGTGTCTTGCATCCGTCACAATCGGACGGGCACTGTCCGGATGATGCGGGCAGAATCTGCCGTGACGCGGCAGCACGCGCCGATCAGGCGCACCCCCGCCGCAGCGGCCTGGCGCAGCGCCGCGCCAAAGGCGGGGTCTGTGCGGTCGTTGGGGATCAGCCCGTTCGCGTCCTCCCTCATGATAACGAAGCAGACCGCCGCTTCCATCCCGGACTGTGCTGCCCGGATCAGCCCGTGCAAATGCTTGACCCCGCGGCTGGTGGGCGCATCCGGGAAGCAGGATAGCCCCGCGCCGTCAAAGAGCGTCACGCCCTTGACCTCGATGAAGCCGCTGGGGGGCAGCGTGGGCGCAGCGCCGGAGCGCCAATAGGCCAGGTCAAAGCGAGAATCCCCGTAGGTCACCTCGCTGCGAAGGGCCGTGACGTCGCCAAAGCCGCCCTGCCCGACCCATTCCCGGGCGATGAGGTTGGGTGCCTGGGAATCAATGTTGATGATGCGCCCGTCCTTTTCCACCGCCACCAGGTCGAAGAGGGTTTTCCTGCCGGGCTGGGCGGCGCGCTCCAGATAGCACAGCGCGCCGGGCACGAGCAGCTCCCCCAGGCGGCCGGTGTTCTTCACATGCACGGCTATCTCCACGCCGCATACCAGGCATTTGGCAATAAAGCGATTGACCCGGCACAGAAAGCTGCACTGGGTCAAGTTGTGATAGAGCGTCATTTGGCGGCCTCGGTATCTGCACGGTAGATCAGCCAGCACAGCGCGCCGTCGTAGTTGGTGTGTCCCTCCAGGCGGATGGGGAAGTCATAATCGTTGCGGAAAACCAGGTTCAATTCATTGTTGCCGACGGCGGCATCCACATGCATGGGCAGGTAGGGCGCGCCGTTGTCGCCATGGGCGCGGCGGTAGATGATTTTGATGCCGGGGCACTGCAGCAGCGCGTTATACAGCGTGGAGGACACCTGACAGGTGCCGCCGCCGGGGCTGAGGGTGGTGCCGCCGTCCACCAGCGCGCCGGCCAGCAGATAGCCGTTCTCCAGGGCGTAGGGGCCCATGAGCTGATTGGCGTCGGCGGTTTGGCCGGGCTGAAGCACAATGGACATATGGCGGATGCCAACGTCGATGTTCACCATGCGGTTCTGAATGGATTCGCTGCTGTTCACCTTGTAATATGAGGTGTAGGCGGCAATGGGGGTATCGTCGGACAAGGGTTCGTCCGTGGGGGACACCATCCGCAGATCCTCCAGCTCGCTGATATGAATGTAGCCATAGGTGCGCCAGTAGTTGACCACCGCCCATTCGCCCACAAACTTCCAGATGGACAATGTGGTGCCGGGCTTGAGCAGCGCCCAGTTGGCGGGCTCGTCAAAGCTCATGCTGGCCCGGACATAGGCGTCCGTCTTTGTGGTGGCGACGTACTGATGCTTCTGCACGCCGTAGGGGGGCGTGTTGACCGGATCCACCGTCGTCACGCTTAGCAGGCGATGGCGCTTGACATACCCGATCATCCCCTTGTAGCGGACGATGACCCACAGGGGATCCACATACAGCACGTCCACCTTCGTCGCGCCGCTCACGCGGAACAGCCGCTCCACATAGATGCTGCGAACCGGGTAGGCTGACGTGGCTTCCTTGAGGGTCGCGGTGTAAAGGGCAGGGGATTTCAGGTCAAAATCCTCGACGGTCTTGTCCGGGTAGGTTTCCCCTACCGGCTCGGGCAGGTTGTTTTCGTCAAAGATCACGCGCCCGTCCCGGATATAAATCGCATCGCGGTAATTGCTGTTGGGCAGATTCAGCACCGTGCCGTAGTACCACTCGTACCAGTCATCCAGCTTCATCTCCTTGCCGGTGGAATCCGTGGGCAGGGGGGATGGCGGAACGGTATAGAGAATCCCGCGGGGCGGCAGCGTTTGATAGACGCTGGGGGTCGAGGTGGGGTCAGTCGCAGGGGATGGCGTCGGGGCGGGGGTTGATTCAGCCCCGGCGGTGGGGAATATCGTCATCAGCAGCATGCCCGCAAGCAAAGAAGCTGCGGCACGTTTGCACATCATAGCGCATCCTCCAATTCTCAAAGCTGCAGTGGCAGCAGATTACAACAACATTTATTATACCATTTCGTCCCATGCCCTGCAAGGGGGAAGCGGCGGATTTTACACCTCCCTGTCAGGTTTTACAATGTTTTCATCTTTTTCGTGCGGATGAGGAAGAAAAGCAAAAATGCGGACATTTTCTCTTGATTTTGCGCGTTCGTTCGGGTATAATGAGGGCTGGAAACGCATTTGTGTCCCTCCATCGACAGAATTTGCACGCAAAGGAGAAATTCGATGCCTACCGATATTCAGATTGCCCAGGCTGCCACCCCCCGCCGGATTGAGGAAATCGCCCGCGTTGCCGGCATCAGCGAGGACGCGCTCTGCCCCTATGGCCGCTATGTGGCCAAGGTTGATCCCCTCCAGGTCAAGGGGGAGCAGAAGGCGAAATTGATCCTTGTCACCGCCATTAACCCCACCCCTGCGGGCGAGGGCAAAACCACCGTGTCTGTGGGATTGGCGGACGGCATGACCAAGATTGGCAAGAAGGCCATGCTGGCCCTGCGCGAGCCGAGCCTCGGCCCGGTCTTTGGCGTGAA
Source organism: Clostridiales bacterium (assembly GCA_029012285.1). GTDB lineage: Bacteria > Bacillota > Clostridia > Christensenellales > Aristaeellaceae > UBA11524. Next base: position 1,815 of record JAQXLU010000021.1, on the reverse strand, counting down.
GGGCGGCGCGACCGGTGGCGGCTACGCCCAGGTGCTGCCCATGGAGTCCATCAACCTCCACTTTACCGGCGATCTGCATGCCATCACCGCCGCCAACAACCTGCTGGCCGCGATGGTGGACAACCACATCCAGCAGGGCAACAAGCTGGGCATCGACCCTCGTCAGGTGAGCTGGCGGCGCTGCCTGGACGTCAATGACCGCCAGCTGCGCTCCGTCGTGTCCGGCCTGGGCGGCAAGATGAACGGCATGCCCCGTGAGGATGGCTTTGACATCACCGCCGCTTCTGAGGTGATGGCGGTGTTCTGCTTGGCCCGCGACCTGAGCGACCTGAAGAATCGTCTGGCCCGTTTGCAGGTGGCCCGCACCTTTGCCGGTACGCCCGTGACAGCGGGTGACCTCCATGCCCAGGGTGCAATGGCGGCTCTGCTGCGCGACGCCATCCAGCCCAATCTGGTGCAGACCATTGACGGCACCCCCTGCCTGATGCACGGCGGCCCCTTCGCCAACATCGCCCATGGCTGCAACTCCGTCATCGCCACCACCACCGCCATGAAGCTGGCGGATTATGTGGTCACCGAGGCGGGCTTCGGCGCTGATCTGGGTGCGGAAAAGTTCCTGGACATCAAGTGCCGCATGTCTGGCTTGTGGCCTGACGCGGTGGTGATCGTTGCCACCGTGCGCGCACTCAAGTCCCACGGCGGCGTGCTCAAGGCAGACCTGGGCCAGGAGAACGTCGCGGCGGTCGAGCGGGGCATGGAGAACCTGCTCGCCCACATCGACCATGTGCGCAATGTGTGGAAGCGGCCCGTCATCGTGGCGATGAACCGCTTCGTCACCGACACCGAGGCTGAGCTGGCCGTCATTCGCCGTGCCTGCGAGGAAACGGGCGCGCCCGTGGAGCTCTGCGACGGCTGGGCCAAGGGTGGCGAGGGCGTGAAGGAGCTGGCCGCGCTGGTGTGCGAAACCGTCGACAAGCAGGAGAAGGTCGCGCCCTCCTTTACCTACGAGGATGATTTGCCCCTGGCGGACAAGATTCGCGCGGTGGCCAAGCGCATCTATGGCGCGAAGGACGTGAGCTTCAATGGCAGCACCCTCAAGCAGCTGGCCAACTTCGAGGCCGAGGGCTGGGGCAAGGCGCCTGTCTGCATCGCCAAGACGCAGTATTCCTTCTCCGATAACCCCAAAGCCCTGGGCGCGCCCAAGGACTTTACGCTCAGCATCCGCCAGGTGCGCCTGAACGCGGGCGCGGGCTTCGTGGTGGCCTTTGCGGGTGACATCATCGCCATGCCCGGCTTGCCCAAGGTGCCCGCCGCCGAGGGCATCGACGTGACCGAGGACGGCGTGATCACCGGCTTGTTCTGATGAAAAAAGCCGTCTGCGCCTATTGACAAAGCGGCGCGCATGGCGTAAACTATCCTTAACGTCCGAAATGACGGAGAAGAGTACCTGGCTTGAAAGGCCTGACAGAGAGATGCGCCATGGCTGAAAGCGCATCGGCTGAGTAAACCCGGCGAAAACCACCTCCCGATCAGACCGCGGGCTGCGCGTTACAGCGGCAAAGAGAACCAATCAGGGTGGAACCACGTGCAGATATTTCTGCCCGTCCCTCGAAACAACAAGGCGAGGGATGGGCATTTTCTTTACCATCCCCCAAGCGAAAAAGGAGGAATCCCCATGAAGGTGATCTACAACGACGGCCATGTGGCCGAGTGCGCCCCCGAGGAGGAATTGCACATCCTGCGCCACAGCGCGGCCCACATCCTGGCCCAGGCCGTGAAGAACCTCTACCCCCAGGCGCACTTTGCCTACGGCCC
>JAQXLU010000020.1 GCA_029012285.1 Clostridiales bacterium | reverse complement strand
AGATACGTCCGGGCCTCGGGAAACACATCGGGGTCGGTATTCATCATGCGCAGGGCGGGTACGGTGATGCACAGGCCAATCGCCGTAGCAACCACACACATGATCAGCGTCGCGGCAATGGTGGTCTGCACCACCCGGTGGATACGCCCTTCGTCATGTGCGCCGTATGCCTGGGAGAGCACCACGCCGGTGCCCATCGAAAGGCCGTTGAAGATGCCGATCAACATGTTGATAATGCTGCCCGTGGAGCCCACCGCCGCCAGGGATTCCTCCCCTACGAAGCGGCCCACGATGATGGTATCCACCGTGTTGTAAAGCTGCTGGAAGAGCAGCCCGAGCGCCAGCGGCGCGGCAAACTCGAGGTAGTGGCGGAGAATGCTTCCCTGGGTCATATCCACGTCCTTGCGTGCCAATGTGATCCCCTTCTTTCTGTAACTCCGTATAGCATAGCACGTTTCCATCCCCCTGTCAAACCGCGCCTGGCGCTGTCTCCTCCTGTCGGATGTCCGCGCCCAGGCTGCAGAGCATCCCCGGGAGCCTTTCGTATCCCCGGGCGATGTGCCCGTGGGGGTCGCGCAGCACCGTCTCGCCCTCCGCTGCCAGACCGGCGAGCATCAGGGCCGCTCCGCCCCGCAGATCGGTGCTGCTCACCGTGGTGCCCGAGAGCATACGGCCGCCGCTCACCAGGGCGATTCTGTCCTCGATGCGGATGTCCGCCCCCAGGCGAACCATCTCCCGGGCATGCATGAAGCGGTTCTCAAAGATGGTTTCCAGGAAGATCGACGTGCCGCGAAGCCGCAGCGCCAGGGCCATCATGGGGGCTTGCATGTCCGTGGGAAAGCCGGGGTACGCCAGCGTCCGCACCTGAATCGGCTGGCTGCCGCGCCCGGTCAATCGCAAGCCAGCGGGGGTTTCGCGAACCTTCACGCCGGTTTCCATCAGTTTGAAAAGCAATGCCCGCATATGCTCCGGGCGCACACCCCGCAAAAGCACGCTGCCCTCCGTCATGGCGGAAGCACAGAGAATCGTCCCGGCCTCAATCCGGTCGGGAATCGGCCTATGGGTGCATCCGTGCAACAGCTTTTGCCCACGGATGATGATGGCGCCCGTCCCCGCCCCAGAGATGCGCGCGCCCATTTTTGACAGGCAATCGCACAGGTCGATGATTTCCGGCTCCTTGGCGGCGTTGTCAATGCGGGTAACGCCATCGGTCAGGGCTGCCGCCAGCAGGATGTTCTCCGTCGCGCCCACGGAGGGAAAATCCAGGTACACATTGCCGCCCCGTAGCTTCCCCTGCAGCGTCACCGAGCCGGGGGTGAGCTGCACCTGCGCGCCGAGGGCCTCCATGCCCTTGAGATGCAAATCAATGGGGCGCTGGCCGATGGCGCATCCGCCGGGCAACGACACCCGCGCATAGCCCGTGCGGGCCAGGAGCGGCCCCATCACCAGGACGGACGCGCGCATGCGGCTGAGCAGGTCGGGCACACTGGGCGAGGTGGGCTCCTCCGACCACAGCGTCAGCGAATCCTGCTCCTGATGAATGGAAACCCCGCAGTCCGCAAGAATATCCGTCAGGGTGCGCACGTCGGTCAGGGCAGGCACCTTCTCGAGGGTGAGGGGCTCGCGGGTCAGCAATGAGGCGCACATCAGCGGCAGCACGGCATTCTTCGCCGCATGAATGCTCACCTCCCCTGAAAGCTGTTCGCAGTGCCGGATGCGGTATGTGGCCATGCGCTCATCCCCCTTTGGAAGATAGTTTGGCAGTGGACACGCGCCGCATGCATGCTGGTCAAAGATGGCAGAGGGCACGATTCCTCAAACAGACAAGGGACTTATGCTTGACTTTTGGTCATTTCTACCGCATAATAAGCTGGATGCGTGAGAAAATGCGCATCATCTGTTTGTGTGCAATCAAGCGCAGGAAGGAGGCGGAAGCATGCCCACCGCAATCACCCATGTGCAGCCAGGCTCCATTGCAGAGCGCCTGGGTCTGGCCGAGGGCGATCAACTGCTTTCCATCGCGGGCGAACCCATCATCGACCAGATTGATTATCAGGCACTGACGGCAAATCGCCGCTTTGAGATGGCCGTTATGAAAAAGGATGGCAGCCAGGTGACGCTCCATGTCCGCAAGCAGGACTGGGAACCCCTGGGCATCACACTGGATCAGAGCATCGTGTCCTCGCCCCGCCCCTGTCAGAATCACTGCATCTTCTGCTTCATCGACCAGATGCCGCCGGGCATGCGCAAAACCCTTTACGTCAAGGATGACGACTGGCGGCTCTCCCTGATGATGGGCAACTACATCACCATGACCAACATCGATGACATGGAGCTGGATCGCATCATCCGCCGGAAGGTGTCGCCGCTGTTCATCTCCGTGCATTGCACCAATCCGGATATGCGCGTGAAGCTGCTGCGCAATCCGCGGGCCGCGCTGATCATGGACAAGCTCCGCCTGCTCCGGGAGCACGGCATCCGCTTTCACTGCCAGATCGTGCTTTGCCCCGGCTGGAATGACGGAGAGATTCTGTTTGAGTCCATCCGCGAATTGGCACAGCTGGCCCCGGCAGCCCAGTCCGTCGCGCTGGTGCCCATCGGACTGACAAAATACCGCGAAGGGCTGCCCTACATCAAGCCCTATGACCGGCAGATGGCCAGGGAGCTGATTGAATCCGTGAAGCCCCTGCAGGCGAAATTCCTGACGGAAATGGGGACGCGCTTCGTGTTCCCAGCGGATGAGTTCTTCTGTCTGTCCGGGCTGCCCCTGCCCGAGGACGAAGAATACGAGGATTACCCGCAGATTGAGAACGGCGTGGGCATGCTGCGGATGTTCGAGACGGACCTGCGCTACGCCGCTGAGGATGAGCCTGTGTCGGAAACCCCGCCGCGCCGTCTGTGCATCGCCACGGGCACGTCCGTTGCGCCTTTTTTGCAGCGCCTGGCGGACGAATATGCGCCCAAGGGAACCACTGTCGAGGTGCGCGCCATCGTCAACCGCTTCTTTGGAGAGACGGTGACGGTGGCGGGGCTTATCACGGGCCGCGATCTGGTGGAACAATGCCGCGACGTAGTGGCGGACGAGATCCTCATCGTGCGGAGCATGATCCGCGCCGAGGGGGATTTATTCCTGGACGGCATGACCGTGGAAGCGGTGCGCAAGGCGCTGCCCGCCCCGCTTCGCATCACCGAGAGCACCGGTGAAGGCTTCTGGCGCGCGATCTCCGGCTGTCAGGGGTAATTCCCCTGATAAGCCGCTTTGAATGGAGGATACAAGCATGGCCAAACCCCTGGTTGCCATCGTGGGCCGCCCCAACGTGGGCAAGTCCACCTTCTTTAATCGCATCACTGGCAAACGCATTTCCATCGTCGAGGATACCCCCGGCGTAACACGCGACCGCATCTATGCCGATGTGGAATGGCAAAACCGCCGCTTCACCATGATCGACACCGGCGGTATCGACCCCCGCAGCGAGGATGTGCTGCTGTCCCAGATGCGCCATCAGGCAGAAATCGCCATGGACACGGCGGACGTGATCTGCTTCTTCGCCGACGGGCGCGACGGCTTGACCGACGATGATCGTGAGGTCGCCAATTTGCTGCGCAAGACCAACAAGCCGCTGATCCTGGTCATCAACAAGGTTGATCACATTTCCATGGTGGACAATATCTACGAGTTCTATGAGCTGGGCATCGGCGATCCCATCGCCATCAGCGCGGCCAACATGATGGGCCTGGGCGATCTGCTGGAGGCCATCTGCGCGCAGCTGCCGCCGCCCTCCAAGGACGAGATGGAGGAAACCGACCATGTGCTCCAGCTGGCCGTCGTCGGCCGCCCCAACGTGGGCAAGTCCTCCCTGGTGAACAAGCTCCTGGGCCAGGAGCGCACGATGGTTTCCAATATCGCCGGCACCACCCGTGACGCCATCGACACCCTCTTTACGGTCAACGGCACCCAGTACAACATCATCGACACCGCTGGCATCCGCCGCAAAAGCCAGATTGAGGACGAGTCCCTGGAGCGTTACAGCGTGCTGCGCTCCATCGCCGCCATCCGCCGATGCGACGTGGCGCTGCTGCTCATCGACGCAAACGACGGCGTGACCGAGCAGGACACCAAGATTGCCGGGCTCATCCGCGAGGAGGGCAAGGCGGTGATCGTGGTGGTCAATAAGTGGGACGCCATTGAAAAGGAAACCGGCACCCTGGAGGCCTTCAAGAAGCAGGTACTGGAGGATCTCAAATTCATGGATTACGCGCCCGTGTTGTTCCTCTCCGCCAAGACCGGCCAGCGCGTGCATACCGTGATGGACATGGTGGATCAGGTGTGGGCGCAAGCCTCTAAGCGCATTCCCACCGGCGTGCTCAACGATGTTCTCAGCGACGCCACCGCAGACCTTCAGCCCCCCGCCACCAATGGCCGGCGGCTCAAGATTTACTACATCACCCAGCAGAGCACTTGCCCGCCCCTGTTCATCCTCTTCGTCAATGACGAGACCCTCATGCATTTCGCCTACGAGCGCTATCTTGAAAACTACTTCCGCAAGACCTTCGATTTCACGGGTACGCCCATCAGGTTCATCCTGCGGGAAAAGAAAAAGGATAACTGAGAGAGTGTGATGGTATGAATTGGATTCACTACATCGCCATTGCGGTGATCGCCTACCTGCTGGGCAGCGTGTCCTTCGGCATGATCGTGTCAAAAATGGCAGGCGGCCCCAATTTGCGGGAGGTGGGCAGCAAAAACACCGGCGCGACCAATGCCCTGCGCGTCATGGGCGTGAAGTACGGCCTGGCGGTGTTCGTGCTGGACATTTTGAAGGCGCTGGCAGCCTGCGTCCTCGGGCGGCTCTGGATGGGCCTGAACGGCGCGATGCTCGCCGGATTGTTCGTGGTGCTCGGCCACAACTGGCCCTGCTTCTTCCACTTTCAGGGCGGCAAGGGCGTGGCTTCCACCCTGGCTGTCATGCTGCTGACCTTCCCCATCCCCGCGGTAATCTGCTATGTGGTCGCCATCGTCCTGATCGCGACGACGCGTTTCGTATCCCTGGGTTCCATCACCCTGGCGGTGCTCTTTGCTGCGCTGGTGATTGCCACAAACTGGGGCAACTGGCTGGTGATTGCTTGGGTGCTACTCATTGCCGGGCTGCTGATTGCACGCCACCACGCCAACATCGCCCGGCTGCTCCAGGGAAAGGAAAACAAGCTCAGCTTCAAAAAAAGGGCATAAATGGCGCGCACGGAAACAGCTTCCGTGCGCCTTATTTCAATCAGGAGGCTACTTTATGCTGAATCACAAAGGAACGCAGACCCTCTCCACGCCTCGCCTAACGCTCCGCGCCTTCCAGACGGAGGACGCGCCGGACATGTACGCCAACTGGGCCTCCGACCCGGAGGTGACCAAATATCTGACCTGGCCCGCCCATAGCAGCGTCGATGTGAGCCGCTTCATCCTGTCCGATTGGATGAAGCACTATGCAGAGCCTGACTTCTACCAGTGGGCCATCGTGCTGGACGGGCACGCCATCGGCAGCATTGCGGTGGTGAGTCACAACGATCGTGCGGAGGTTGCCCACATCGGCTACTGCCTCGGGCGGAAATGGTGGCGCCAGGGCATGATGTCCGAGGCGCTGAAAGCCGTGATGGACTTCCTGTTTGACGAGGTGGGCTATCAGCGCATCGAATCCCGCCACGACCCGCGCAATCCACATTCCGGCGGCGTGATGCGCAAGTGTGGCATGCAGTATGAAGGCATGCTGCGCCAGTCCGACTGGAATAACCAGGGCATCTGCGATGCCAGCTGGTACGCGCTGCTGAAGGGCGAGCGGTGATCGTTGCGTTTCGCCCCATATGAATCGCCCCTGCCGGATGGCTCCGACAGGGGCGATGGTATTTCACCAGGATTGGATTACTTCGCGGCTTGCTCCAGGCACTGGGCAACAGCGTCCATAATGCGGTTGGAGGTCAGGGTCGCGCCAGCCACAGCGTCCACAGTCGCGGAGTTATTGGCGACGATGGCAGCGGGGATGGAGGAAAGGGGCGCGGAAGCGATGGCCAGGGTCTCGTTGTGGGAGACGACCTCAACTGCCGCGATCTTACCCTCGGCGATCACGACCTTCACCACCATGGGGCCGCTCTGGCCGTCGACAGTGGCTTCGTACTCGCCGTCCTTGAGGGCACGGGTCATGTCGAACTTCTCCTCAGCGGAGGTTTCCTTCTCGAACAGGGCCGCGTCCAGAATGTTCGCGGCTTCCTTCACGGTGTAGCCCTCAGCCATCTCGTTGGACATGGCATGGCGGGCAGCGATGCGGCCAAAGACAATCGGGCCCATCACACCGGTGCCGCCGGAGACAAACTTGCCCCAGATGCCGCCCACGCACTCGCCAGCGGCGTACAGGCCGGGAATCACGTTGCCGTTTTCATCCAGCACCTGCATGTTCTCGTTGGCCGTCACGCCGCCCAGGGTCATGACGCACAGGGCATGCAGCCGGATGGCGTAGTACTTGTCGCCCTCGATCTTGTTGATGGCCAGGTTATAGTTGGTGTCGGTGCCGTCCAGCTTGCGGCCAAACTCAGCATCCACACCGGCCTCCACGGCGGCATTGTAGGTCTCGACGGTCTTTTTGAGGTTCTCGGCGGGCACGCCGATCTTCTCCGCCAGCTCCTCGATGGAGTCAGCCGCGTACATCACATGCTCGCCCGCGCCGCCCTCATAGAAGTAGAACTTCATGAAGATGGAGGAACTGGTCTGCATCAGGTCTTCCAGGATCTTGTCAGTGTAGATATCGAACAGCACCGCGTCGGGCTGCTGCTCCAGGGCAACCTCACGGATGGAGACGGTCTCCTCGGTTTCGTTGCAGAAGCGGTTGCCTTCCTTGTTGACCGCGATGCCGCCGGTCTTCCAGGTGTAGGTGGAAGCAATCTGACCCCTGGTGGGATCATCCTTGCTGATCAGACCCATGGGGAAGGTGGGGATGCAGTCCATGCCGGTCACGCCAGCGCCGACCTTCTGCATCATGTAGATGCCGTAGCCGTCCGCGCCGGGCGCACCGCCGGCAAGGTAGTTCTCGCCGTTTTCGGCGTACAGACCCATCAGCTTGCTGTTGGCAGAGTAGCCGCCGGTGCAGACAATCACGCCGTTCTTGGCGGTGTAGGTCACCTCACCATTGGGGCCGACGGCCTTCACGCCGGTGATCTGGCCCTTCTCATTGGCGAGAAGCTCCTTGGCGGTGGTCAGGGTGATCACCTCAATACGCTCATCCGCGGCGATCAGCTTGTCCAGCACCTGATGGGCAGCAGACTTGTAGTTGGGGTCGGTCGCAGCGGGCTTGTAGGTACGCTTGATGGAGTACAGGGCATGCTCGGGGGCGAACACAGCCTTGGGGCCGCGCCAGGTCGCATCCTTGATGCCATTCTCGTACAGCCAGTCGAACACCTCGGCAGCGTCGTTGGCATACACGCGAATCAGCTTTTCATTGGGCTGACCGCCGAAGTCATCGCCGTTGTTAATGATGTCGGCCACGTAGGAATCGACGGTATCCTCGATCCCCTCTTCCTTCTGGATGATGGTTCCGGCAGCGGACATGGAGCCGGAGGTGAAGTTCAGCGCGCCGCCGGTCTTGGCGGTCATTTCCAGCACGATGACCTTCTCCGCACCCGCCTCGGCGGCGTTAATGGCGGCAGACAGACCTGCGCCGCCTGCACCGACGATGATGATATCGGCATCGGCGGACTCGGCCATGACGGGCAGGATCATGCTGGTCATGACCAGCGCCAGGGACAGCAGGGTCGCAATGATACGCTTCATTTGGATTTCCCCTTTCGTTTCTTACGAAGCAAACCGCTTCGTATCTTGATTATAGCATAATCAATTGGATTTTGGAATACACAATAAATACATTTTCGTTACTTCTTTCACATTTATTACGTCAATTTTTCGCCGTCACGTCTTTCCCCTTGCAATATTCCGGGATTTAGGCTACAATATACTCTGTATTGATATGCCCATTGAACGGAGGGTACCACCTTGTCTGACAGACTTTCAAAGATTCGCAATTTTTGCATCATCGCCCACATCGACCATGGCAAGTCCACCCTGGCGGACCGCATCCTGGAGATGACCGGCGTTTTTGAAAAGCGGGAGATGACCGAGCAGATTCTGGACTCCATGGAGCTGGAACGGGAGCGCGGCATCACCATCAAATCCAAGGCTGTCCACATGCACTACACGGCCAAGGACGGCGAAACCTACACCTTCAACCTGATCGACACCCCCGGCCATGTGGACTTCACTTATGAGGTGAGCCGTGCCCTGGCCGCCTGTGAGGGTGCGCTGCTGGTGGTGGACGCCACCCAGGGCATCGAGGCGCAGACGCTGGCCAACGTGTACATGGCCCTGGATGCGGATTTGGAGATCATCCCAGTGATCAACAAGATCGACCTGCCCAGCGCCCAGCCGGAGGAGGTCAAGGCGGAAATTGAGGACGTGATTGGCCTGGATGCCTCCTACGCCCCCTGTGTGAGCGCCAAGACCGGATTGAATATCGAGGACGTGCTGGAGGCCGTGGTCAACTACGTCCCCCACCCCTCGGGGGATGAAAACGCGCCCCTGAAGGCGCTGATCTTCGATGCGTTCTATGATAATTACCGCGGCGCAATATGCTTCGTCCGTGTGAAGGAGGGCACGCTGCACGCCGGTATGCGCATGCGCCTGATGGCCTCCGGCAGCGAGTTCGACATCGTCGAGGTCGGCACCTTCAACCCCGGCTATCAGCCCTGTGACGCGCTGATGCCCGGCGATGTGGGCTATGTGGCAGCCTCCATCAAGGATGTGCGCGAAACCCGCGTGGGCGATACCATCACCGACGCGGCCCGCCCTGCGTCAGCGCCCTTGCCCGGCTACCGCCAGGTGACCCCGATGGTCTACTGCGGCGTGTACCCGGCGGATGGCGCGGACTACCCTGCCCTCAAGGACGCGCTGGAAAAGCTGCGCATGAACGACGCTTCATTATCCTTTGAGCCGGAAACCTCCGTGGCGCTGGGCTACGGCTTCCGCTGCGGCTTCCTGGGCCTATTGCACATGGACATCATCACCACCCGCCTGGAACGCGAATGGGACTTGAACCTGGTCACCACCGCGCCCAGCGTCATTTACCGCGTCACCAAAACCGACGGCACCGTCATCAACATCGACAATCCCTCCAATTTGCCGCCGGTGGGCGAAATCAGCAAGATGGAGGAGCCCTTCGTGCATGCGACGATCTACACGCCCCAGGACGCGGTCGGCGCGATCATGGATCTGTGCCAGGACAAGCGCGGCGTCTTTTTGGACATGCAGTACGAGGGCAGCCGCATCAAGCTGAATTACGAATTGCCGCTCAACGAGATCATCTTTGAATTCTTCGACCAGATCAAGTCCCGCAGCCGGGGCTATGCGTCCTTCGACTATGAGCTCAAGGATTACCGCGAGAGCGACCTGGTCAAGCTGGACATTTTGCTCAACGGTGACATCTGCGACGCGTTCTCCATCATCTGTCACAAGGACAAGGCCTATGGGCGCGGGCGCAATATCGCCGAGAAGCTCAAAGACGTGATTCCGCGCCAGATGTTCGAAATTCCCATCCAGGCTGCCATCGGCGGAAAGGTCATCGCCCGCGAAACCGTCAAGGCCATGCGCAAGGACGTGCTGGCCAAATGCTACGGCGGCGACATCACCCGCAAAAAGAAGCTGCTGGAAAAGCAGAAGGAAGGCAAGAGGCGCATGCGCCAATTCGGTACGGTGCAGGTGCCTTCGGAGGCCTTCCTGGCTGTGCTCAAGATGGACGCCGATTGACCCACAAGGAGGCAGGAGCATGCCCATTTATCATCGTCTGCCCTTTCGGGGGGCGCACAGGGGCTCATTCCATGCAAAAGCGGCTGACGTACTCCGTCAGCCGCCTTCCTTCATCAGCGGGCATGCACCGGGCGACCCCTACGCGCTGCGCACCCGGGACAACCGGGCGCACACGGTGTGCTTCACCGGACACCGGTCCATCAGCGCGGCGGATGAGCAGCTCGTCGCGCAGCTCTATGAGCTGCTAATGGTGCTCTATGCCCAGGGCTACAGGGACTTCCTGTGCGGCGGCGCGTTGGGCTTTGATTTACTGGCTGCCGAGCAGGTGGTGCGGCTGCGGGAAAAGCATCCTGACGTGCGGCTGATTTTCTGCCTGCCCTGCGCGGATCAGTGCGCGAGATGGAAAAGAGCAGACTGCTCTCGTTACGAGCGCCTGCTCTATCTCAGCGATGAGACCCGTGTGCTGTCCCCCCGTTATTACGAGGGCTGCATGCAGGCCCGCAACGCCTATATGGTGGATCGCAGCTACCTGTGCGTGGCCTGCATGACCCATCTGCGCGGCGGCACGCTGTCCACCGTGCGCTATGCCATCTCCCAGGACGTGCCGGTGGTGAACATCGCCGTGCCGGGTGCGGTGGCGGAATACCGTCACTCCTTGTGAACCTCCAGCATGTGCTTCTCGCGCTTCTCCTCCACGCTGATTTCCCAGTGAATGAGCAGCGTCAGCGCGCCGCGCAAGGCGATGATCGCACCAAGGATCATCAGCTCCGTCCATTCGCGGACGATGACGGTACGCAGCACCTCGCCGCCCAGCTTGAATTCCAGCGCCAAGGCAATGCCCTCCGCCAAATCCAGGCGCAGATGCTCGTCCTTGCGGAAATAGCCGATGATGCCCTTCACCACGGTGATCATCAGGATCAAGATGCCCACCATCTCGGTCGCGGTGATGCCCACCTGGGCCACATATTTGACGATTTCCTCCAGAAATTCAATGATTACATTCATGGTTGTTCCTCCCCTTTTTTGATATTATACAACAAAACTTGCATTTCGCCAACCCCCATTTTCAGGTGATTTATGGAGCTATACATTCATCTCCCCTATTGCCGGCAGAAATGCCGCTATTGCGATTTTGCCTCCTACGCCGGTCAGGAGGGCACCATGGCTGCCTATGTGGACGCACTGCTGCGCGAGGCAGAGGTGATGGCCGCCACGGCACAGGGCAAGTCCATGCAGACTGCCTATATCGGCGGCGGAACACCCTCCACCTTGCCCGCGCCGCTTCTGCGCAAGCTGCTGACCGGTTTGCGAGCACACTTCACGCTTCCATCCGGGATAGAGTTTACCTCGGAGGCCAACCCCGGTACGCTCACACCGCCTTGGCTTGAGGCAGCGCTCGACGGGGGTGTGAATCGGCTATCCCTGGGCATGCAGGCGTACCAACCGGAGCTGCTGGCGTTGCTGGGACGCATCCACAGCTTTGAGGAGGTGAAAGCCTCCGTCCACCTGGCACGGCGCATGGGGGTAAAGAACCTCAGCGTTGACTTGATGTTCGGATTGCCGGGTCAAACCGTCGCCATGTGGCGGGAGACGCTGGATGCGGCCCTGTCCCTGGGGGTGGAGCACATCAGCTGCTACGGGCTGATTCCCGAGGACGGCACACCCCTCAAGCGTGACTTGGACGCTGACCGCCTGGCCCTGCCCGACGAGGAGGACGAGCGCCGCATGTACGACGATGCGCTGCGCATCCTATCGCAAGCTGGTTTTGAGCAGTATGAAATCAGCAACTTTGCCAAGCCCGGAAAGGCCTGCCAGCACAACATCGGCTACTGGCAGCGAACGTCCTACATCGGGCTGGGCACATCGGCCGCGACCTTCCTGCCCACAAGGCGCGGCGGACTCCGCCTGACCAACCCCAGCGGTATCCGGGACTACATCGCCATGGTGGACGATCAGGCCTGGCGGCGGCGGGATCGTACCTCCCTGATGGCGGAGGACGCGCGGTTTGAATCGCTGATGCTTGGTTTGCGCATGACCCAGGGAATCTCCGAAGCGGAATTCGCCGCCATGCACGGCCTGACCCTGGATGCATACTGCGGGAACGTCCTCCGTGCGCAGGCACAGCGCGGCCTGCTTGTGCACCAGGACGGGCGCTGGGCGCTCACCCGGCGCGGCATGGACGTGCAAAACGCCATCCTGGTGGAGATCCTGGAAGCCACAGATCAAGGAACGGACTGACCTGTTGCAGCAACATGTCAGTCCGTTTTTGTTTTATTTCGTTTGTGTGGCCATGCGATAAGCCTCGTCATAGAGCCAGTTCTGGCTGCTCAGGGGCGTTTGCACGCCGGGGTAGCGGCGGCGGTAGTTGCCGTCCGGCTGCTGCTCACGGGCTTGCACATTGTCGCGCCAAATGACGTCGAACACGCGGGCGATGCGCGCCTTGCAAGCCTCGTCCAGGATGGGCGTGGCGACCTCCACGCGGCGCAGGGTGTTGCGGGTCATCCAGTCGGCAGAGGAGATGTAATACCGTGCTTCCTCGCCCTCACCGAAGATGTAGATACGGCTATGCTCCAGGAAGCGCCCTACCACACTGATGATGCGGATGTTGTCCGTCTCCCCCGTTACGCCGCCCCGCAAGCAGCAGATGCCGCGCACGATCATCTCGATGCACACGCCGGCCTGGCTGGCCTCGATCAGCTTGTCGATGAGCGTCTTGTCGGTCAGGCTGTTCATCTTCAGGCGGATATGTCCCCGCTGGCCATCCCTCGCCTTGGCAATCTCGCCGTCGATCATGTCGATCAGCTTGTTCTGCAGGCAGTGGGGCGCAACCAGCAGCGTCTGCATGTGGTCAACCGTTTCGCCCTCCAGCAGGGCCTCAAAAACCGCCATCGCGTCCCGGCCGATCTCCTCCCGCGCGGTCATGTAGCTGATGTCCGTGTACAGGCGGGCGGTCTTTTCGTTGTAGTTGCCCGTGCCGATCTGGGTGATGTACTGGATGCCCTGCTCGGTCTTGCGGGTAATCAGGCAGAGCTTGGAGTGCACCTTCAGCCGCTCCACGCCGTAGATGACGTGGCAGCCTGCGCGCTCCAGGCGGCGGCTCCACTCGATGTTGTTTTCCTCGTCGAAGCGGGCCTTGAGCTCCACCAGCACGTCCACCTGTTTACCGTTCTCAGCAGCCTCCACCAGGGCCTCGACCACCTTGGAGTCCCGCGCCAGACGGTAGAGCGTCATGCGGATGGAGGCAACCGTCGGGTCATGGGCGGCCTGGGTCAGCATGGTCAGGAAGGGGCGGATGGACTGGTAGGGATAGTGAAGCAGCACGTCCTTCTCGGCAATCTGATCCAGGATGGGGCGGCCCATGTCCAGATCAGGCGTGTTCTGCGGATGCCTGGGCGCGTAGAAGAGCTCCGCGTGGCTGCGCAAATTGTCCTGGATGCCAAAGAGGAAGCTCACATCCAGGGGCGTGTCGTACTCGTAGACGCGATCCATGCTCAGCTTCAGCTCGTTGCACAGCCGCTGGATGATGCCCACATCAATCTGGCGAGACAGCTCCAAACGCACCGGACAGAGCTTCTGACGGAGCTTGACCACCTCGGCCATGTGGTCGCGGTAGTTAAGGTCCTCGTCGTAGACCGCGTCCGCGTCGATATCGGCGCTGCGGGTGATGCGCGCCAGCGTCTTGGACAGCACCTTGTACCCCGGGAAGAGCTCCGGCAGGTAGTGCAGGATCAGCTCCTCCGCCAGCATAAAGCAGCCCGTGCGCTCCGGGATCGCGATCAGCCGGGGGAACACACCCGTGCCGCATGGAACGATGCCGATGCGCTCCTTGTCACCCTTTTTGCCCAGCACAGCGATGGCGTAAATGTCCTTGTTTTTCAGAAAGGGGAAATTCTCCTTCTTGCCCAGCACGTTGGTGGACATCAGCGGCAGGAACTCCCGGCGGAACATCTCCTTCAGGTAATGGCTGCTTTCCTCGCTGATCTCCTTGAAGTTCACGATGCTCACGCCCTGCTCGTTCAGCCGTTCCAGCAGCGCCGCATAGGTGCGGTCACGGCGGCGGCACAGCTCGCGGATACGGCTGATGCAGGCGTCGATCTGCTCACCGGGGGTCATGCGGGTCTTGTTCTCCCGGGCCTCCTTGTCCAGCAACATCTGATCGTGGAGCGAGCCGATGCGCACCATGAAGAATTCATCCAGGTTAGACTGGAAAATGGACAGGAAGGACAGCCGCTCACACAGCGGCACCCGTTCGTCCTCGGCCTCCTCCAGCACCCTTTCGTTGAAGCGCAGCCAGGACAGCTCCCGGTTTTCAAGACAGTTCATGATCAGAACCCCTTCCTAAGTTTGATTTGGAATCAGTTGAGGGCCACCTGCTTGAGCCTTTCCCCGTAGCAGCTCAGCGCCGTGCTTTCCACCGCCGCTCTCTCCTCCTGGAGGGCAGGATCGGCCCGGAGCTGCTTCATGCAGCTGGCAGCTTCCTCCAGCAGCTTCACGTCGCCATCCAGCAGGAAGCCCTGGAGCATCTCGCCGGACTGGCGCGTGCCCATCAGATCGCCGGGACCGCGCAGCTCAAGGTCCTTCTGCGCCACCAGGAAGCCGTCGTTGGTTTGTGTCAGGATGCGCAGGCGCTCGTTTTCCTCCGCCAGCAAAAAGCACCAGGACGCTGCTGCGCCGCGTCCCACGCGCCCCCGCAGCTGATGCAGCTGGCTCAAACCGTAGCGCTGAGCGTTTTCGATGATCATCACCGTCGCGTTGGGGACGTTCACGCCCACCTCGATGACGGTGGTGGACACCAGCACATCCAGCGCGCCGGACGCGAAATCAGCCAGAACAGCGGCCTTTTCATCGGCCTTCTGATTGCCCCAGGTCAGCCCGACGCGAAGGCCGTGCAGCACGCCGTCCACCAAATCGGCATAGGTTTCCTTGGCGGAGCGCACATCTTCGAGCTGCTCGCTCTCCTCCACCAGCGGGCAAACCACATAGCCCTGGCGTCCCTGGGCCACCTCCTGGCGGAGGAAGCCGTACATGGCCTCCCGCTTTTCCTCGGGCACCACGCGGGTCTTGACCGGCGTGCGGCCCGGCGGAAGCTCGTCCACCACGGATACATCCAGGTCGCCGTAGAGGATCAGCGCAAGCGTGCGGGGAATCGGCGTGGCGGACATCACCAGCACATGGGGGGATTTTTCCTCCCGCGTACCCTTATCCTGCAAGCTGCTGCGCTGCCTGACGCCAAAGCGGTGCTGCTCGTCCGTCACCACCAGGCCAAGCCGCTGATAACCCACGCCTTCGCTGATGAGTGCGTGCGTGCCAAAAACCGCGTCCCATTCGCCGTTGGCGCAAGCCTGATGGGCAGCCTTCTTCTCCTTCGCCTTCATGCTGCCGATGAGCAGCCCGCAGCGGACGCCCAGCGGCTCCAGCATGGCCTTGGCCGATTCGTAGTGCTGGCGGGCCAGGATCTCCGTAGGAGCCATCATGGTGGCCTGGTAGCCCGCCTTGCAAACCATGGCGATGGCGCCAAAGGCCAGCGCAGTCTTACCGCAGCCCACATCGCCCTGGATCAGGCGACGCATGGCGCGGGGCTGGCGCAAACCGGCGGCGACCTCCTCCAGCACGCGGCGTTGGGCGTTCGTCGGCGGGAAGGGCATTGTCTGCCAGAAATCCGTAGTGGCCGTGTCCGCAAGCGGCATGGGGATGCCGTCCTCCTTGTGGCGGCGCATCAGCCCCAGCGCTGCCTGGTACATCAACATCTGCTCAAAGGCCAGGCGACGGCGGGCCATTTTCAGGTTCTCAAAGCTTGACGGGAAATGAGCCTGACGCAGCGCGAAGTTCAATTCGCACAGTCCATGGCGGAGGCGCAGCGCGTTGGGCAGCGTCTCCGGGCAGGTATCGTCCACCTGCGTGAGAGCCTGCTCCATCAGCTTGCGCAAGGACTTTGCCGGGATGCCCTTGATGGCGCGGTACACCGGCTGGATGGAGGGTTCCTCCACCAGCAGCGCGTTTTGCAGCACCCGGCGGCCGTTTTTTTCCCCGACGCGCCCATAGAGCATGATCGTTTCGCCCACCGGCAGCTGCTCCATCATCCAAGGCTGGTTATACCACGCCAGGGAGAGCCTTCCGCTTTCATCCCGGAGCGATGCCGTCACGCGGCTCAGCCCGTTATAACGGCTGAATTTGGGCTTCTCCTGCACCACGCCCTGCACCAGGACCTCCCCGCGGGCCTCCTTGCAGGGGACTAGCTGCGTCCTGTCCTCATAGCGCACGGGCAGCGTGTAAAGCAAATCGCGCAATGAGACGATGCCCACTGCGCGAAGGGATTCCATTCGTGCAAGGCCAACGCCCCGCATTTCAGATAAATTCATTTTACTCCACAGAGATCAGGTAGTAGTACAGCGGCTGACCGCCCAGCAGGCAATCCACATCGCAGTCGGGATACTTGTCCGCAATCTCGGCAGTGATGGCCTCCGCGTCCTCACGGGTCACGTCCGCGCCGTAGTAGACGGTGATCAGCTCGGCCTCGTCGTCGACAATGGCGCTCATCATGTCCATCACCACATCATGCACGGAATTGCCGGAGAACTCGATCTGCCCGTTGTGCATGCCGATGATGTCGTCCTTGTGGATCTGCACGCCGTTGTATTCGCTGTCCCGCACGGCGTAGGTGACCGTACCGGTCTTGACATGGTTGGCAGCCTCGGCCATGCGCTGGGCGTTTTCCGCGCTGGACACATCGGGCTGGAAGGCCACGGCGGCGGCAATCCCCATCGCCACGTTCTTGGTGGGAATAACGTGCACTTCCTTCTCCGCCAGCTCCGCCGCCTGGTTGGCCGCAAAGATCACGTTGCCATTGTTGGGGAACACGAACACGCACCTGGCATTGACCGCATTGATCGCGCTGAGGATATCATCGACGGAGGGATTCATTGTCTGCCCGCCCTCGACGATGTGATCCACCGTCAGGTCGCGGAAGATGTTGGAGAAGCCCTCGCCCAGGGACACGGCGACCATGCCGTAGTCCTTGGCAGGCTCAGCGGGTGCGGCGGGCTTTGCCTCAACGGGAGCTGTCTCCCCTTCCAGCTTCCGCTTCATGTCCAGCATATTGTCAATTTTGATGTCCACCAATTCGCCCAGCTCAATGCCGTACTCCAGGGCGTTGCCAGGGGCATTGGTGTGCACATGCACCTTGGTTTGCACCATATCTCCGGTGACCTGCACCCGGTCGCCAATGCGGTTGAGGCGGCGGCGGAAGGAATCCACATCGCCCTCGGTGCAGTCCTCTCGGAAGTTGACGATGGTAAACTCGGTGCAGTAGGCGTTCTTGATTTCACCGGAGAGGTCGTGGATGTCCTCCTCCACGACGCTGGCATCGCCCGCCAGAAGCGCCGCAGGATCGGCAATCTCCTCGCCGCGCATGCAGGCCGCGTAGCCGGTGTAGATCAGCAGCAGGCCGCGTCCGCCGGAGTCCACCACGCCAGCCGCCTTCAGCGGGGGCAGCATGTCAGGCGTTTTGCGCAGGATCGCCTCGCCGCTTTGCAGCATCAGGTTCATCAGCCCGTCGTAATCGTCAGGATGCTGCTCGGTATACTTGATCGCGTCCTCCGCGATGACGCGGGCCACGGTCAGGATGGTGCCCTCCTTGGGCTTCATGACCGCCTTATACGCCTTGTCGCTGCCGGCCTTGAGGGCCTGGGCGAACTGGACGGGCGTAATCTTCTCCACACCCTTGAGGGCGGTGGCGAAGCCGCGCAGCAGCTGGGATGTGATCACGCCTGAGTTGCCGCGGGCGCCCTTGAGCGCGCCCTTGGAAATGGCCGCGGCAGCCTCATCGGCGCGCAGATACTCCTGTGCGTTGATCTCGCGCACAGCGCTTTGCATCGTCAGGCTCATGTTGGTGCCTGTATCGCCGTCGGGTACGGGGAAAACGTTCAGGGCGTCCACTGCCTCGCGGTTCTGCTCCAGCAGATTCGCGCCGGCGATCAACATATCGCGCAGCAGCAAACCATCAATAACTTTATGCTGTATCAATGATTGTTCCTCCAATCGGCCTGTGTCCGGCATGCCGTGCACAGCTTCGCTTCATCGGTGTCAGACGCGGATGCCCTCCACCGAAATGTTCACCTTGCGCACCTTCACGCCAGTCATGCTCTCCAGCTTGTAGCGCACCTGATCGACGATGGTCTTGCACACCTCGGCGATGGAGATGCCGTATTCCACGACGATGAACAGATCCACGTCCAGCATATCGCCCACGTTGCGGATCTGCACCCCTCGGGTCAGATTCTCCCTGCCGAGCCATTCCACAATGCCGTCCTTGGCCCGCTTGGAGGACATCGCGACGATGCCGTAACATTCCAGCGCCGCATAACCCACGACCTTGAGCATCACGTCCTCGGTGATGTAGATCGTGCCGATGTCATTTTTGATCTTGCATTCCATGGTTGCGTCTACCTCCTTGCGCCTTGCTCCTTGTGCCAGGGGCAGTCCCCAGCCCATGAGCAATGCCGTGATGCCACGTCAAAGATACCCATAGTTGGGGTCATTATGTAGTATACAGGATTTTGACGTTTTTAGCAAGGCTTTTTTCATTTATGCCGCTGGAGTTTTGCCGGCATTTGATTTGAACATCAAATATTCACCTGTGGCAAGCCGGTTCTGTGCCTGGATGTATCGCGCGCCGGGACTCCACATGCAAAAATCCCTCTTGACAGTGCACGGCAAAGCGCATATAATACCACCAACAGGGCAATGAGGAGACGAGTAGCCTGCCTGTGACGCGCCTTCAGAGAGCTTCCGGTCGCTGCGAGGAAGCGGTGCGCACGATAAGGCGAAGTACAGCTCCGAGCCATGCGCTGAACGCCTGATGGGTCAGTAGGTGGCATCCGGTGCGCCGGTTATCGCGCGGGAGGAATGCTTGTTCCTCGATGAGGGCTGACCATGGTCGGCTGAACGGAAGTGGTATCGTGATGCAATTCATCACCTTCCCCGGCATTGCCGGAGAGGGTGATTTCTATTTTTTAAGGAGTGTGAACCCCATGAAACTGGAACAACTGCAATATGCGCACAGGTTTGACAACGTGTCCGGCAGCGCCATCCGCGAAATCTTCAAGCTCATCGCCAAGCCGGGCATGATCTCCTTCGCAGGCGGCAACCCGGCCAAATCTGCCCTGCCGGATGCTGTGTGCGCACAGATCGCCAAAGACGTGCTGGAAAAGGACGGCAAGACCATCCTGCAGTACGGCGCAACCGAGGGCTATGCGCCCTTGCTGGAAAGCCTGCACACCTACGCCGAGGACGCGCTGGGCTGCCAGCTGGACTGCGTGCTGCCCACCACCGGCTCCACCCAGGCGATGGACCTCTTGTGCAAGGCGCTAATTAACCCCGGCGACGTCATCCTGGTGGAGAACCCCACCTTCCTGGGCAACATGCAGTGCATGCGCCTGTACGAGGCCAACGTCGTGCCGGTGGAAAGCGATGAGAACGGCATCCTCATCGACAAGCTGGAGGAAGCCATCATCCGCCATCACCCGAAGATTCTCTATACCATCCCGACCTTCCAGAACCCCACCGGCAAGACGCTGTCTGCGGATCGCCGCCAGCCCATCGCGGAATTGGCCGCCAAATACGGCGTGGTGGTGGCGGAGGACGACCCCTACCGCGATTTGCGCTATGCGGGCACGGCGCTGCCCTCCATCAAGTCCTACGACAAGGAGGGCTGGGTGGTGTTCCTTGGCAGCTTCTCCAAGATCATCTCCCCCGGCATCCGCGTGGGCTATATGGCAGGCGACCCCCGTATTCTGCGCAAATGCACCGTGGGCAAGCAGTCCTCGGACGTACACACCTCCAACCTGACCCAGGCCATCGTCGATCAGTTCCTGCGGCAAAAGCTGCTGCCAGAGCACATCCGCAGCATCTGCGCTTCCTACAAGGAGCAGCTGGACACCATGCTTGCCGAGCTGGCGACCTTCCCCGAGGGCACGACCTACACCCACCCCGAGGGCGGCTTGTTCATCTGGGTGGAGCTGCCCGCTCATCTGGACGCGCTGGAGATGCTCAACACCTGCGTTGCACGCGGCGTGGTCTATGTGCCCGGCACCCACTTCTTCGCAGAGGGCGGCCACCACAACACGCTGCGGCTAAACTTCTCCAACTCCACGGTGGAGCAGATTCACAAGGGGATGGCCATCATCCGCGAGGTGATCGCGGAAGCATCCAAGTAAACAACACAGATAGAGGAGGATACCCCCATGCACATTCTTGACGTTTTGAAGGAACGCGGCTTTATCGCCCAGGTCACCTTTGAGGACGAATTGTACAAGCAGCTGGAAGAGCCCACCACCTTCTACGTGGGCTTCGACCCCACGGCGGATTCCCTGCATATCGGCCATTACATCCCGATCATGGCCATGGCCCACATGCAGAAAGCCGGTCATAAGCCCATCGCGCTGATGGGCGGCGGCACCGCCATGATCGGCGACCCCAGCGGCAAGACCGACATGCGCAAGATGATGACCGTCGAAACCATCGACCAGAACGTGGAGTGCATCAAGCAGCAGATGAGCCGCTTCCTGGACTTCTCTGACGGCAAGGCGATCATCGTCAACAACGGCGACTGGCTGCGTCACCTCAACTTCATCGACTTCATGCGCGACATCGGCTCCATGTTCTCCGTCAACACCATGCTGCGCGCCGATTGCTACCGCGCCCGCATGGAATCTGAGAACGGCTTGTCCTTCCTGGAATTCACCTACATGCTCATGCAGTCCTACGACTTCCTGGAGCTCTTCCACCGCTACGGCTGCCGTCTGGAAATGGGCGGCAACGACCAGTGGTCCAACATGCTGGGCGGCGCTGACCTGGTGCGCCGCAAGGACAACGAGAAGGCCTTCGCCTGCACCTTCCAGCTGCTGCTCACCCACGACGGCAAGAAGATGGGCAAGACCGAAAAGGGCGCGCTGTGGCTTGATCCCAACAAGACCTCGCCCTTTGACTTCTACCAGTACTGGCGCAATGTGGACGACAAGGACGTGGAAAAGTGCCTGGGCCTTCTGACCTTCCTGCCCATGGACGAGGTGCGCCGCCTGGGCGCGCTGGAGGGCAGCGCCATCAACGAGGCCAAGAAGGTGCTGGCCTACGAGGTCACCAAGCTGGTGCACGGCGAGGAGGAAGCCCAAAAGGCGGCGGAGGCGGCGGCTTCCCTGTTCGGCGGCGGCATGAACAGTGCCAGCGTCCCCTCCTTTGAGCTGACCGCAGCCGACCTGGCCGAGGACGCTCGCGTCACCACCATGCTGGTCAAATCCGGGCTGTGCAAGAGCCAGTCCGACGCACGCAATCAGATCAAAGCCGGCGCGGTGCTGGTGGCAGATGAAAAAGTCACCGACATGAACGCCACCATTTCTGCCGAGCAGTTCGGCGCGGACGGCCTGATGCTGCAAAAGGGCAAGAAGGGCTTCCGCCGCCTGATCCTCCAATGAGCGCGCCATACAAGACGCTGCGGCGGGAGGCGTCCGATGAGGTGGTCATCAACAAGAGCCGCTTCATCGGTTACGCCTGCCCCTGCCAAACGGAGGAAGAAGCGCTTGCTTTCCTGCAAAGGATACGCACGAAACACAAGGACGCGACCCACAACTGCTACGCCTACATCATCGGCAGGAACGCGGGCATCATGCGCTACTCCGACGATGGAGAGCCCGGCGGCACAGCGGGATTGCCCATGATGGAGGTGCTCAAGGCCCAGGGCGTGGTCAACTGCTGCGTGGTGGTGACCCGCTATTTCGGTGGCGTGCTGCTGGGCGCGGGCGGGCTTGTCCGGGCGTATACGCAGGGCACGGTGATCGCGCTCAAAGCCGCCCAGGTCGTGGTGATGGAGCCCAGCCAACGGTATCTGTGCGAGGTAGCCTATTCCCTGTGGGACAGGGTGACCCACGCGCTCAAGGCCATGCCCGTGCAGCTGGTGGGGAGCGAATTCACCACCGCCGTGGGCTTCACGCTGCTGGTGCGCGAGAAGGATGCCGAGGCCATGCTATCTGACCTTGTCCGCCTGACCGACGGCAGGTTTGAATACCTGCTGGAGGACGAATCCTACCAGGCGTGGGATGCAAACGAATAAACCTGCCGCCGCATGTCTTTGTGCGGCGGTTTTTCATACCAGGAGGGATGCACATGAACATCACCCTCGTCCGCGCGTCTATGGACGACGCGCCCACGATCTGGCAGATGCAGCGCGCTGCCTTTGCAGAGCTGCTGTCGACCTATCAGGACTTTGACACCAACCCCGGCAACGAACCGCTGGAAAAGGTACAATCGCGCTTCGCCATGCCAGCCACGCATTTCTACTTCATCCGGGTGGACGGGGTGAATACGGGCGCCATCCGCGTAGTGGATGCGCACAACGCTTCGCCAAAGCGCATATCCCCCCTGTTTGTGCTGCCCGAGTTTCGCGGCAGAGGCGTGGCGCAAGCGGCGATCCGCGAAGCAGAACGCATCCACGGCGATACCGGCTGGACGCTGGGCACCATCCTCCAGGAGAAGGCCAACTGCCATCTTTACGAGAAGATGGGCTACCGTCCCACCGGCGACACGCAGATCATCAACGACCGCATGACCCTTGTGTTCTACGCAAAATAACATCACCCGCTCTTCATTTGCAGTTCACAGCGCCATTCTATACTCCCCTTGCAGGATGCACCAAGGTGTGCTATCATGAAGTCATACAAAGGAGTTGGTGATAGATGTTTTCAATCCTTGTCGTGGAGGACGATTTGTCCCTGCAGCGGATGATGTGCGCCTTTTTGGGGCTGAACGGTTATCAGACGGTGGCCGCTGCCAACGGGGAGGAAGCCCTGGACGCGATTGAGCGCGTCATGCCCGATCTGGTCATTGCCGATGTGATGATGCCCGTCATGGATGGCTGGGAGCTGACGGCCGAGCTGCGCAGCGCCTATCCCCTGCTGCCCATCATGCTGGTGACCGCGCGGGATTCCCTGGAGGACAAGCGCACCGGCTTCACTGCGGGCGCGGATGATTACCTGACCAAGCCCGTCGATCTGGACGAGCTGCTCTTGCATGTGCAGGCGCTGCTCCGCCGCAGCCGGGCCATGACCAGCCACCGGCTGACCATCGGCGAAACGCTGCTGGATTATGACAGCTTGACCGTCCGCCGGGGCGATACGCTGCTGACGCTGCCCAAAAAGGAATTCTTCCTGCTCTTCAAGCTCCTGTCCAGTCCGATGCAGATTTTCACCCGCCGTCAGCTGATGGACGAGATCTGGGGGATGGATTCCGACAGCGACGAGCGCACGGTGGACGTGCACATCAAGCGGCTGCGCGAAAAATGCGATGTATTCCCCGATTTCTCCCTGGTGACGGTGCGCGGCCTTGGCTATAAGGCGGTCAGAAACGATGCTTAAGCGATACTTCCAGCCCTACACCTTCCGTGGCAAGCTGATGATCGCGCTCTACATCAGCGCTGCCTTCGCGGCAATCATTTCGCTGATGCTCGCCTATGTGATCAGCCACGTCAACGTGCAGAACGAATTGCAGCTCCAGCAGAACGCGCTGGCAGTCTACCTGCTGGAGATCGACAAGCGCACAGACCTGACGCTGCCCACGATGCTGGGCATGATGGACGATGTGGAGGACACCCATGTGGAGCTCGTCGCCCCCGATGCCCCCGATCTGCCAGACGACCTCTTTACCGTGCTTTCGGAACGCAGCATCTATTCCGTGCTGGACGACATGAGCAAATCGCCCATCACCTATGTTCAGCTCAACGAAGGTTTGGTCAGGATCACCTCCCTGTACGAGCGGTCGCTGTTCATGGTGGCGTTCTTCCGCATCATCTCCGCCTCCCTCACCTTCCTGGCGGTGTTTGTGCTGATGACGACCTTCGCCTCCTTCCGGCTGTCAAAGCCCGTGCAGGCGCTCACCCGCGCCCACGAGCAGGTGCAGGAGGGCGACTTTTCCGTGCGTTTGCCGGATAATCAGCCGGGCGAGATGGGCGAATTGATGCGCTCCTTCAACGACATGACGGAGGCCCTGGGTTCCACGGCCTATCTGCAAAAGGACTTCATCAGCAGCATCTCCCATGAGTTCAAGACGCCCATCGCCTCCATCCGCGGCTTTGCAAAGCTCTTGCAGATGCCCGGGCTGACCGAGGAGCAGAAGGCGGAGTACATCCAGATCATCGCGCAGGAAAGCGACCGCTTGTCCCGGTTGTCCGAAACGCTGCTGCGCTTGTCCGCACTGGAGCAGCAGACCGCCCTGGCCAGCATCGCCACCTTTTCCCTGGACGAGCAGCTGCGCCAGGTCATTCTCCGCCTGGAGCCCACCTGGAGCGCCAAGGACATCGACTGGCAGCTGGACCTCCAGGAGGTCAGCATCACCTCCGACCAGGAGCTGCTCAACCAGGTGTGGGTGAACATCATTCAGAACGCCATCAAGTTCTCCCCGGAGGGCACGGATATTGAGGTGCGGGTATTCCGGGAGGAAAACGCCATCGTGGAGATCCAGGATCACGGCTGCGGCATGACCGAGGAGGCGCAAAAGCGCATCTTCGATAAGTTCTATCAGGCGGACAAGAGCCGCAAACAGGAGGGCGTAGGCCTGGGACTTAGCCTGGTGAAGCGCATTGTGGACATGCTGGGTGGCACCGTCAGCGTAACGAGCGCCGTCGGCGAGGGCTCCACCTTCCGCGTGGAGTTGCCGGTTTCCCCGCCGCGCCACATCCACGCTGGGCAAGCCGCGCAGGCAAACGACATGGAGGTACAACATGGCTGATGAAAAGCGCATGCAGCAGATGAGCGAGGATTTCCAGCGGATGGTCGACGACTTTTTCGCCATCCAGTGCCGGTATTCCGCCGCCATCAAGGAGGTCCAGACGAAGCTGGAAATCCTCGATGACGAGTTCCAGATGAAGCACCGCCGCAACCCCATCCACCACATTGAGAGCCGCCTCAAATCCATTCAGAGCATGATGGAGAAGCTCAGCCGGAAGCACTTCGCCGTCAGCATGCAAAGCGCCGTGGAAAACCTGCACGACATCGCCGGCATCCGCGTGATCTGCTCCTATGTGCAGGACGTGTACACCATCGCCCGATTGCTGACCACCCAGGACGACGTGAGGCTGCTGGAAATGCAGGATTACATCCGCAACCCCAAGCCCAACGGCTACCGCAGCCTGCACCTGATCGTCGAAATCCCTGTATTCCTGCAAAGCGGCCGCCTTCCCGTGCCGGTGGAGGTGCAGATACGCACCATCGCCATGGACTTTTGGGCCTCGCTGGAGCACTCCATGCGCTACAAGGCCGCAGGCGAGGTGCCGGAGGACATCAGCGAGGAGCTACACCGGGTCGGTGAGGACATCGCCTCCCTTGACGATCGGATGCAGTCCATCCACGACCGCATCGACGCGGTCATTGCCCAACAAGCCACCAAGGCCGAGGAGCAAGCGCCATGAATAATCGCCCGTCGTCACGCCATACTCTTTCCAAAGGGGGTATGCTGATGCTGGGCTTTCTTTGCGCGTTATTGGCGGGTGCGGCGATGAGCATCCAGGGCGTGATGAACACCCGCTTGGGCGAAAAGGTGGGCGTGTTGGAAACCAACGCGCTGGTGCAGGCGGTGGGCTTCGTGCTATCGCTGCTCATCGCCTGGGGCTTTGGCAAGGGGAACATCCGCTTGATCGGGCAATCGCCATGGTATTCCTGGTGGGGCGGCGTGATTGCACCCATCATCACGGTGACGGTGATGATGTCCATCAAGGGGCTGTCCCCCACCGTGGCAATCTCGACCATCCTATTATCTCAGCTGACCGTGGCGGCGCTGATCGACGCCTTTGGCTGGCTGGGCTCGGAGAAGCTGGCCTTCACCTGGCAAAAGTATGTCGGGGTCGCTCTGATGGTGGCAGGGGTGCTGCTGATGAAGTGGAAAACACCCGCCGGTTGATCCGACAGCCTTCGCGCCCACCCCTACGGCACTGTCGAACGCTTGTCCCGCTTTGACAAAAGCAGTGCTTTTTCATCGCAGGAAAAGCACTGCCCTTTCCTGAAATGTACCTCCCGTGAATATCTGTCACAGGAGGTTTTTGTTATGCTTCAATCCATCCGTGACGGCGACAGCATCATCGTCCGTCTGGCGGGAGAGCTGGATCATTACTGCGCGCAAAGCGTCCGGCGGGAGCTGGACGCTTTGATCGCCGACCCGGGCATCCGTCGGCTGATCCTCGACTTCACCACGCTGCAATTCATGGATTCCTCCGGCATCGGCGTCATTCTGGGGCGATACCGTCAAATGCGGGACAGGGGCGGCATGGTGGGCGTGATCCACATGAACCCCCACATTGCCCGCATCTTCCACATGTCCGGCATGGACAGGGTGATCCGGCAGCTTGACAAGCAGGAGGCAGCGCAATGAACAGACACAACGAAATGGAAGTGAGCTTCCTGAGCGTCCCGGAAAACGAGGCCTTTGCCCGGGTGGTGATTGCGGCCTTCGCGGTGCAGCTCTCCCCCACCGTGTCCGAGATTGCCGACGTCAAAACCGCCGTATCGGAGGCCGTCACCAACGCCATCGTCCATGGCTACGAGGGCACGCGGGGCCTGGTGACCATGCGGGCCATCATCGACGGCAAGGCGCTGGCCATCGAGGTCTCCGACCGGGGGAAGGGTATCACCAACGTCAAGCAGGCCATGGAGCCCTTCTTCACCACCCACCCCGAGCAGGAGCGCAGCGGCATGGGCTTTGCGGTCATGCAGACCTTCATGGACGAGGTGGAGGTGCAATCCGCGCCCGGCAGCGGCACCTCGGTGCGCATGCGCAAACGGATTGGCGCGGAGGGCGTCCATTGAATGCAACCTTCACACAAGAGCTTCTGCAGGCCCGCGCTGCTGGCCCGGAGGCCATACAGGCCCTGGCGGAGAAGCATCTGCCGCTGGTGGGGGCGATGGTGCGGCGCTTCCCCGCCACCTGCGCGCGGGAGGAGCTCTACCAGCAGGGCGTCATCGGGCTGATGAAGGCCCTGCGCCAATTCGACCCGTCCCGCGATGCAGCCTTCTCCACCTACGCGGCGGCATGGATATTGGGGGAAATGCGGCTGCTGACCCGGACGGCGCAGCCCCTCCACATTCCCCGCACGGAAGTGGCGCTCCGCAGGGCCATCCGCCAGGCGGAGCAGTCCCTGTCAGCGACCCTCCACCGCGAGCCCACCGTACAGGAGCTATCGGCGGAAATGCGCATGGACGCCACCGAGCTCATGCTCCACCTGGAGGAGGTTCGCGTGGTCTCCACCGATACGCAATCCCCAGGCGGCAGCGCCCTGCTTGATTTGCTGCCCGACCCGGAGGACTGGCAATCCCGCCTGGAGCTGCGAGACATCCTGGACAAGCTGCCCGCACTTGACCGCAAGCTGATCCTGCTGCGCTACCGCGTCGGGCTGACGCAGCGAGAGGCCGGAATGCGCCTGGGCATGACGCAGATGCAGGTGTCCCGGCGAGAGAGGATCATCCGCACGCTGCTCAAACGGGCGCTGGCAGAATAAAAGGCAGGCGGTACATTCCGTCTGCCTTATGGGATCATTTCATGCGCGGGAGAATTTCATCGCGCACCAGGCCGGGCACATCCGCTGTCTGCACATGGTAGAATCGCTCCCCCGCGATGCGCACGCAGGGGCCATCCTGGCATGCGCCGAGGCAGTGGGCCCGCAATAGCTCCACCTGCGCTGCGATACCGGCTGCTTCCAGCGCATCCTGGAAAGCGTCCTCCAGCGCACGTCCGCCGCCGTTTCCGGCACAGTGGATGCCGCCGCAAACGCGGACGCGCAGCTTTTCATCGTCATAAAGCAATCGGGTCATGAGCATCCTCCCATTCAGGCGATTTCCAAGGCAATCTCCATCATCTGGGTGAAGGAGTTCTGGCGTTCCTCCGCGCTCAGGCCTTCCCCGGTGAAGGGATTGTCGGAGATGGTGCAGATGGACAGCGCGTTCTTTCCCGCGCGGGCTGCGGTGAGGTAGAGCGCGGCCGCTTCCATTTCCACCGCGAGCACACCCAGGCCCTGGAGGATCTTCCCCTGGGGGCGTTCGTCATAGAACACATCGGAGGAATACAGCGCGCCGGGGACAACATGCGCGCCGAGGCGCTCGCCAGCCTCCACCGCCGCCTTAAGCAGCTTCCAGGAGCAGCAGGGCGCCAAATGACCCTGGAAGCCATACTGTTCCCCGAAGGAGGAATTGGTATACGCGCTCATACCCGCCACAACGTCGCGCACCTTCAGACTTTGGCTGATCCTGCCCGCCGTACCCACGCGGATGATGTTCTCCACGCCATAGTAGTTGAACAGCTCGTAGGAATAGATGCCGATGGAGGGCATGCCCATGCCGCTGGCCATCACGGACACGCGCTTGCCCTTGTAGAAGCCGGTGTGCCCCTGCACGCCCCGGGTGTTATTGACCAGCACCGCGTCCTCCAGATAGGTGTCGGCGATGAACTTGGCCCGCAGCGGGTCGCCGGGCATGAGGACAGTGGGGGCAAAATCGCCCTCCCTGGCGGTGATATGGGGGGTCGGAATCATAGGAACGCTCCTTTCGGTCACGATTTCTCTGCCTGCATTTTACCATGAAGCGTGCGCTTTGTCCACCGGTATTTGCATGCTTGACTTTCAAGGCGGCTTCCTCTACAATGGTGACATACCTTGCGGAAAGAGGGTTCGCTGATGAACAAGACCTTTTTGCCTGTCACCCTGGAGGAATGCCATGCCCGTGGCTGGGATGCGCCGGATTTTGTGTATGTCGTGGGCGAAGCCTATGTGGATCACCCCTCCTTCGGGCATGCCATCATCAGCCGTGTGCTGGAAAAGGCGGGGTATCGCGTGGCGATGCTCTGCCTGCCACCCTGGCAGGATGAAAGCGCCTTCAAGCGCTTCGGGCGGCCAAGGCTGGGCTTCCTGGTGTCCTCCGGCGTGATCGACAGCATGGTCAACCACTATACCGTCGCCAAAAAGCGCCGCCATGATGACGCCTACGCCCCCGGCGGCAAGGCCGGGATGCGCCCTGACCGCGCGGTGATCGTCTACTGCAACCGCATCCGCCAGGCATACCGGGATGTGCCCATCCTGATTGGCGGAGTGGAAGCCTCCCTGCGGCGCTTTTCCCACTACGATTACTGGGACGACAGGGTACGCCACAGCATCCTGGTGGATTCCGGCGCGACGCTGCTGATGTACGGCATGGGCGAAACAAGCATCGTCGAGTGCGCCAACTGGGTGGCGGACGGCATGAATCCGGCGGAGCTGCCCCGCATCCGCGGCATCTGCTACATGTCCAGGACGGCGGATGCATCCTGCTTGCAGCTTCCCAGCCACCAAGAGGTCACAGCGGACAGGAAGAAGTACTGCGAGGCCTTCATCATGCAGTATGACGAGCAGGACCCCATCCGGGGCAAGCGCATGTGCCAGCAGCAGGACAAGGACCGGTATCTGATCCAGAATCAGCCGTCGTTGCCCCTGTCACGGGAGGCGTTGGACGCGGTGTATGAGCTGCCCTACACCCGCACCTGGCATCCCATGTATGACGCGGACGGCGGCGTGAGCGCATTGCAGGAGGTTGAATTCTCCCTGGCCTCCACCAGGGGCTGCTTTGGGTCGTGCTCCTTCTGCGCCATCACCTTCCACCAGGGGCGCATCATTCAGAGCCGCAGCCCGGAATCCATCGTCAAGGAAGCCCGGCTTTTGACGACGCTACCCAACTTCAAGGGCTACATCCACGATGTGGGCGGCCCGACGGCAAATTTCCGCAAGCCCGCCTGCCCGAATCAGATGAAGGTTGGCGCATGCAAGCAGCGGCAGTGCCTTTTTCCCCGCCCCTGCAAGAACCTGGAGGTCGATCACTCGGAATTCATGGCCCTGCTGCGCCAGCTGCGGGAGCTGCCCAGGGTGAAGAAGGTGTTCGTCCGCTCCGGGCTGCGCTATGACTACATCATGGCCGACCCCCACAATGCCTCCTTCCTCAAGGAGTTCTGCGAGCATCACGTGTCCGGGCAGCTGAAGGTCGCACCGGAGCACGTTTGCCCCTATGTGCTGGACAAGATGGGCAAGCCCCGCCGGGAGCTATACGACGCCTTCTGCGAAAAGTATGCGCAGGTCAACGGAAGGCTGGACAAGCGGCAGTATCTGATCCCCTATTTGATGTCCAGCCACCCCGGCAGCGATCTGAACGCCGCGGTCGAGCTGGCCTGCTATTTGAGGGACATCGGCTTCCAGCCCGACCAGGTGCAGGATTTTTACCCGACGCCCGGCACGCTGAGCACCTGCATGTTCTACACCGGGCTGGATCCCCGCACGATGAAGCCGGTCTTTGTCGCCCGTTCGCCGGAAGACAAGGCCATGCAGCGCGCGCTGATGCAGTTTGGCAATCCGCGCAATCATGAGCTGGTGCGCAAGGCGCTGCGGCTGGCCGGGCGGGAGGATCTGATCGGCACGGGCCGCGAATGCCTTGTGCCGCCGGAGCGCGAATCGCTGCGGGAGGCCCGGCGCAGCACCGGCAAGCGCGACAACCCCGCCCACGAGCGCAAAGCCATCCGCCATGCGGACAAGCTGCCCACCAAGCCCCGCCGCCACGGCAACGAGGAGGGCGGCCCGGGCAGAGGGCGCGCCCGGGGACGGAGGTAAACAGGAGGGTAATCAATGCAGAAGCTGATTCTCATTACCGGTTCGCCCTGCGTGGGCAAAACGACGGTCGCGGATTTGCTGTTTCAGTCCTATGAGAACAGCGCGTTCTTTGACGGCGAATGGCATGGTGCGTCAACCCGTTTTCGGTACAGGATCCCCGGCTACGCAATGGCGACCGGGTGATGGCTTTTGCGCTGGACAATTATCTGCAATCCGGATTTGATTATGTCGTGTTTTCCTCGGTGGTGGCGATGTATGAGGACATCCGCAGGCCCATCCTGGACGCCATAACTGCAAAGGATTACACACTGGCTGCATGAGCCGGGGCATGCAGGGATCATTTGATTTGGATGGACAACAAATCCCCCGGACAGATCGTCCGGGAGATGCGGAATATCATTGATGCCATCAAATGAAACACGCGCAGGCTGTCACAGCGGTCTGCGCGTTTCCATATGCTTTTATTGTCGCCTTATATATCCTTCATCTGCCGGAATACCTCGTCCCATTCCTCCACGCGGATGATCTCCATCGAGCCAAAGGGCGCGTCCAGCAGCGCTTCGATGGCGCGGCGGTATTTCTCCAGCAGGTGCAGCAGCGTCAGCTGTTCCAGCCGCTGACCCTCCCGGCGGGCACAGGCCATCTCTGCGGCGGCTTCCATCCAGCAGTGGTTCACCAGATGGAGAATCACCCCCTCGATGTCCTTCACCGGCGGATAGATGGCTTCCACCGCCGATGCTGCGGCGATTTCTGCCTTGAGCAGCGGGGAAAAGTGGGCAACCAGCGCGTCCTGGTAGGTCATGGCGATGCCCCGGCCCTCCGCTTTCTCGATGGTGGGCAGCAGCATGGCCACAAAATCGGCCTCCTCCCGGCGCAGCGGCATGAAGCCGTGCAGCACCGCGTTCAGGCGCTGCAGCGCGCTTTCCGCCTGGGACAGCGCCTCTGCGGTATACATCGCAGCCCTCTCCGCGCGGCGGTCGCACAGGGCCGTGAGCACCTCCTCCTTGCTGGCAAAGTGATGGTAGAACCCGCCCTTGGACAGTGAAATTTCATTCAGGATGTCCTGCACACTGGTCCTTTCGTACCCCTGCTGGCAAAACAGCCTTTCCGCCGCCTGGAGCAGCTCCTGTCTTTTTTCATCGCCCTTGCGCATGGCCTCGTTCTCCTTCTGCTGGTTATAAAGTATAGTATAGGCCAAGGCCCGCCTTTCGTCAAGCATAGAAATGACGGGATACTTGACGAATCCGCCGCCATGGGGGATAATAGGTGCAGTAACCATTGGGAGGAAGCACGACATGAAGTTCCTGATCCTGTCCGACTTGCACC
This sequence comes from Clostridiales bacterium, assembly GCA_029012285.1. Classification (GTDB taxonomy): domain Bacteria; phylum Bacillota; class Clostridia; order Christensenellales; family Aristaeellaceae; genus UBA11524. Next base: position 3,532 of record JAQXLU010000020.1, on the reverse strand, counting down.
TGGGGCGCCAGCTGCACCGGTATTCCCTGCAGGAGGAACAGGCGGAAATGCTCGAACGCATTCGCCTGATCGCCCAGGCGGAAAAGCCCCAGGCGGTGCTCATCGCGGGAGATGTGTATGACCGCAGCGTTCCGCCGGTGTATGCCACCCAGCTGCTGGATACCTTCCTGGCGGCGCTGACAAGGGAGACGACGGTGTGCGTCATCAACGGCAACCACGATTCGGCGGAGCGACTCTCCTTCCTCTCCGGGCCGCTGCAGGAAAGCGGACTGCACATTTCCCCCGTCTATCGCGGGCAAGTCACCCCCGTCACCCTGGTGGACGACGCCGGGCCTGTGGATGTGTGGCTCCTCCCCTTTTTGAAGGCTGCCACGGTTCGGCCATTCTTCCCCGAGGAAAACATTGAAACGACCAACGACGCGGTGAATTGCGCCATCCGTCACATGACCATTAACCCGACGCGGCGCAATGTGCTCGTGGCGCACCAGTTTGTGGCGGGCGGTGCGCTCAGCGGCTCGGAGGAAACGCTATTCTATGCCACGGCAGAGGTAAACGTGGGTGGCAGCGACCTGGTGGAAGCCCGTTGCTTCGCCCCCTTCGACCTTGTGGCGCTGGGCCATCTGCACCGCAGGCAGAACGTGGGCAGCGAGCGCATCCACTATTGCGGCACGCCCATGGCCTACGACTTTTCCGAGGCGGGCATGGAGAAGTCCGTCACCATCGCGGAGCTCTCCGCTGACCACAGCGTGACCTTACGCCACGAGACCATTCCCGCGCCGCGCCGCCTGGCGGAGGTGAAGGGCCGCTTTGAGGAAGTCACCGGCGAGGCATTCCTCCGCCATGCTGACCGGGATGCTTACACCCACGTGATTCTCACCGACGACACGCCCATCCCGGACGTAATGAACCGCCTGCGCCAGGTGTACCCCCGCATCACCCACCTGGACTGGGACAACGCACGCACCCGCGAGGCAGAGGACTTCTCCACGGCGGTGGATGCGAACAAGCACACCCCGCTTTCCCTGTTTGAGGCATTCTACCAGCAAGCCAACGGGATGGACATGAGCGAGGAGCAAACCCATTATATGGAGCGCCTCATCCGCGAGATCTGGGAGGACAGGGCATGAGACCGCTGAAAATGACCATGAGTGCCTTTGGCTCCTACGCCGGTGTGCAGGAGCTGGATTTCTCATGCCTGGGGGAAACGGGGCTGTACCTCATCTGCGGCGACACGGGCGCGGGCAAGACGACCATCTTTGACGCGATCACCTATGCGCTCTACGATGACCCCTCCGGCAGCAACGAGCGCACCGTCAAGATGCTGCGCTGCACCTACGCCACGCCCGATGTGCCCACCTATGTGAAGCTGACCTTCCGCCACCACGATCAGACCTACACCGTCCGTAGAAGTCCGGCGTACATGCGGCCCAGCCTGCGCGGCACAGGCCTGGTGGAAGAAAAGCCCAGCGTGGAATTGACGCTGCCCGACGGCATCACTGTGGCGGACAGATCGGTCAACCGTCGCCTGATCGAGCTGCTGGGGCTGACCCGGGAGCAGTTCAAGCAGGTTTCCATGATTGCCCAGGGGGAATTTCGCGAGCTGCTCCGGGCCGACACAGACAAGCGCCGCGAGCTCTTCCGGGATTTGTTCTCCACTGCGAATTACAACCGTTTGCAGGATCGGCTCAACCAGGATGCCGCCGAGCAAAAGCGCGTCTGCGACGAGCAGCGGCGCATCATCCGGGATGCGTTGCGCACCGTGGAGGCTGACCCGGAGGATGCGCAGGCCGACCAGCTGACTGCCCTGCAAGAGGACACGCTGGCCCCTTCGGAGGCGGACGCGCTGCTATCTGCCTACATCGCGCATGACGCGGAGGCGGAATCTGCAATGCAAACCGCGCTGCATCAGGTGGATGAGGACGGCAGGGCGCTGGCGCGTCAGCGGGAGCAGGCGCTGCTGCGGCAAAAGCTGCTGCATCAGTTGCAACAAGCCGATGCGCAGCTTTCGCGGGATGCGGCATTGCTAGAATCCACCTCCGCCGCGCTGAACACGGCGCGCCAGGAGCAGCCCCGGGCCGCGCTATCCACCACGGAGGCCGCGTCCATTGAGGCGCTGATGCCGGATTACGACCAGCTCGACGCATGCAACGAGAAGGCACGCGCATTGAGCAGCCATATCCGGGAAGCCCAGGCGGACGCGGACGCTCTGCAATCGGGCGCGACGAATGAGGAGAAGGCCATCGCGCGATGCAGGGCGGAACAGGCTGCCTTGACCTCCTGCGCGGCGGAGGCTGAACGGCAAAAGCAAGCCTACGAGCAGACTCAGCACGCACTGGACGAGCTGGACGCGCTCTGCCGGGAATACGATACGTTGCTGCATACCCGTAGGGACGCGCAGCTTCGGGGCGCACAGTGGCAGAGCAGCCTGCGCGCGACCACCGAGGCTCAGGCGCGGTATCAGCAGCTGTCGGCGGCATGGTTCTCCCAGCAGGCAGGGCATTTGGCGAAGGAATCCCTGCGGCCCGGGGCCCCCTGCCCGGTATGCGGCAGCACGCATCATCCCCAGCCCGCAGCGCTGCCGGAATCGGCGGTGGATCAAGCGGCGGTGAAGGCCGCTGAGCAAGCCCGGGACACCGCCCAGCAGCGCGAGCACGCGGCGCAAAGCGCATACATGCTTGCAAAGGCGGACGCGGAGCAGCGGGAAGCAGCCGTACAGGCACAGGCAGAAGCATGCCTTGGTTCCACCGCGTTGGAGCAGCTCCCTTCCTTTGCTCAGCAGCGAAGGGACGCGCTCACCCGGCAGCTGGAGGAGGCCCAGCAAAAGCACTGCGCCGCCCGCCAGGGTGCTGCCCGGTACGAGGCGCTATGCAAGGCCCTCCCCGCACAGGAAGCGTCGCTTGCGCAAAAGCAATCCTCGCTCAACACCCTTATCGCGTCCATCGCGGCGGAACAGGCGACCCTCGCGGCTCTGATGGCGCAATCGGACGCGCTATCTGCAAAGCTGGCCTATCCGAGCAAACGCGCTGCACAGGCAAGGATCACCCAGCTCCGCCAGCAGGCAGCGGCCATTGAACAGACCATTGCCGCCGCGGATGCAGCGCACCGCAAGGCCACGGACGACCTGACCGCTCACCAGGGCCAGCGCGAGGCCTATCGCGCGCAGCTATCCACACTGCCGGAGGTTGAACTGACCGCCCTGGACGCGCAGCTCGCGTCGCTGGAGGAGAACCGCCAGTGGCTCAACGGCGGCATGCGCGCCTTGATCGTCCGGCTCGGGCGCAACCGCCAGGCCCAGGAGCAAATCGCCCGGGCGCGCTCAGCGCTGCTGCGCGAGGATCAGCGCCTCATGTGGCTGACCGAATTGTCCCGCACGGCCAACGGCCGATTGGAAGGCCGGGAGAAGATCATGCTGGAATCCTATGTGCAGATGGCCTTCTTTGAGCGCATCCTGCGCCACGCCAACCGCCGCATGAAAGCCATGAGCCGCGGACAATATGAGCTTGTCCGCGCTGCGTCGGCGGACAACAAGCGC
>JAQXLU010000019.1 GCA_029012285.1 Clostridiales bacterium | reverse complement strand
CTGCTGGACGGTACGGTTGACTTCCAGACCGTTGGCATGGAATCCATCCCCACCATCCGGGAATCCAAGACCAAGATCAACATCTATCCCTGGTCCGGTGCTGACTGGGGCGCGACCCAGCTGCACTTCAACCTGAATGTGGAGGACGAGCACCTCAAGGCCTTGTTCAACAACGCTGATTTCCGTCAGGCGATGTCCATCTGTGTGGATCGCGAAGAGCTGGCCGGTCTGTTGACCAACGGCTGGCTGGGCGGCGGTCAGGCTGCGCCTCAGCCCGGTCAGCTGGGCTACTCCGAGGAGTGGGCCAAGAAGTGGACCGAGTACGACGTGGCCAAGGCCAAGTCCCTGCTGGAGGGCTGCGGCCTGGTGATGGGCGCGGACGGCTTCTATGACTTTGCTGACGGCACCGATTGCGTGATCAACATCGTGTCCGTGGCCGATTCCGGTGCTGCCGATGTGTACAAGGTGCTGGAGCCCTACTTCCGCGCCGCTGGCGTCAAGTGCACCTTCAAGGATTCCGACCGTTCCAACATTGATAACGACCTGTTGGCCAACGCCGTGCAGGTGATGCTGCTGCCCGTGACCAACATCGGTGACATCTCCATCATCCTCAAGCCCAACTCCATGGTGCCCGGCTACGCCACCAATGTGGCCTGGTATGGCACGATGGACGAGACCACGGCCACCGGCGATCTGCTCAAGCTGATCGAGCTGAAGAAGCAGCTGGACGTGACCGCCTCCGCCGAGGAGCGCACCGCCATCGCGCTACAGATGCTCAAGCTCCACGAGGAGAACCAGTGGACCCTGGCCTATGTGGAAGCCGCGCCCGCTTATCACGCGGTCAACGCCCGCATCCAGAACTTCCTGGCGGATGGCGTGTGGTCCGACATCTATCGTGACATGGGCATCGCCCACTGCCAGTGCTGGTACATTGCGGAGTAATCTTCGCCTGTCCCGCATGGGCTAAGAATCTGATACAGGGGTGCGGGAGGTAACTCCGAACAATTCGGAAGTGCCTCCCGCACTTCTTCGAATCGCGCAAGAAAGGATTCGAGACCAATATGCTCAACTACATCGGTAAGCGCGTCTTGATGTTCATCCCTACGCTCATCATCATCTCCTTCCTGATTTTCTTCATCATCCAGCTGCCGCCGGGTGATTATGTAACCTCCTATGTGGCGGCGATGGCTGCCGAGGGCGAGGTCTTTACGGTGGAGCAGGTGGAGGAGTTGCGCCTCCAGTTTGGCTTGGACGACCCCTGGTTTGTCCAGTACTTCAACTGGGTCAAGGGCATTGTGACCAGGGGCGACTTCGGTTACTCCTTTGAATACGGCCGCGATGTCTGGTCGGTCATCATGGACCGCCTGTATCTGACGCTCGGGGTTTCCTTCATCATTTTGGTTTTCCAGTATGGCGTTTCGCTGCCCATTGGCATTTACTGCGCCAATCATCAGTATTCCGCCGGGGACTATATTCTTTCCTTCTTCGGCTTCATCGGCACGGCGACGCCAAACTTTTTGCTTGCCATTATCATTATGTATGTGATCTATAAATCGACGGGGAATGTGTATTTGGGCCTGTTCTCCACGGAGATGCTGCAAAACGGCATGCGCTGGGAGTATGTGCCCGAGTTCCTGGGGCGCTGCGCCATCCCGCTGATCGTTATTGGCACCTCCGGCACCTGCGGCATCATCCGTACCGTCCGCGCCCAGATGCTGGACGAGCAGGCCCGCCAGTATACCCTGTGCGCCCGAGCCAAGGGCTGCTCGGAGGCGACCATCACCTACAAGTATTGCCTGCGCGCCGCGCTGAACCCGGTGGTGTCCGGCTTGGCGGGCTCGCTGCGCACCATCTTCTCCGGCTCCACCGTGTCCGCCATCGTCATGAATTTGGCCATCCAGGGCCCGGTGCTGCTGGCGGCGCTCAAATCCCAGGATATGTACCTGGCTGGCACCATCGTGCTGATTCAGGCTGTGCTGGTGCTGGTGGGCACGCTGCTCAGCGACATCGCCCTGGCCTGGCTTGACCCGCGCATCCGCTTCTCCGAGCCCGGCAAGCGCCGCGAAAAGAAGCAAAAGAAGGCGATCGGCCATCAGCCGACCCCGGAAAGGAGCTGATGAAGATGGCATGGTTCAAGAAGAAAACCGCCAGTGACGAAAGTTACTACATGGCCTCCCAGTGGACGCTGATGTGGCGCAAGCTGCAAAAGCACAAGCTGGCCAGGTTCTCCCTGGTGGTGCTGGCGATCCTGTATATCGGCGCGCTCTTTGCAGACTTCTTCGCTCCCTATGGCCTGGAGGAGTTCTCCTCCCTCTACAAGGACACCGGCCCCACCAAAATCTACTGGAAGGACGAGGACGGCCACTTCTCCCGCCCCTATGTGTACAAGCTCAAAAAGGTCAACGACCGCAAGACCTGGAGCGTCGTCATCACCGAGGACACGAGCGAAAAGTACTACATTGACTTCTTTGTCGAGGGCGGGGAGTACAAGCTGCTGGGCTTCATCCCCTGCAACACCCACCTCTACGGCCTGGTGGATGAAAACGGCAATGTGGACCGCAGCGCCCGCATCAACATCTTCGGCGCGGATTCCACCGGCGCGTGCATCTTCTCCCGCATCCTCTTTGGCGGGCGCGTGTCGCTGACGATCCCCTTTGTGTCCGCGGCTATCAGCTTTGTGCTGGGCATATTGCTGGGCGGCATCTCCGGCTACTTTGGCGGATTGATCGACAATGCCATCCAGCGCGTGATCGAGGTGCTGTCGGCCATTCCCTCCATCCCGCTGTGGATGGCCCTGTCCGCCGCCATTCCGCCGGATATTCCCGTGTCGAGCATGTACCTGTACATCACCATCATCCTGTCCTTTATCGGGTGGACGGGCCTGGCCCGCGTGGTGCGCGGCAAGTTCATCTCCCTGCGCAAGGAGGATTACGTCACCGCTGCCCGCCTGGCGGGTGTGAGCGATTTGAAGATCATCACCAAGCATCTGGTGCCCGGCTTCCTGAGCTACCTGATTGTGAACCTGACGCTGGGCATCCCCGGCTCCATCCTGGGCGAGACGTCCATGAGCTACCTGGGCCTGGGCATGAAGGCGCCCGCCACCAGCTGGGGCGTGCTGCTCAAGGAGACCGAGGATCTTATCTCCGTGGCTCAGTGCCCGTGGAAGATGATTCCGCTGATCTTCGTGGTGGTGACCGTGCTGGCCTTCAACTTCCTGGGCGACGGCTTGCGCGACGCGGCTGATCCGTACAAATAAGCGGCCCGGCGGCCGCAGGCATGACCGCCAATCTTGAAGGGAGCAAGGAGTTGTCCCTGTGCGGCGATTCCCTGCGATTTCCCATCATAAAGGGGAAGAATATATGCAGAACAAACAGCCCATCATCCAGGTGAAAAACCTGGGTGTGAACATCAAAATGGACGAGGGCCTTTTGACCCCCGTGCGCGGCGTGGATTTCGTCATCCATCCCGGCGAAACGCTGGGCCTGGTGGGCGAATCCGGCTGCGGCAAATCCCTGACCAGCAAGGCCATATTGGCCATCAACGACAAGAAATGCCGCGCCACGGGCGAGATTCTCTTCCGGGACGAGAACGAGCAGGTTGTGGACATTCTGAAGATGAATCCCCGGGGCAAGGAGATTCGCGCCATCCGCGGCAAGCAGATTTCGATGATCTTCCAGGAGCCCATGGTGGCCTTCAGCCCCATGTACACCATCGGCAATCAGATCAACGAGGCGACGCTGCTGCACATCACCAAGGACAAGAAGAAGGCCAAGGAAATCAGCCTCAACATGATGAAGCTGGTGGGCATCGCCAACGCGGAGAAGCGCTATGACCAGTACCCCCACGAGTTTTCCGGCGGCATGCTCCAGCGTGCGCTGATCGCCATGGCCCTGGTGTGCAAGCCCCGGCTGCTGATTGCCGATGAGCCCACCACCGCCCTGGACGTGACCATCCAGGCCCAGATCCTGGAGCTCATGCAGTCGCTGCAAAAGGAGCTGGGCATGGCTATCCTTTTCATCACCCACGACCTGGGCACCGTGGCCAAGATGTGCGACCGGGTGGCGGTGATGTACCTGGGCCGCATCGTGGAAACCGGCACGGCTCAGGAGATCTACAAGAACCCCCGGCACCCCTACACCAAGGGGCTGATGGGCTCAGTACACAAGATCGGCAGCCTCAAGGCGGACAGGCTTTTCTCCATCGAGGGTACGGTGCCCCTGGCGCTGAACCTGAAGCCCGGCTGCGGCTTCTACGAGCGCTGCGGCGAGCGCATCGAGGGCTTGTGCGACAAGGTCGACCCCGAAACCATGTGCCTGGACGGCACCCATTGCGTGGCCTGCCACAAATGCCGTCTGGCATTAGAAAAGGAGGCGGGCAGCCATGACTGACCAGGCAAAGAAGGAGCGCATCCTTTCCGTGCGCAATGTGTCCAAACGCTTTACCTCGGGGGACGTGTGCGTGCGCGCGGTCACCAATGTCAGCTTTGACGTGTGCAAGGGCGAAACCATCGGCATTGTGGGCGAATCCGGATGCGGCAAGACCACCCTGGGCCGCTGCATCGTCCGGGCCATCGAGGCCAGCGAGGGCGAGGTGATCTACAAGACCCTTGGCGGGCAGGAGGTCAACTTCCTCACCCTGGACAAGACGCAGATGAAGCCCATCCGCAAGGAAATCCAGATGATCTTCCAGGATCCCTATTCCTCCCTGGATCCCCGCATGACGGTGCTGGACATCATCGGCGAGCCCATCAAGGCCAATTACCCCAAAATGCCCAAGAAGGAGCGGGAGGCGCTGGTGAAGGACATCGCCGCGAAAGTTGGCCTCAACACCACCTACCTCATGCGCTACCCCCACGCCTTCTCCGGCGGACAGCGCCAGCGCATCGGCATCGCCCGCGCGCTGATCCTGAAGCCCCAGGTGATCGTCTGCGACGAGGCCGTGTCCGCCCTGGACGTGTCCATCCAGGCGCAGATCATCAATTTGCTCCGCGACCTGCAAAAGGAAATGAACCTGACCTATATCTTCATCAGCCATGACCTGTCCGTGGTGGAGCACATCTCCGACAAGGTGGGCGTGATGTACCTGGGCAAGCTGGTGGAGTTTGGCGAGACGGAGAAGCTCTTTGCCAGCCCGAAGCATCCCTACACCGAGGCGCTGCTTTCCGCCGTGCCCGTGGCTGATCCGGATGTGGTGATGGATCGCATCCCCCTCATGGGCGAGATTCCCAACCCGGCCAATCCCCCCAGTGGCTGCTACTTCCATGAGCGCTGTCGCTATTGCACCGACAGGTGCTGCAACGAGGTGCCCGAGCTGCACGAGGTGGACGGCCGCATGGTCGCCTGCCATCGCGCCGAGGAGCTCTCGCTGCGCGGCTTTGATTATTCCACGGTGGAATGACCGTGTATCCTTCGGTCAACGAAAGGGAAGATGAAAGATGTCCTTCACCAAAGCTGATCTGGCGATTTCGACCATGTGGAATTTCCGCAAGGCCCATTCCGGCGAGGAGCTGATCGACCAGCTGTTATCCCTGGGCTTTTCCCGGGTGGAGCTGAATTATCAGGTGAGGGCGGAGTGGCTCTCTGGCATCCGCCGCCGCATTGACGAGGGCGCCGTGAAGGTGTCCAGCGTGCACAACGTATTCCCCAAGACCCTGGACAAGCAGTTCGACACCGACTCCGTGATGCTGGGCTACGAGGACGAGAGCCTTCGCCAGCAGGCCGTCGAACTGGCCAAGGGCAGCGTGGAGTGGGCCTGCGTGCTGGGTGCGGGCGCGGTGGTGTTCCATCCCACCGAGGTGCCGCTGCCCCCCGCGGACTATGATGTTCCGCTCAAGAAGCTTATCGCCGCCTACCAGCAGGACACGGAGGAATACCGTGCCCTCCACGCCCAAATGATCGCGGCCCGCCAGGCCCAGCCCTACCTGGACCGGATGATGAAATCCATCCAGGAGCTGGCTGACTATGTGACCAAATACAATTTGCCCGTCAAGCTGGGCATGGAGAACCGCGCCATGTGCCAGCAGTGCCCAATTTTCTCCGAGTTTGACCTGATTGCGGATCGCTTTGCAGGCGGCCCGGTGGGCATCTGGCTGGACACCGGCCACGCCATCATGATGGCGGAGATGGGCCTGCAGCAGCTGCCCCTGTCGAAGAAGGCGGCAGATATGATCGTGGGCATGCACATCCACGACGCGGTGGACGCGCTGGATCACTACGCCCCCTGCACGCTGCCGGGGGATGTGCTATCTCCCTACCGGCCCTATATCGTCAATAGTCCCATCAAGGTGCTGGAGCTCTCCGGGCGGTTGAGCGCGGAGGAAATCATCACCGGCACGGACCGGTTTGTGGAGGGCTATGGCCATGACTGATCAGATTCTGGCGCGCCAGCTGCTGGAGGGGGTGTGCGGCGAGTACCAGCGCATCCTCGGGGAGAAGCTGACGGGCGTCTACCTGCACGGGTCGATGGCCTTTGGGTGCTTCACCTGGGCCACGGGGGACATTGACTTCCTCGTGGCGGTGGAGGCGCCCCTCACCCAGGCGGAGAAGGAAGCCCTCGTGCAGGTGCTGCTGGATTTCACGCCCGACGCGCCCCCCAAGGGCTTTGAGATGAGCGTGGTGCTGCGGGAGGCATGCAAGCCCTTCCGCTACCCCACGCCCTTTGAACTGCATTTTTCCAACGCGCACCTGGCTCGCGCGGCGGCTGATCTGAGCGGCTACTGCCGGGACATGCACGGGGAGGATCCCGACCTGGCGGCGCACATCACCGTGCTGCGCCATCAGGGGGAGGCGCTCTTCGGACAGCCCGTGGACGCGGTGTTTGGCGAGGTGCCCCGTGCTTGCTATGTGGACAGCATCATCGGCGATGTGCACAGCGCGCCGGAGGACATCATCGACAACCCCGTCTATGTGACCTTGAACCTGTGCCGGGTGTTGGCCTATCTGCGCTCCGGCCTGGTGCTGTCCAAGCGCCAGGGTGGGGAATGGGGCCTTATACAGCTGCCGGAGGAATACCATCCGCTGCTGCGTGCAGCCCTGGCGGCCTATGGCGGCGCGGCCTTGCCGGCGGACTTGCCGCTGCATGCTTTCGCGGCGGACATGCTGGAACGAATCCTGCCCCTGGCATGAAGGATGCGGCTTCCTCCGGGGGCCGCATTTCTGATACATCACGGAGGTACACCATGAACCGACTGCCACGACAGAACCGCCAGCGCATCCAGGCCTGGCGGCAGGAGCTGAAGAATCACCTGTACACCCCCGTCGGCACGGTGGATTTCGCCGGGCTGACCACCTTTGACCGCCTTACGCCGGAGCAGGCAGTCGCCCTGCCCATGCGGCCCTTTCCGGAGGGCACGAAATGGGGCGCTTGCTGGGAATACGCCTGGTTTGCCGCGCAATTCACCCTGCCCGCTGCCTGTGAGGGCCGCCGCGTGGTGCTCCTGCCCGGGCTGGGCGGCGAGCAGCTGATCTATGTGGATGGACGGGCGGCAGGCTCCAACGACAAGGGCCGCGACCATGTGACCCTCCGCCAATGCGCCAGGGCTGGCGAAACGGTGCAGGTGCTCATTGAAAGCTATGCCGGACATGGCGCGCGGCTGGAAAACATGGGCCCCTGCCCACCGGAAAGGGCGGCGATTCCGCCTGTACCATCCGCCCAGTGCAGCGTGCAGCCCAGCGTGCTGGCCCTGTGGAACGAGGACGCTTACCAGCTGTATATGGACGTGGAGATCCTCTGCGATTTGCTGGGCCAGCTGGACGAAAAGTCCCTGCGGTATCAGAAGGTGGCGCAAGCGCTGCTGGATTTCACCCACGCGGCGGACTTTGAGCTGCCCCTGGCAGCGCGCCACGAGAGCTTTTGCCGCGCCCGGGCTGTGCTGCGGCCAGCGCTTCAATGCCATAACGGCTCCACCGCGCCGGTGATGTGGCTGCTGGGGCAGTCCCACATCGACCTGGCCTGGCTCTGGCCCGAGGAGGAAACCTGGCACAAGGTGGCCCGTACCTACGCCAACCAGCTTGCGCTGATGGACGAGTACCCCGAGTACCGCTTTTTGCTGTGCGAGCCCCGGCTGCTGGACATGCTGCGATCCCAGCATCCGGCGCTGTGGACGCGGGTGCAGGAGGCCTTCCGGCGCGGACAGATCGACGTGGACGGCGCGTTCTATGTGGAATGCGATACCAATCTGCCCAGCGGCGAGAGCCTCATCCGCCAGCTTGTTCGCGGGAAGAGCTGGTTCCGGGCGCATTTCGGCGTGGACAGCCAGGTGGCCTGGCAGCCGGATACCTTCGGGTATTCGGGCGTGCTGCCCCAGCTCCTGCGCAAGCTGGACATCCCGTACTTCGCCACGCAGAAGCTCCTGCGGGCCGACCCGGAATGCGAGCGCTTCCCGTATCAGAACTTCATCTGGGAGGGCATCGACGGCAGTACGGTGCAGGCGCTGTCCTTCTTCAAGAACAACGCGCAGCTTACGCCGTCCCAGTTCATGCAGCGGTGGAACAGCGACCGCACCCAGCAGACGAACGTCGACACCCTCCTGTACCCCTTCGGCTTCGGGGACGGCGGCGGCGGCGCGACCCGC
>JAQXLU010000018.1 GCA_029012285.1 Clostridiales bacterium | reverse complement strand
GAACCAAGCCATCCGGCGCATGCCTCCCCTACCGGCGGACGTGGACGGCGAACCGCGTTTGATGCCCATGGCCCGCGATGTCGCCGACGGGGAGCGCCTCCAGGCATCCGACCTGGTGGAGACGCTCAACAACTGGCAGGGTGCAGCGCTGACCTCCAGGGAGGTCGCGGCCTTCCCGGTGTGCATCGCGTCTGCTGAGTGCCAGCGCGTGACACGGGTGCTGCTGGCGCTGCAGGGCGATCTGCGTCAGCGCCAGGCGTGTATCGAACTGGCCAGGCGAATGATGCGCTGCAAGCGTCCTGATGTAACGCTGATAGAAAGCAAGCTGAGCGTCATCGGGCAAGCGGCGCTGCTGACAAAGCTGCGGCAAGCGCAGCAGGGGCAGTTATCGGCACTGGTGGAGGCATGGCTGACCCAGCAGGGGCAGTCCGCTGAGGAAACCGCTGCGGCGGGGATGGCGCGCCAGCTCCAGCTGGCAGAGGAGCTGCGCAGGGCGCTGGAATGCTTCTCCGCCCTCGAACGGCTGAACTGGCCCGAGCACTGTGCGGAAGCTGATCCGCTTCACACGCTGCTGCGAAATGAACCCTCCGGCGTATATGCACGCCTGACAGCCGCTTCCCAGCTGGCGCTGCGTCAGGAGATCGACGATTTCAGCCGCCATGTGCATCTGGACGCTGGCGAAGTGGTACGCCAGGCATTCATCCTGTGCGACGAGGCGGAGGAGCGTTCCCTGGAACGCTATGTGGGCAGCTATTTTCAGGATGCGCAGGGGATGGCGGCTCTCCACCGGGCCTTGCCCACGCACCGGGGCTGGCTGTACGCGCATTTGTCCCAGCGGCGGACGCAGACGGCCTACGCGTTGCTGTGGGGATGCGGCATCCTGACCGGGTTTCTGTTCCTGCAGGGACGACAGCCCGTTTTCATGCTACCCTTCTTTGCGGTGGTGGTGGGCAGCGCGCTGCGCAGCTTGCTGGCCAGGCGCGCTGTGCCTCCCCTGCCCACGATGACGGTTGATCCTGCGTCCCCCGAGCTGAAAACGCTGGTGCTGCTGTATGCTTCCCTGCCCGATTCCCACGCAGCCATCCAGGCGGTGCGGCGGCTCAAGACCATCCGCAGCGCCATGAAGGCCACACCGGTGGATTTCCTGCTGGTGGGGGATTTTCCTCCCAGCATGACGGCAATCAGCGGCGAGGATCACGCCATCATCCGCGCGGCGGTTTGCGCGCTCCAAGCGCTGGACGCGGGCGATACGGTTGCGTATCTCCAGCGCGGCCGGGCCTGGAACAGCGCCGCGCATCGCTACGACGCGCCTGCGGGGATGCAGGGGGCAATCACCGCCGTGTGCCGGTTGATCGCCCAGGGGGAATGCGAAAGCGTCATTGCCTTTTCCACCGTGGAGGCGGCCTCCCTGGAGCGCAAGTATGCCTATGTGCTGGCGCTGAACGCTGCTTGCCAGCCCATGCCCGGGCTGCTTCAGCATCTGCTTTCCGCTATGGTGCACCCGCTGAACCAGCGCTATCCTGCGCAGAAGGGGTATCGCGGCGTCTCGATGCTGCTGCCGGAGGAGGCGCAGGGGCTTGACAGCGCGGCGCTAATCCGGCCGGACGCCTTCCTGGAGGCCACGGACGGCCTTGTGTCACCCCACCGCATGGACGCGGTTCTCTGCGGCGAGCTGGCGGGGCAATCGCGAATTGGCACAGCGCATATACAGGTCGCGCCAGAGGACGCCTCCTGGACGGGGCAGTACCTGCAAGTCATCCGGGCGGGGCGGCTGCTTGGGTGGCAGCTGCCCTGGGTGGACACGCCGTCGGGGGTGGTGGCGAATCCGCTGGGCGGTCAATCGCGCTTCCGTTTGCGGGAGATGCTACGGAGGTCGCTGGTGCCCCTGGCGCAATGCGTGCTGCTCTTCTATAGCGTGCTGACGCGGAATTGGCCGTTGCTACTGCTCGCCCTGCTTGTGCCGGAGCTGCGTCCCTTGCGCCGCCGCGAGGACTGGTGGACGCTATTGTGCCAGCTGTCACTGCTGCCCATGCGCGGGGCGGTGGGCGTGGCCGGGTTGGTGCAGCTGATCCGCAAAAAGCCGGAGCAGCTGCCCGACTGGACGACCCTTGAGGTTTGGGTGCAGGGCATGGCTGCGACGCTGATGGGCGCGCTGGCTTTCTTGCTGCCCGGCTTTGCCGTGCCAGCCTTCGGACTGACGCTGCTGTTTGCATGCTTCCCGCTATCGCACCGATTCCTGGACGCGCCCGTGCTGCCCACCGAGCCGCTGACGGAGGCCCACATCGCCCTGTTGGATCAGGCAGCATCAGCCGCATGGCGGTACTTCACGGCGCATACAACGGCGGACACGCGGCATCTGCCGCCCTGCACGGTGCAGTATGAGCCAGCCTTGGGCGCGGAGCAGGCCACATCCCCCCGGGCGGCGGGCGCGTATCTGCTTGGCTGCGTGTGCGCCAAGGAGCTGCGGTTGCTTTCCGCAGACGAGGCTGGCGCGCAACTTCGGGATGCGCTTTCCTCCCTGACGGAATGGCCCATGCCCTGGGGACTCCCTTGCCAGCGCTATGCTCTGCCCAGCCTGACGGTGCTGGACGCACAGGTGGACGCCGCCGCATGCGGATTTCTGCTGTGCACGCTGCTGACGGTGGGTCAGGCGCTGCGCAGCTGGCTGCCCGAACTATCGCCGGAATACGCGAACCTCTCGGCAGAAGCGACGCATTTAACGGAGACCTTTGACCTTGCCCGGCTGTATGACCGCCAGGCAAATCTGTGCCACGCGGGATTGGATCAGGATGGCCAGGGCGCGGGGTACATCACGGATTTGGATGCGGAAGCGCTGCTGCTGATGGTGGCTGGTTGCGCGCTGGGGAAGCTCCCGGCGGAGCAGCTGCTGCGCTTACGGCGCCTGGGGGTCGCCCTGCGGGAAGGAGACGTGCTCTGCTCCGCCCACGGCGGGGCGGGGGCGCACCTGATCTCGGGGCTGTTCCTGCCCACCCGTGAGCAGGAAAGCCTGGCCTTCATCCGGGCGATGGCACGGCGCGGGCAAGCCGGTCTCTTCGGGCAGGACGCATGCCGGGAGGACGTTTTTGATCCGGCGCTGCGATACGGCCGGGGGCGTTTTGGCGTGCCGGAAATCGCCACTTCCACATGCGATACAGGCCCAGTGTACGCGCCCCACGCTGCCGCGCTCTGTCTGCCCTGGACGCCGCAGCAAG
>JAQXLU010000017.1 GCA_029012285.1 Clostridiales bacterium | reverse complement strand
GGGGTGGCGGCAAAGACCGTCAGAATCCACACCACGCGGAACAGGCAGGCGCCCGTCAAGCTCACCAGCATGGGCATGACCGAGTAACCGATGCCGCGCAGCGTGCCCACCGCCACGTCCATCAGGCCGCAGAGGCAGTACAGGGGCAGAATGTAGAACATGCGCTTGATGCCGTAGTCCAGCACGGTGACGCCCGTGAGGGGGTCAATGGCATGGGGGTCATCCAGGTAGAGTGACAGCAGCGGGCGGCCGCAGAGATACATCGCCGTGCCCATCACCAGGCCAATGACAGTCACCGTGCCAAGGCAAACCCACATGCTGCGGCGCACACGCTTGATCTGCCCTGCGCCCAGGTTCTGGCTGGCGAAGGTCAGCGCGGCCTGATGGATGGCGTTCATGGAGGTGTATACAAAGCCCTCCAGGTTGCTGGCGGCGGAGTTGGCCGCCACGACCACCTCGCCGAAGCTGTTGACGGAGGACTGAATCAGCACGTTGGAGATGCTGAACAGGCTGCCCTGCAGGCCCGCAGGGAGGCCGACGCGGGCGATGTCGATGAGCTGGCGGCGGTGGATGCGTAGGTCGCGCAGTTCCAGGTGCACCACGCCGTGGGAGCGCATCAGGCAGATCACCACCAGCACGGCGCTGACCGCCTGGGAAATCACCGTCGCGATGGCCACGCCCGCCACGTTCATGTGGAAGACGATGACCAGGATCAGGTTCAGCAGGACGTTCACCACCCCGGCGATGGTCAGGTAGAACAGCGGGCGCTTGGTATCGCCCACCGCGCGCAGGATGGACGCGCCGAAGTTGTAGATCATGTTGAAGGGCATGCCCAGGAAGTAGATCTTCATGTAGGTGGTGGCCAGGTCAAGCACAGGGTTGTCCATGAGCACCAGCAGTGGACGGCAGAAGAGAAAACCGGCCAGGCCCACCAGCACGCCCGCGATGAGGGCCAGGGACATCGCCGTGTGGACGCTCCTGTGCACGGAGCTGGGGTCGTTGGCGCCAAAGGCCTTGGCCACCGCGACGCTGCTGCCCACGCTCAGCCCGATGAATACATTGACCATCAGGTTGATGAGGCTGCCCGTGGAGCCCACTGCCGCCAGGCATTCCTTGCCCGCAAAGCGGCCCACGACCACCATGTCCGCTGCGTTAAAGAGCAGCTGCAATATGCCCGAGGCAATCAGCGGCAGGGAGAACATGAGCACCTTGGGCAGCAGCGGCCCGGCGGTCATGTCCATTTCATAGCGATTTGCGCTTGCCATTTGTGTCTTCTCCTTCTGTGGAAGCAATCAGAGCAGGGGACTCTCCTTGGGGCCGAGGTAGCTGTCCGGCAGCTTGTGCCCCTCCGGATAAATCAAGATGCGCTCCAGGATCAGGTTGGGGTCCACCGCGCCCAGGGTGATTTCGTTCCCGCCCGCCTGGCAGATGAGCGGCACCCGTACCTTGCGGATGTGGTTCACCATGGCCTCGCACCAGCGGGGGTCGCTGTTTTCGCCGGGGCGATAGTCCGCCGGGATGCAGGTGACCAGCTGCGTTGCGCCGTCCGGGCCAGTCAGGGTGCAGCGCATGGGTACGCCGGGCTGCACTGGGCTGGTGGGGGTGAGCCACAATTCGCAGTTGTACGCCCCGGGCTGCTCCGCGAAGAAACGGTAGGTCAGGGAGGGCGTGTCCTCCCCCGGACGGAAGGCGACCATGTTGGGGTAAACCTTCACCGCGCCGTTTTGAAGGCCCGGCAGGCTGCTACGCCCGTACCCTGGCAGCACCCGGAAGGCCGCCTTCGCCGTGTCATGCTTGCGGCAGAAGTGGTTTGCGTCGATGGTGACCACCTGCTTGACCGGCATGTAGGCAGGCTCGGGATTGGGCGCGTGCCTCCTTGCGGAAACCGCTACCTCGACCACGCAGTCATCCGCGCGGATGGTCAGCGTGCAGTGCTGCACGTCCTGGGTCAGACGAGCACGGTCGCAAGTCAGGGTGACGAATGTAAGGCTGTCCTCCTGCCCCTTGCGCGATTCGACGCTCAGCCAGGGCGCGTCGCCGGTGATCTCGTAATGCAGGATGCCCGTGCCCGCGTTGGCGATTTCCAGCTTCACCCGGCGCACGCCCGTGTCGCAGAAATCATCCACCGGGATCACCATGGGCGCGCCGTACTTTTTGCCATAGATGCGTTCATCGTCCGCCCGGGAGGCGGACAGGCGCGGCGCCTTCCAGGGGTACACAAGGGTGCGCAGGGGCAGCTTGCACCCGTCCTCGTTCCAGGTGGTGAAGCCGATGTGGGCCTCCTGCTCCATGCCCGACCACTTGCCGCCCCGGAAGGCGGCGTACTCGGCACACAGGTCTGCGTCCAGCTGCATGCACTCGTCCACCCGCTCCGCAAAGTAGTTCGCCTCTGGCCTGCCCTGGGCTGCATAGTGTGCGTTGGTGCCCGCATGCAAGTGCATGTCCAGCAGATTGACGCTGGCCTTCACCGGCAGATGCACCATGCTGTAATAAGCATCCTTTTCCGGCTGGGAGAGCCGCTCATACACGGCGGAGCTCCTCCGCCGGAGCTGATCGCCCAGGGCGTAGACCCGATCGGCCTCCAGCTCGTGGCAGGGATGATAGACGCTGGCATTCAGCGCCTCGGGGCGGCGCTTGCCGTTCAGGTCGTACAAGCCGACGAGCACCTCCTCGGTGTCGCGGCGGGCAGCTTCGTCCAGGCCGGGGAAGGTGGAAGCCACGAAATGCGTCACCCATTTGCGCCAGTTCAGCGGCTCGTGGCTGCCCCAGGCATCATAATCGTAGGCCAGGTCAAGGAATTGGGCCAGGCTGACTTCGTTGCCCTTCAGGTCGCCGGTGTTGAGAATCCATACGTCCCGGATGCCCGCGTCATACGCCAGGCACATCTGCTCCCAGAGCTTTGAAAAGGGCGTGGAGGGCATCCACTCGTAGCTGACGGGGCCGCCGTGGTAATCCACGTGATAGTACATGCCCCAGCCGCAGCCCCGCGCCTTGAGGCTTGCGGTCATTTCGGGGGTGGGCAGGCTGCGCAGGAAGCCGTGGTTGTCCTCGCAGAGCATGCAGACGGTGTTGCGCAGCCCCTCCCAGTCCTTGAGGCCCGGCACGCTTTCGTTGCCGTAGAAGAAGGGCTCCACCTCCTTGTACAGCGCCAGCAACCGGGGCTGATTCTTCGACTTCGGCCCGGCGTACTGGTTGATGAGCCCCTCCTGGGTGGCAATCACGTCCTTGAGGTATTCGATGTTGGCGCGCAGCCCGGAATCCTCCCCCAGCATGGCGGAATCCGCCTCGCCGCGCATGCCGATGGTGATCAGATGCTCGTATTGGCCCGAGCGCTGCAATCCGTCCGCCCAAAAGCGGGTGATGCCCTCCCGGTTGCGCAGGAAGTTCCACTGCGTGCCGTATTGGCCGCCATCCCGGACGGAGCGCTGGAATTCCTCCCCGGCCCGCAGGCAGGGCTCGTGATGGCTGTTGCCCACCACGATGCCGTATTCGTCCGCCAGCCTTTCATTCAGTGCGCCCGGGCCTTCCTCGGCAAAGATGCTGGCCCACATCGCGGGCCAGAGGTAGTTGGCTTTCAGGCGTAGCAGCAGCTCGAATACATGGTCGTACATCTGCGCGTTGACCCCGCCGAAATGCGCCATGCACCACGAGCCAAAGCAGGGCCATTCATCGTTGATGAACAGGCCGCGGTAACGGACGCTGGGTTCCTTTGACACGGTGCAGAAGTCGTCCTTCACCTCAATGTCGGCGCAGTGCAGGGGGTCTGCGTCGCCCCAGTAAACCATGGGGGACACCCCGATGTAACGCGACAGCTCAAACAGGCCGAATTCCGTGCCCCGCTTGTCGCTGCCCAGGATGATGAGGCTGCCCTCCACCATGGATAGCACATAGCACTCCCATTTGCCGCGGATGCGCTCCGCCTGGGGGAGCTTCCCGGCGGCGATGAGCGCGTCGGCGAGCGGGGAAGCGCCCAGGGTCGCGCACAGCACATGGGGGCTTGCTGTGCCCTGGCGCAGCAGGGCGGGCTTCACGCCGGAGACCTTCTCCACATCCGCCGCGACCTTTTCCGCCACCCGGACCACGCCCGCATGGGCGGACGCTTCCACCACAAAGGGCAATGCGGCGCCATGATTCGTCAGGAACATAATGCTGCCTCCTTCATCTTCAGTGCAGATTTGCCGAGAGCACCAGCATGGTGGCGCCGGGGGAATTGAACAGGCGCATGGGCATGAACCAGGGGTATTCCGTGCCCGGGCCGAGGCCGGGGCTGATGTGCTGCCACATGCCGGAGATATACCCCATGCCGACGATTTCCTCGTCCGGGGGGAAGAAGCCCTTGTCCGGCACATACACCGCGCCCACGCCGGGGATGCGCCACTGGCCGGCGCAGTACCCGCCGGAGAGGGTCAGCGTGACCTTACTCATGGTGAACACCTTGCTGGTGGCCCATGCGCGGGATTCCGCCACGGAGAATTGCGTAACGGGCATGTGGCTGACGGCCACCTGGATGTCCTTCTCCTTCATGCCAGCGATGGCCTCGCGGATGCGCTGCATGCGGCCCACCTGGAATTCCGCCGCGCGCTTGAGGGCGGATTGATCCAGCGTCAGTGGCTCCACCTGGGCATTCAGGATGTCGATCTGATTCTGCCAGGCCTTTTCGGTGCTGTCGATGTCCGTGGTGTAGAGCACCTCCGGGCTGAACCAGATGGTCGCCTTCCCGGCGGTGATGGCGTGGGGCTCGTCCAGGAGGATGACCCCCGCGTCGATGAGCTGCTGGGCCCAGTCTGCATAGGGGGAGAGGGAGGTATGGGCGGCGGTGGCATACAGGGGCGGATCGCCGTCGCCGGGCAGGAGCAGCACCGGCGTGCCGCTGGGCAGCTGGTGGAGCAGATCCAGCACGGGCTGCACATCGCCGCTTTTGCCCACCATGTTGCCGGAGAGCACCACCGCGCCATAGCTGGTGCGGCTGCCGATGGCCTTCTTCACCGCGGACTGCTTTTCGCCCAGCTCCGCGCCGTTCAGGTCGGAGAGGTGCAAAATGGTGAAGTTGTCCAAATCCGTGGGCAGATTGGCCACGGTGACGTACTCCCGGGTGTAGCGGACGGTGTGGGTCATTGCCAGGTTCGCGGTGAACAGCGCAGCGCCCAGGATCAAAAGCACAACCAGGCAGCCGATCAGGAAGCCCTTGCCATGCCGGGGTTCATCGGCGAAGATGTATTGGTGACGACGCGCCATGGATGCATGACCTCCGCATAATTTCTCAGTTTATATTATAGAACGAATGGGGGCGGAAAACAAGGGGCGATGTAACAATTTCAGCGGTGCGCCGAGCAAGCGAAGCCCGTGCAGGCAGCCGTCGCTCTTGACACATCCTCCTTCGCGGTTTATCATAGACTGTGAACATAAATCTCTCTCAATCAGGAGGGCTCATCCGATGCGCAGAAAAATCGTCCTCACCGGCGGTGGTACCATGGGCCATGTCACCCCCAACCTCGCTCTGCTGCCCCATCTGCTGGCCAAGGGATACGAGGTGCACTACATCGGCACGGAAAAGGGCGTGGAGGCCGACAAGCTCCAGGCGATCGAGGGCATTCATTACCACGCGGTCAAGTCCGGCAAGCTGCGCCGCTATTTCGACTGGAAGAACTTCACCGATCCCTTCCGCGTGCTCGCGGGCGCGGTGCAGTCCGCCCGCCTGATGGGGAAGATCAAGCCCGATGTGTGCTTCTCCAAGGGCGGCTTTGTGGCGGTGCCGGTGGTGTTCGGCGCGTGGCTGCACCGCATCCCCGTGGTCTGCCACGAGAGCGACCTCACCCCCGGGCTGGCCAACAAGCTGTGTACGCCCTTTGCCCGGCGGGTGGCCACCACCTTCCCGGAGTGCGCCTCGGCGCTGGGCAGCAAGGCGGAATGTGTGGGCACCCCCCTGCGCCCGGAGCTGTTCGCGGGCGATCGCGCGGCGGGCTTGAAGCTGCTGGGCTTTTCTGGCGACAAGCCTGTGCTGCTGATGATGGGCGGCTCCCTGGGCGCACAATCCGTCAACAAGGCCCTGCGCGAGGCTCTGCCCCGATTGCTCCCCACGTTTGATGTGGTGCACATCTGCGGCAAGGGCAATCTGGACGCCGCGCTGGCCTCAACCGCCGGGTATGTGCAGAAGGAGTTCGTCTCCGCCGAGCTGCCGGACATTTTCGCTGCCTGTGACCTGGTGCTCTCCCGTGCGGGCAGCAACGCCCTGATGGAATTCCAGGCCCTGGCGCGTCCGCTGCTGCTGGTGCCCTATCCCAAGGGGGCCAGCCGGGGAGACCAGATCCTCAACGCCCAAAGCCTGGAAAAGCGCGGCTTATGCCATGTGCTTTTGCAGGAGAACATGACGGCGGACACCCTGACCGATGCGCTGCTTTCCACCTGGGCGGACCGGGAGAAGCTGGTGGCGGCGGTGAAGGCTGCCCCGCCGGCGGACGGCACCATGCGGGTGCTGGAGATGATCGAGGAGGTGCAGGGGAAGCGCCCGTAATCCCTGCGTGATGGCAATATCATACAAACAAGCAGTGACGGCCTGGAAGCATTTCCTTCCGGCCGTCACTGCTATTAATGCTGTCATTGTTCCTTTTCCAGGAAGTCCCGGCGGTACTGGGAGGGCGTGATGCCCTCGGCCTTTTTGAACACCTTGGTAAAGACCCGGTAGTCCGCATAGCCCGACTGCACCGAAATATCGGTGATGGGCAATGAGGTGGTCAGGAGCAGCTGCTTGGCCCGTTCCATGCGGATGCTGGTCAGGTAGGCCAGAAACCCCACGCCGATCTCGGTTTTGAACAGCTGGCTGATGTACTGGGGATTCAAGTGGAATGCCTCCGCCAGCACGGTCAGGCTGACCTCCTCGCAAAGATGCTCCCGCACATACCTTGTGATGCTGTGGATGGGCCGTTCCTCCTGCTGGGGCTCCTGCCGGGCCGCCTGGCGCTGGAACAGGGCGATTTTGAGGTTGTCGATGCAGCTGCCGAATTCCTCGTAGTTCACGGGCTTGAGGATGTAGTCGGTGATTTGCAGCCGCAGCGCCTCCCGGCAATAGGCGAAATCGTCGTAGCCCGATACGATCACAAAGGCGGTCTCCGGGTGCTTGAGCCGGGCCATCTGGATCACCTTGAGCCCGTTGATGATGGGGATGTTGATGTCCATGATGGCGATGTCGGGCTGGAGGGTGTCGATTTTCGCCAGGGCCTCCATGCCGTCGGCGGCTTCCCCCACCACCTCGCAGCCGTGGGCCTCCCAGTCAAAGAGCCGCTTGAAGCCCTCGCGGATGATGATCTCATCATCCACCAGGAGCACACGGAGCTTCTTCATTTCGTTTCCTCCTTCAGGGGCAGCAGGATGTGGGCGGTGACGCCGCCGTCCTCGTTTTCCGTGTAGGACAGCCCGTAGGCGCGTCCGCAGAGCAGCTTGATGCGCTTTTGTACGTTCAGGATGCCGATGCTGTTGCCGCTCAGCTTGGGCGGCTGCTTGGCGTAGCTTGCCAGCAGGGCGTCCACGGCGGCCCTTTTGTCCGGGTTAAAGCCGCTGCCCGTGTCCCGGACGCAGATCTCCATCAGGCCGTTGCCCGTCCGCTGGGCGGAGATGGTCACATCGCCCCGGTAGCCCTTGTTCTTGAGGCCATGGAGCAAGCTGTTTTCCACAATGGGCTGCAAAATGAAGTTGGGTACCTGTGCGCCACCCAGGTCGGGGTCGATGTCGTATTCGCAGTGGAGCTCCGGGTAGCGGCAGCACATCAGCTCCAGATAGGCTTCCAGCAGCTCGATTTCGTCATCCAGGGTGACCATGGGGCGGTCCACCTTCACGCTCAGGCGGAAGAAATCCACCAGGCGCATCAGCAGCCCGGCCACCTGACGGTCTCCGTTCAGCTGCGCCTGGATGCGGATGGTGTCCAGGGTGTTGTAGAGGAAGTGGGGATTGACCTGGCTTTTCAGGTAGAGCATGGACAGCTTCTGCTCCGTCAGCTCCGCCCGCAGGGAATCGGGGTTCTCCAGCGTCAGGTAGAAGGAGAGCGTCATGAGCGTGATGCCCATCCCGCTGATGAGCCAGGTATGGTGCAGCCCCTGCAAGACGCTGACCACGAACTCAATGCACAGCGCGATGCTGATGGCGGACTTCATTTTGTGGTTCAGCTGCTTCCAGTTGACCAGCAGCAGTCCCGCGCACAGCATTAGGTAGAACGTTACTGCGACGTAGGGCACCGCCATGTACGGCCCGGAGGAATAATTGCCCTGGGCTGTCACCGTGTAGGTGATGGGGAGCAGGAAGTTGCCCAGCAGCGCCAGGTAGAGGAAGCAGCGGGCGGGCAGATCCAGCTTTCGCGGCTTGCCCGTTGCCTCCTGCACCAGGATGGCGATGTACTGGTAGAA
This sequence comes from Clostridiales bacterium, assembly GCA_029012285.1. Taxonomy (GTDB): domain Bacteria; phylum Bacillota; class Clostridia; order Christensenellales; family Aristaeellaceae; genus UBA11524. Next base: position 7,682 of record JAQXLU010000017.1, on the reverse strand, counting down.
CAGAAAGATCACCACCGCCATGCTGCCCAGGAACAGCCGGTGGAGGATGTCGTTGAAAAGTGGCGGCACGGTTTCCAGGTGATGGACGGTGTAAACCGTGGCGCCGTCCAGGAGCAGGTGCAGCAGCACGCTCACCAGCAGCACGGAGAAGGTCTGGTGAAGTGACGAGCGTTCCTTTTCCGCCGAGAAGAACATGTAGGCGACAAAGGCCACCACCAGGAACAAGCCGATTTCCATCCGCAGCATGCCAGGCCCTTCCTCCTTTGTGTGATGTGTGGAAAATCCTGCGGGGACAGCGCGGTCACGATGGACAAGCTTTGCCCCGTCAGGATGATTGTACAACATCCATCCCCGTTTTCATAGGGGGATTTCCTTCCTGACTGCTTACAGCGTGGCGAAGCGCTTGCAGCCCTGATGGCGCAGCCAGTACCACAGCCCGGCGCAAAGCAGGAGCGTCACTGCCGCAAACAGGGACATGTAGCCCACATAGCCCAGCTTCCAGCCGTTTAGCAGCATATAGCCGAGGACGAGCAGGAGGGTGTAGCCAAAGCCGGAGAAGATCGCAATGGCAGCGCTGGCGCTCTGCTTGATGGGGGTGATCTCGTTGGTCCAGGTCAGAATGGGCATCTCCAGCCCCAGGAACAGGGAGAACAGCGCGGAAAACAGCACATAGGAGAACAGCACCAGCGCCGTCAGGAGCATTTCCAATGCGGTGTAGGGGTAGACGAAGGCCAGGCAGACCAGGCAGAACGCCACAGGCGGAACAGTCAGGAGCAGCTGCATGTTCAATTTGGCCTGGAGCACCTGCCAGGGCTTCACCGGCAGCGACTGGGCCAGCCACAGGCTTTTGCCCTCCAGGGACACGGAGGGAGCCGCCATGTCGTTCATGGAGGCCATCGCGCAAACGGTGGCGCACAGGATCAGCGGCGTGCAGGAGGCCCGTTCTCCAAAGATCTCGTTCAGTACGGAAACCACCATGCCGCCCTTCCACAGCAGCAGCGCGCCGCAGATGGGCAAAAGCAGCACGCCCAGGCCGCAGTTGAGCATGTAGTTGGGGCTGGCCAGGAAGCGGCTGAACTCCTTGCTCAGCAGCGCGCTGGCGATGCTCCGCTGCTTCACGGGCATTTCCTTGTAGGCGCGCCGGGCCACCCTGCCCGAGGAGGTGGCGATATGCAGGAAGCTGCGGGAGAGCAGCCACCACACCAGGCCAAAGAGGGCGAACACGACCGCCGACACCGCCAGCATCGCCAGTGGATCACCCGTGCCGACCTGGCCGAAGAGGTACAGCGGATACGCCGAGCCCTTGATCTTCGCGCCGTAGGTGGCAGCGTTGGCGACCAGGCTCTGAATCAGCGTCTGGGCCTGGAAGTAGAAGAAGTAGTACCCGATGATGAACGCCAGGGACACCACCACGGTGATGAAGCTCTTGTTCCGCAGCTTCAGGCTGATGCGGGCCACCACCCAGCCCAGCGCGCAGGACAGGGTGAGGACAAAGACGGAGACCAGCAGCACCAGCAGCAGTCCCCCGAGGATGGTCCCCGCCGACGCGGAAACGATGATCCAGTACACGATCACCGCGGGCAGGATAACCACCGCGGCGTACATCAGGCCCAGGAGGTAGACCGTCAGCAGCCGGGCGGCCATCAGCAATCTCACCGGGATGGGCAGGGAGAGCATCAGGTCGTTGTCCTTGGCCATGTACAATGTGGAGTAGGTGTTGAACACGCTGCCAAACGCGCCCAGCAGGATGGACAGCAAACCGAGGATCACGAAGTACAGCCAGTCCATCCCGGCGGCGTGAAGGGGCTCGCAGAGCGTCAGGGAAAGGAAGGTGAACATACCGCCCAGCATGCCCACCATGATCACCAGAAACAACGCCATATAGCCGATGATTCCCGCCTTGGAGCGGGCACGGTTCTTCTTGGCGTCATAGAAGTAGTTGCGGAAGATCTCCGAGATCTGCCGTTTGACCAGTAGCGTCAGCATGATTCTCCCTCCAGTTCCAGGAATACCGCCTCCAGGGAGTCGTCGCCCCGCACCTCCTCCATCGTGCCGGAGCGGATGAGCTTGCCGCCCTTGATGATGGCGACCTTGTCGCAGAGCTTTTCCGCGACCTCCAGCACGTGGGTGGAGAAGAAGATCGCCCCGCCCTCGTCGCAGACCTCGCGCATCATCCCCTTGAGCAGGTGGGACGCCTTGGGGTCCAGGCCGACAAAGGGTTCGTCCATGATGATGAGCTTGGGCTGATGCAGCCAGGCGGAGATGATCGCCAGCTTCTGCTTCATGCCGTGGGAGTAAGCTGCGATGGGCTGGGCCAGATCGCCCGTCAGCTCAAACAGGTCGGCATACTGGCGGATGCGATCCTGGCGAGCCTTGGCGTCCACGCCGAAGATGTCCGCGATGAAGTTCAGGTACTTGATGCCGCTCATGTAGTCGTACAGATCGGGATTGTCGGGGATGTAGGCGATCTCCCGCTTGCAGGCGAGCGGGTCGGTCCGGATGGACTTCCCGCCAATGAGGATTTCGCCCGCGTCGAATTGCAAAATGCCTGCCACGGACTTGAGCGTGGTGGTCTTGCCCGCGCCGTTGTGCCCGATGAAGCCATAGATTTCGCCGGGTTGGATATGGAGCGTCAGGTCGTCCACAGCCTTCTTGTCGCCGTAGACCTTGGTCAGATGATTGATGTTCAGCATCTTGTGCACCTCCGGATGGCCTTTATTCGTGTGAAGTGGGTTTCATGTCCGTCATGACCTTGCCTGCAGGGCAACGCCAGCGCAGGCCAGGCCGATGCCCAGCAGGCTGGCGGCGGTTTGCATCACCAGGCTGCCCATGCAGGATAGTGCGGTCACCGCCACGCCCAGCGCCAGCGTCAGAACCTTGCACACCAAGCTGGTGATTGCACGAAGCTTCTTGCTCATGGGGAGCCTCCTTGACAGGGGTTTGCATTGCTGTTGCCAGCATACGCGAATATTCTACCACAGGGGGTGGGTGGTGGATAGGTACATTCTTCACCTGGATGTGTCAGATTTATAGGTGTGCGGATGATTGGGGAGGATGACATATGACTGTACCACCAACCCTGGCAAGGCATCCAACACAAAAAAGCGGTGATGGCGGCATCACTGCTTCATGCTGATTAGCGGTTTATAGGTATTGGTCAAAGCGGTCCGCGTCCTTGGACGTGATGATACCACGCATCGGCAAAGCGAGCAACCGACGCTGCGTCGACATGACAGCGTGTGCCTCCAGCCCCCTCGGTGTTCCTGTGCGCCCATGCAAAAGCAGCGATGCGCCGAGGGCTTCCCTTCGGGGCATCGCTGCGAGGATTCAATGCATGTTCAATCGGGTGATGCTGATTTTACTGCCAGTCCACCACGTTCACCCAGGACAGGAGGAACTCCCGCTCCTTGGCGTTGCCCTTGACCGACTGGGACGCGGCGACGATGGGCATCCACTTTTGCACATACTGCATGGCGGTGTCGCTCTTTTGGCAGAAGAGGTGCAGGTACTTTTTCGCCAGCTCCTCCTTGCCATCCAGGCAGAAGAGCAGATAGGTGCGGGCCGCGTCAGCGGAGGCGTTGCCCTGGGTGGCGTGGGCCCAGTCCAGGATATAGGGCGTGCCGTCCGCGGTGATGACGATGTTGGAGGGGTTGAAGTCGCCGTGGCAGACCTTGTTGTGCTTGGGCATGCCCTCCAGGCGGGTGTGCAGGTCGTAGCGGGTGGTTGCGTCCAGCTGCGCCTGGCTGATCTTGCGGTTCATCTTGTCCTTGAGCTTGCCCAGCATGGGGCAGGTCTTGGCGTGCATCTCCAGCTGGAGATCCACCAGCATTTCGAGGTATTCATCGAGGTGCTCGCCCTCGGTGTCCTCCTGCATCATCTGGGACAGGGTCTTGCCCTGGATGTAGTCGCTCACGATGGCCCACTTGCCCTCCACCGTGGTGACCTCCAGCACGCGGGGGATGTGGAGGCCGGTTTCCTCGATGCGGGCCTGGTTCAGCGCCTCGTTGAGCACGTCCGCCTTGGAGTATTCCTCGTCGAACACCTTGATGCACTTGTCGCCATCGCGGTAGATGGTCTTTTTGTTGCGCACTGCAATCACACGCTCCAGATTCATAACCGTTCCTCCTTCACTCATGCCTTGCGGCCCTTGCCATACACAGCCTTGATGGTATCCGCCTGTCCCTGCGGGGGCAGATCCTTCTCGCTGGGGGTGGGCTGCTCCACAAAGTGCTTGCCGTAGTAGGCGTTTAGGTACATCTGCTTGATTTCGCTCATCAGCGGATAGCGGGGGTTCGCGCCGGTGCACTGGTCGTCGAAGGCCTGCTCCACCATCGCGTCCAGGCGATCCAGGAAGTCCTTCTCGTCAATGCCGTATTCGGCAATGGTATCCTTGATGCCCACGCGGTGCTTGAGCTCGTTGATCTTTTCGATCAGGCCCTCCAGCTTCTGTGCGTCGCTGTCGCCCGCAATGCCCAGGGCCTCGGCGATCTCGGCGTAGCGGCGCAGGGTATGGGGATGGTCGTACTGGGAGAAGGTGCCCATCTTGGCGGGAGCCTCGGCGGCGTTGAAGCGCAGCACCTCCTCGATCATCAGCGCGTTGGCCACGCCGTGGGGCAGGTGGTGGAACGCGCCCAGCTTGTGGGCCATGGAGTGGCACACGCCCAGGAAGGCGTTGGCGAAGGCCATGCCGGCCATGGTGGCGGCGTTGGCCATCTTTTCGCGGGCCTCCACGTCGGTCTGGCCGTTGTCGTAGGCCCGGGGCAGGTACTGGAAGATCACCTTGAGCGCCTGGAGCGCCAAGCCGTCGGTGTAGTCGGTGGCCATCATGGAGGCATAGGCCTCCAGCGCATGGGTCACCGCGTCGATGCCGGAGGCGGCGGTCAATCCGCGGGGCGCGGACATGTGGAAGTCCGTGTCGATGATGGCCATGTTGGGCAGGAGCTGGTAATCCGCCAGGGGATACTTCACGCCGGTCTTTTCATCGGTGATCACGGCGAAGGGCGTTACCTCCGAACCCGTGCCCGCAGAGGTCGGGATGGCGATGAAGTAGGCCTTTTCACCCATCTTGGGGAAGGTGTACACGCGCTTGCGGATGTCGATGAAGCGCATGGCCATGTCCATGAAGTCGGCCTCGGGATGCTCGTAGAGCACCCACATGATCTTGGCTGCATCCATCGCGGAGCCGCCGCCCAGGGCGATGATGGCGTCGGGCTTGAAGGCTGCCATCTGGGCCGCGCCCTCCTTGGCGGAGGCCAGGGTGGGATCGGGCGCGACGTTGAAGAAGGTGGCATGCACGATGCCCATCTCGTCCAGCTTGTCGGTGATGGGCTTGGTGTAGCCGTGCTCGTAGAGGAAGGAGTCGGTCACGATGAAGGCGCGCTTCTTGCCCATCACAGTGCGCAGCTCGTCCAGGGCCACGGGCAGGCAGCCCTTCTTGATGTAAACCTTCTCAGGGGCGCGGAACCAGAGCATGTTCTCCCTTCTTTCAGCCACAGTCTTGATGTTGAGCAGGTGCTTCACGCCCACGTTCTCAGAAACCGAGTTGCCGCCCCAGGAGCCGCAGCCCAGGGTCAGGGAGGGAGCAAGCTTGAAGTTGTATAGATCGCCGATGCCGCCGTGGGACGCGGGGGTGTTGACCAGCACGCGGCAGGTCTTCATCCGGGCGGAGAAGGCGCTCAATTTGTCCTGCTGGGTCTTGACGTCCAGGTAAATGGAGGAGGTGTGGCCGTAGCCGCCGTCCGCCACCAGCTGGGCAGCCTTGTCCAGCGCGTCCTCAAAGGAGGCTGCCTTGTACATCGCCAGCACGGGGGAGAGCTTCTCGTGGGCGAACTCCTCGCTCAGCTCGACGCTTTCCACCTCTCCGATGAGGATCTTGGTGCCTGCCGGGACGCTCACGCCCGCCAGCTCAGCGATGCGGCAGGCCTTCTGGCCGACGATCTTGGCGTTCAGTGCGCCATTGATGATGATGGTCTTGCGCACCTTTTCGGTTTCAGCGGGGTTGAGGAAGTAGCAGCCACGGGCGGCGAACTCCTCCTTCACCGCGTCGTAGATGCGCTCCATCACGATCACGCTCTGCTCGGAGGCGCAGATCATGCCGTTGTCGAAGGTCTTGGAATGGATGATGGAGGACACCGCCAGCAGGATGTCCGCGCTGTCGTCGATGATGGCGGGGGTGTTGCCCGCGCCCACGCCCAGGGCGGGCTTGCCGGAGGAATAGGCGGCCTTCACCATGCCGGGACCGCCGGTGGCCAGGATGATGTCCGCCTCGCGCATGACGGTGTTGGTCATTTCCAGCGAGGGCACGTCGATCCAGTTGATGATGTCCTCGGGCGCGCCGGCAGCGACGGCTGCCTCCAGCACCAGCTTTGCCGCGGCGATGGTGCAGCTCTTCGCCCGGGGATGGGGGGAGATGATGATGGCGTTGCGGGTCTTGAGGGCGATGAGGCACTTGAAGATGGCGGTGGAGGTGGGGTTGGTGGTGGGGATAACTGCGGCGATCACGCCGATGGGCTCGGCGATCTTCCGGATGCCGTAGGCGGTATCCTCCTCGATCACGCCGCAGGTCTTGGTATCCTTGTAGGCGTTGTAGATGTATTCGGCGGCGTAGTTGTTCTTGATGACCTTGTCCTCCACTACGCCCATACCGGTTTCTTCCACCGCCATCTTGGCCAGGGGAATGCGGGCCTTGTTGGCGGCGGAGGCGGCGGCGAGGAAGATGCGGTCCACCTGCTCCTGCGTGTATGAGGCGTAGGCCTGCTGCGCCTTGCGGGTGCGGGCAATGCCTGCCATGAGCAAATCAACGGAATCAATCATAGTGCGGTTTTGTGCGTCCATGTTGAAAACCTCCGATCGTATTTGGCGGATGGGATGAGCTATGTCAAGCTCGTTATTATTTTAACAAAACGGATGGCAAATGTCAAGCTGATTCGTCAATTCTTTCACAAAACTTTTGCGATGAATATTGCTGAGTTTTTTGCGTGTTCCCCTTGCAAACTGACGTTCGCTGTGTTAGGATGGTATCAATCCACCAAACACCCGCGGGGCCTCCCGCTGTATTAGGAAAGGAAGTTGTCAACATGGCTGCAAAAAAGACCACCAAGCCGGAAAAGGCCGCGCCTGTGTCTGCCGCGCAGGAGGAAAAGCTCAAGGCGCTGGAGCATGCGCTGAGCACCCTGGATAAGCAGTTCGGCAAGGGCTCGGTGATGAAGCTGGGCGAGCGCGCCGAGCAGAACGTGCAGGTGATCCCCACCGGCTGCTTGACGCTGGACGCGGCCCTGGGCGTGGGCGGCATCCCCCGTGGCAGAATTGTCGAGATCTATGGCCCGGAGTCCTCCGGTAAAACCACCGTGGCGCTGCACATCGTCGCCGAGGCCCAGAAGGCGGGTGGCATCGCAGCCTTTGTGGACGCGGAGCACGCCCTTGACCCCGTATATGCCAAAAAGCTGGGCGTGAACATCGACGAGCTGTATGTTTCCCAGCCCGACACCGGCGAGCAGGCCCTTGAAATCGTCGAGGCCCTGGTGCGCTCCGGCGCGCTGGATGTGATCGTCATCGACTCCGTGGCGGCGCTGGTGCCCAAGGCGGAAATCGACGGCGAAATGGGCGATTCCTTCGTGGGCCTCCAGGCGCGGCTGATGTCCCAGGCCCTGCGCAAGCTGGCGGGCATCATCAACAAGACCGGC
>JAQXLU010000016.1 GCA_029012285.1 Clostridiales bacterium | reverse complement strand
GCGGGAACGCAAGCGTATGTCCTTCCCCTATCCCATCTGGGTGACGGCCGCGTATCTCATCCTGGGATTCGTGTTCCACCTGTGGCATCCCGGGTGGATCATCTTCCTGACCATCCCGCTGTTCTACCTCAAGGAGGACGACCGCACCTTCGTGCGCTTGCTGGGCAACCCGGTGATGGTGACCATCATCTACCTGCTACTGGGCACGGTGTGCAATCTGTGGCATCCGGGGTGGCTGGTGTTCTTGCTCATCCCGCTGCTGGCGGGGAAGCGGTGAGCGAGCGGAACTTGCCTGCTGCGTTTGAGTTTGGATATTATGCCAGCAGGTTGAGACAGTAGCGCCCGCGTTCTCCCTCAGTCGTCTGACGGAGCCAGCTCCCTCCCAGAGGGAGCTGGCGTGACTGTACCCGGAAATCCAACAGAGCAACCGACCAAAAGGCTCCCTCTCCGAGGGAGCTGGCTCCGCGCAAGCGGAGACTGAGGGAGTTCCCCGCACAATAAATCACCCCGAAAAGCAGGAATTTCACAAACCATGGCGAATACATCGTGGAATCCAATCAACAGAGGTGTATTTCTGATGGCTGAATGTAATCATGATTGTTCCAACTGCAGCAGCAAGTGCAGCAGCGCGCAGTCACCTGCGTCGTTGCTGGCGCCTGCCAACGCTGGCAGCGATGTGAAGAAGATCATCGGCGTGGTGAGCGGCAAGGGCGGCGTGGGCAAGTCTCTGGTGACGGGCCTGCTGGCCAGTGCCACCGTCCGTGCCGGGAAGAAGGCCGGCATCCTGGACGCCGACATCACAGGCCCGTCCGTGCCGCGCATGTTTGGCGTGGACGAGCCCATCCTGGGCAATGATTATGGCATGCTGCCCGCTGCCTCCAAGACGGGGGTGGAGATCATGTCCATCAATCTGCTGCTGGAGAACAATACCGACCCGGTGATCTGGCGCGGCTCACTGATTGCGGGCACGGTGAAGCAGTTCTGGACCGATGTGTGCTGGGGCGATGTGGATTGCCTGTATGTGGACATGCCTCCCGGAACTGGCGACGTGCCGCTGACCGTGTTCCAGTCGTTGCCGGTGGACGGCATCATCATCGTGACCAGCCCCCAGGAGCTGGTGGGCATGATCGTCGAGAAGGCGGTCAACATGGCCAAGATGATGAACATCCCCGTGCTGGGCATTGTGGAAAACATGGCCTATATGTCCTGCCCGGACTGCGGGCGGAAGCTCTACCCCTTCGGTGAGGGCAAGACCGAGGAGGTGGCCGCCAAGCACGGTCTGCCCCTGCTGGCCCAGCTGCCCATCAATCCTGCCCTGGCCGCCGCCTGCGACGCGGGCCGCATCGAGGATATGATGGTCTATGAAATCACCGACGCGGTGAACGCGGTGCTGACTTGCCCCAAGGTGGAGCGCGCTGAATAAGAAATAAGAGAAATCCCGGCATTACCTTTGAGGTAGCCGGGGTTTTTTTGTGCGTGTTATGGAGGCTCATTCCTCCGGGAATAGGATGATGGCCTTGCGCTCGTCCATCGGGTCGTACACGACGGGGACTTCCTCGCCCACCACCGGCACGTGTACCCATAGCATCGGGCTGCGCAGAGTCTTTTCGCCCAGGGGCAGTGTGCAGCGTACCCTCGCGCGGTAGGGGGAGCGGCGATTGACCCGCACAGAGCGGTCGATGGATACCTCCGTCACCACACCCGTCACCTTTGTGCCCCAGGCCAGCAGCTCCTCGCGCAAGCGCTGCTGGCGTTTGTCGAGCAAAAGGATGATCCCCGCCACCAGCAGGAAGATTACGCCCATCAGCGCGAACACCGAGCCAATGACGGCCAGGGCGAGATCATCCTCTGTCAGGGAATAGATGCGGGATAGCGCCCCCGCCTTTCCGACAGCGTAAATGAGGAAGCCCCCGCCCAACAGGGCGTAGATGCTGCCAAGAATGGTGAATACCAGGCGAACGACCCAGTTGCCGCGCTTCATTTGAATCAGAACCTTTCCGTGTGCGTCCTTGCGGATGCGATGGCTTCAGTATAGCACAGTCAATCGGGAAGTTCAAGGCGGGGGATGGCAACGACATTTTCACTGGCGGAAACAGGATTTCCACCCGCTTTGGAAGAATATATGTAGTCATCACCTGTGCACAACGGAGGAAGCCAGCATGGAAAAGCGCACTGCGGAAAGCGAAGGCCTCTCGCTGATTCAAAAAGGCAAAATGGGTCTGTTCCACATCGTGTTCAGCCGGGTGGGGCTGTTTGTGGTGCTGTTAGCGCTGCAGGTCGGCGTGCTGTTTGGCGTGTTCCGGTGGTTTGAGAATTTGCTGCCCCATATCTTCGGGGGCACCATCATCTTCACCGTGGGGATGGTGCTCTACCTGCTCAATACCCGCCTGGATTCCACCGCGAAAATCACCTGGCTGATCGTGATTATGCTCTTCCCGGTGTTCGGGCTGATTCTGTTCTGGTTCACCCAGAGCGAGATCGGCCACCGGGCGGTGCGGGCGCGGGTGCAGGAGGTGAATCACCAGACGCACGAAATGCTGCCCCAGCATCCCGAGGCGCTTTCCGCCTTAGAAGTGGAAAACCCCGGTGCGGCGGCGCTGGCCCGCTATGTCAACCGCAATGGCTGCCATCCTGTGTATCGGAACACTGCGGTCAGGTTCTTCCCCACTGGGATGGAAAAATGGCAGGATCTGCTGCAGGCGCTGGAGGGCGCGGAGCACTTCATCTTCCTGGAGTACTTCATCGTGGACGAGGGGCTGATGTGGGGCAAGATCCTCGACATTCTGGCGCGCAAGGCCAAGGAGGGCGTGGACGTACGCGTGATGTACGACGGCACCTGCGAGTTTTCCACCCTCCCCCATGATTACCCCAGCCGCCTGGAAGCCCTGGGCATCCAGTGCAAGATGTTCCTGCCCGTCATTCCGCTGGTGTCCACGCACTACAACTACCGCGATCACCGCAAAATTCTGGTGATTGACGGGCGCACGGCCTACACCGGCGGCGTGAACCTGGCGGATGAATACATCGGGCACATCCGCAAATTCGGGGAGTGGAAGGACATCGCCATTCGCCTGGATGGCGAGGCGGCTCGCAGCTTCACGCTGATGTTTTTGCAAATGTGGTCCATCAACACGGATGAACCCGACCTGGCGCGCTTTTTGCAATCGCCCGTCTGTCCGCCGGAGAACACCCGCGGCTTCGTGCTCCCCTATGGCGACTGCCCGCTGGATGGCGACAAGGTGGGCGAGCGCGTCTACATGGACATGCTCAACCGCGCCACCCGCTATGTGCACATCACCACGCCCTACCTCATCCTGGATGGCGAAATGGAAACGGCGTTGCGCTTCGCGGCCGAGCGCGGCGTGGATGTGCGGTTGATTCTGCCGGGTGTGCCGGATAAATCCGCCCCCTATTCCCTGGCGAAAACCCATTACGCTGCCCTGCTGGATTCGGGCGTGAAGATTTATGAGTTCACCCCTGGCTTTGTGCATGCCAAGATGTTTGTGTGCGACGACCGGGAGGCTGTGGTCGGGACGATCAATCTGGATTACCGGAGCTTGTATCATCATTTTGAGTGTGCTGCGTGGATGTATGATGTGGCGTGTATCAAGGAGATTGAGGCGGATTATCAGAGGACGGAAGCGCGTTGCCGTGTTGTGACGAAGGAGACGATTTGGGAAGGCCACCGAGCCCTCAAGTGGATGGGCTACGCGTTGAAAACCATCGCTCCCCTGATGTAACCCCGACAAACAAAACGCGCAGCGAAAACGGGTTAAGGGGCTAAGCCCCTTACAGGGTGGAGGGGCAGCGCCCCTCCCAGGGTACAGGGGCAGCGCCCCTGCACCGGGCCGCAGCCCGAAAGCGCCCCATGCGCCTTTCGCGAATCAAAGATTCGCGAAACAGCACACGCAACCGCAAAAGAAGCAATGTCCCGCCCGCCTCCCATATGCTGCATAAATCAATCCCATCAGAAAGCCGGGCCTCCGTTTTCAGGAGACCCGGCTTTTCGTTACCACATCAGTTGACAAACAGATGCATGCGCTTGTCGTAATAAACCTTGTTGATCACGATACCCAGGATGCTGCCGATGAGCGAGCCGATATCCAGGAGCTCCATGAAGGACAAAGTGGTCATGGCGCTAACGAGCAGCGGATAGACCAGGACAAAGGCTGCGTTCGCGCCATAGACGATGTACAGCCTTTTCGGGCCGTTATGCTTGAAACGGGCCAGATCAAAGCGGGCAACGATCATCAGCGCGCCAAGCAGGATGGCGAAAATGCCCATGACAACATCCACCGGCTGGAGGGAGGGAAAGACGCGATAAACCTGATCAGCTGTGCTGCCGGTTGTTTCGTAGGCGGAGCCGGTCACCAGACCAACGCCGGTCAGGGCGGTGAGAATGCCGCCAAGCCACAAACCGAAGTAAATAAGGAACTTATGCCACTTCATGGGGGTGCTTTGCGTGGGGGTTACGCTGTTCTGCTTGTCGTTTTCCATGGAATCCTCCTGTGCAAGCCTTACCGCTTGATGTCGTAATTCATGTTCGCCAGGTTCTTGATGGACATCACGTCGTCGGTGATGTTCGCGTCGCCGTGGATGGTGTGCTTGATGACCGAGGAGGCCACAGCGAAGTTGATCATGTCCATGGGCTTGTAGCCGTGAATCATGGCATAGATGAGGCCGGAGGCAAAGGCGTCGCCGCCGCCCACGCGGTCCAGGATGGTGAAGGTGAAGAGCTTCGACTCGAAGGTGTGCCCCTCGTACCACATGAAGGCTTTGAGGCTGTTTTCCGAGCCGGAATGGGCATAGCGCACATGGCGGGCGATGCATTGCAGATTGGGGTAGCGCTCCACAAAGTGCTGGAAGATCTCGTCCTGCTGCTCGTAGGAGGGATGCAGGGGCACGCCGTCCTTCCAGTCACCCTTTGTGGGGTCGCTTTCGTCCTTCCACAGGTGATAGGGCTCGATGCCCAGCAGGATGTTCACATAGGGCAGGCACTGGGTGCAGAAATCGCGGGCCTCCTCCCAGGTCCAGAGGGAGGAGCGGAAGTTGCCGTCAAAGGACACGGTCATGCCCTTTTGCTTGGCAACCTTGAGCATATCCAGCACCAGCTGGCGGCAGTTGGGGGCCAGCGCCGGGGTGATGCCGGACAGGTGCAGCCAGTCGTAGCCCTCCAGCAGTGCGTCCAGGTCAACCTTGGAGAAGTCGTACTCCGTCAGCGCGGAATGCTTGCGGTCATAGATCACCTTGGACGCGCGGATGCCGTAGCCCGTCTCCAGGTAATAGGTGCCCAGGCGGTGGGTGGGAGTTTCCTCCGGGGTGGAGAGGATCATGGGGGTGCAGTGCACGTCGTTGGAGCGCAGGCTGCGCACGGCGGATTTGCCCAGCGAATTGTTGGGCACGACGGAGAAGAAGGTGCTGTCCACCCCCAGATTGGCCAGCGCCAGGGCAATGTTGGCCTCCGAGCCGCCATAGCTGAGTTCAAAGCTGCTGGCCATGCGAATCTTTTCGTAGTTGGGCGGCGTCAGGCGGAGCATGATTTCGCCCATGGTGATGAACTTCTTGGAGGTGGAATTGTCCGTAAGCAGAGGGTTGTAATGCTGCATAAGCTACCTTCCTTCCGATGGTGATGGGGAAAAAACGGTTGTATCTGTGGATATTATAGCACATCGTGGGAGGGAGCGCAATCCTGAAGGTTAGCCTTAGGTGCTTTCCAGCTCCCGAAGCATGGTCAGGCCAGGATGGCCCAGTTGATGAAGCCGCCGTTCATGATCAAGAAACAAGTTGCTTGTTTTATAAAAAATGCTGTAATGTATATTAAGCTACATGGAAGTTAATGAAAAGCAAAATAGCCAGTTTTTATTAGAACCTGCGGAGTGGAACGGGTGGGACTGTGCCATCGCTGCGGTTTGCACCCAAGGGGTGGAGATGAATGTTGCGAGTTACATGAAGTGAATCTGAGAAAAGTTACTGCGTAACAATTCGGATGAACCGTGTAACCGCCTGCAGCAAGTCGTATTCCGTCGATTTCCGACTCATTTTGTCGAAAACGCAGAAATTCTGCCTATAAGCAGGAATAATGCTGATGGTAGCGTATAATATATGGTATCTTGGTCAAATTCTGTCACGACTGGAATACTTAGGAGGAGATTCCTGTGGATCAACAGACCATCATCAATGACTTGCGCGCGCTGGGCATTGGTAGGCAATATCTTGGCTACCATGTCACCATACAAGCGGTGGAGATGGTGCTGGAGGATGAAAACCGGCTGCTGTGCATCAAGCAGGGGGTGTTCGTCCCCTTGGCGGAGGAGCAGCAGTGCGACTGGCGCACCGTGGAGCGCAACATCCGCACGATCATCCATCGGGCCTGGACGGTGAACCGCCCCTATCTGAGCGAGCTGGCGGGCTACCCCTTGCAGCAGGAGCCAACGGTGACTGAGTTTGTGGAGATCCTGTCCGCCCATTTGCTGCGGCAGAACGAGGCCTGATGGACAAGTGCACTCGGCGGGTCTGGGCGGATTTTCTGGTTTTGGGAACAGATTTTCGTCCGCTGGGATGGCAATTCCAAAGGATTTGCCCAAGGGGGTGTCGAATCTGTTGGTTGCTTGCGTTTCCCGGGCGATGGGTCTGGGCTGCGCGGCCATCAAGCTTTGCTCCATGATGCAGTGGAGCCACAGGAGGAGCCCCATGATCAGACGGATTATTACCATTGATGAAGAGAAGTGCAACGGCTGCGGCTTGTGCGCCAAGGCCTGCCATGAGGGCGCGATCGGCCTGGTGGAAGGCAAGGCCCGGCTGCTGCGCGAGGATTATTGCGACGGCCTGGGCGATTGTCTGCCCGCCTGCCCGATGAACGCCATCTCCTTTGAGGAGCGGGAAGCTCCCGCCTATGATGAGGCGGCCGTGATGGCAGCCAAGCGCGCCAAGGAGGCGCTGCCCTGCGGCTGCCCCGGCACGGCTTGCCAGAGCATCCCGGCGGGCGAGGCGGCGTCCTGGGGCGACATGCCCAGCTGTCTGACCAACTTCCCCATCCAGCTCCAGCTGGCCCCGGTGAGCAGCCCCTGGTTTCAGGGTGCGGAGCTGCTCATCGCTGCGGACTGCACTGCCTATGCCTACGGCAGCTTCCACCGGGACTTCATGCGGGGGCGCGTCACGCTTATCGGCTGCCCCAAGCTGGACCCGGTGCACTACGCCGATAAGCTGACGGAGATCTTCCGCCGGGGTGACATCCGCGGTGTCACCCTCACCCGCATGACCGTGCCCTGCTGCGGCGGCTTGGCCCATGCGGTGCGCACCGCCATCGAGCAAAGCGGCAAGGACATTCCGCTGCGGATTGTCACCATTAGCCCGGACGGGAAGCTCGTCCAGGGATAAGGAATATCTGTATGCACCGTTGAAGGCTCCGCCCCGAGAGGGCGGAGCCAGCGGTTTTGAAGAAAGCTTTCCTAAATAATAGAATGCAGGGCACATAAATGGGCTGTCTATGTTGGTCTGTGCGACTGGGAGGACGACCCTTATTTTGTTGTCTCAGCTTGCTGACATTGACGCTGCGGTCATGGTCGCATAAGTCTAAATAGGCATGTACAATAGTTCAGATAATGTAAGTGTTTTCATCCCCCCAAAAGCGCGTGAAAATGGCCAATATGTCTCGAGAAGACGGATATTAGATGCATAAGTATGCATTTTCGGCGAAAATGCGCAAGATTTGACCGATTGGCGAAATCGTTTTTTTCTAACTTATTTGTAAAAAACTATGGACTTTTGGAACAGATTATGCTATGCTATTGATACACGCCGGATTTATAGTCTTTCATTCCAATATCCGGTTAGCTGGTATGTAGCAGCGATGCGTCGCTGTTATAAAAAACGCGGACAACCGCGAAATAAAAAGGAGGAACCTCATCATGAAAAAGGTTCTCGCACTGGTTCTGGCCGCTATGCTGCTGATGGGCTGCATGAGCTTCGCCACCGCCGAAGAGAAGATCGTGCTGAACGTCTGGTCCTTCACCGACGAGCTGCAGGGCATGATCAACGACTACTACCTGCCCGCTCATCCCAATGTCGAGGTGAAGTACACCCTGTACCCCACCGACGGCGGTGAGTACACCTCCAAGGTGGACAACCTGCTGGCTGTCGCGCCCGAAAGCGAAGAAGCTCCCGACATCTTCACCCTGGAAGCCGCTTTCGTGAAGAAGTACACCAACAGCGCTTGGACCGCTGACCTGCTGGACGTTGGCTTCACCGCTGAAGACTTCGCCACCTGCATCCCCGTGATGCTGCAGATCGGTCAGGACAACGCCACTGGCGTGCAGAAGGGCCTGGCCTGGCAGTCCACCCCCGGCGCGCTGATGTACCGCGCTTCCTACGCCGAGAAGTACCTGGGCGTGACCACCCCCGAAGAGTTCCAGGCCAAGGTTGCTGACTGGGATACCTTCATGGAGACCGCCGCTGAACTCAACGAGAAGTCCGAGGGCGCTGTGAAGATGTTCTGCGCCACCGGCGATATCTGGAATGCTTACAACTACAGCCGCTCTCAGGGCTGGGTTGTGGATGGCAAGCTGGTCATCGACGACGTGCTCTACGATTACCTGGACATGCTCAAGATTGCTGAGGAAGACAACCTGTACGCCAAGGGCACTGCCTGGACCGAGACCTGGTTCGCCGGCATGAAGGAGAACGTGCTGTGCTACCTGCTGCCCACCTGGGGCCTGCACTACACCCTGAAGCCCAACTGCGGCGACTCCTACGGCGACTGGCGCATGGTCGCTGGCCCCGTCGGTTACTCCTGGGGCGGCACCTGGGTTGCTACCAACGCTGCCAAGGTTGCGGCTGCTGACGACGCCAAGAAGGAAGCGATCAAGGAATTCATCCGCTTCTTCACCCTGGACGAGGACTTCCTGTACAACTACGCCAAGGCTTCCGGCGACTTTGTGTCCAACAACACCGTTGTGGACAAGATCGTGGCTGAGGGCGGCTTCCCGAACGACCTGCTGGGCGGTCAGGATCACTACACCATCTTCGCGAAGGCTGCCAACCTGGCCAACGGCGCGATCATGACCGACTACGACGAGACGATCAATGGCCTGTGGGACAAGCACTGCGTGCAGCCCTACATCAAGGGTGAGAAGGATCTGGACACTGCGATCGCCGATTTCAAGGCGGAAGTGAAGGCTGCCTTCACCAACATCGTGGTTGAGTAATCCCTCTGTCTAAGCCAACCGGGGCTGCCCGTCGCAGATGCGGCAGGCAGCCCCTTCTCGTTATCGCTCAGCAAAAGCGCAGCCATACACCCCTTGATGGGGTGCGATCATCAATGTAAAGGGGTGGAGGTATGCAAAAGGTCAATCGGGCGCCAGCCACTGCGCAAAGGAAGCGCAAGAGCATCAGCTACGATCACTATGGCTACCTGTTTGTAGCGCCGTTCTTCATCGTGTTTCTCGTTTTCCAGCTGTATCCCATCTTCTTCACCTTCCGCACTGCGTTCTCCGACGCCATCGGCTGGCAGAAGATCAACGACAGCGCGCTGATCGGCTTGCAGAACTTCAAGCTGTTCTTTGATCCCAGCAGCTCGGTTTTCAAGCAGTTCTGGAGCTCCATGGGCAACACCGTCATCATCTGGCTGTTCAACTTTGTGCCGCAGATCGGTATGGCGCTGATGCTGGCCAGCTGGTTCACCAATCCCCGCATTCATCTGCGTGGGCAAGGCGCCTTCAAGGTGCTCATCTTCATGCCCAACATCATCACAGCGGCGACCATCGCCATGCTGTTCTTCTCCCTGTTCAACTTCCCCGTCGCGCCTGTCAACACGCTGCTGCAGCAGGTTGGCTTGCTGCGCGAGCCCATCAATTTCTTCCGCACCACCTCGCTCTCCCGCGGGCTGATTTCCTTCATCCAGTGGTGGATGTGGTACGGCAATACCATGATCGTCATGATCGCCGGCATCCTGGGTATCAATCCTGCCCTGTTTGAGGCCGGCCTGGTGGACGGCTGCACCTCCCGTCAGATCTTCTGGAAGATCACGCTGCCGCTCATCAAGCCCATCCTTTTGTATAATCTGGTCACCTCCCTCGTGGGTGGCCTGACCATGTTCGATATACCGCACCTGATGACCCAGGGCGACCCCAACAACACCACCAACACCGTTGCCCGCTTCATCTACAACCAGGGCTTTACCGGCTCGTATAATTTCAACTACGCCAGCGCTGCGTCTGTGATTCTGTTCGGCATCATCGTGATCTGCTCGCTGATTCTCTCGGCACTGCTCAAGGATCGCGATGCGTCCGCGAAGAAGAAGGGGGCGAGCAAATGAAAAACAGCCGTCGTATCGCTGTGATCGTGCTGCTGCTGATCACCCTTGTATGCATGTTCCTGCCCATTGCGCACTTCCGGGATCAGTCTGCGGACGCACTGGCTGCGGACATCACCAAGCAGGAGGAGCGCGTGGCAAGCGCGCAGGCCAAGCTGGATCGCGATACCAAGTCCGGTAAGGATGAAGCCACCCTCAACAAGCAAAAGGACAAGATTGCCAAGGAGCAAGCCAAGCTGGATGAGCTTCTGGCCAAGCAGGCGGAAGCGGCCAACAATTCTCAGGAAAGCGGGCTGAAGTACAGCTTGCTGCCCGGCCGCTTGCCCATCGGCGCTGAGCTGAGCCTGGACAAGGAGGTCATCAATGCCTATAAGATATATCCCGCCGATGGCATGCTGGACCTCTACCATGGCGCCATCTATCTCGCCGCTGCGCTGATCATCGTCTCCATCGTGCTCGTTGTGCTGGGCGGCAACAAGATTGTCAGCAAGTTCTTCACCTTTGCGGGCATCGCCAATCTGTTCACATTCCTTGTGCTGGCCTATGCGGTGCTGCGCCTCAATGCCTTCCCCATCAAGCTCCCCTATTCCAATGCCATCCTGCATTGGCCCGTGGTCGTGATGATGCTGGCCTGCCCTGTCATCGCCCTGTTCATCAACATCGGCGCGATGGAGAACACCAAGCGCACCATGATCTACATCCTCTGCGTGCTGCTGAGCATCCTCTCCATCTTGCCGTTCTGGATCATGATCGTCAACGCGACCCGTTCCACGGTGGAAATCCAGTCCGGCGTGTCGCTGATTCCCTCCTCCTATCTGGTAAACAACTGGAGCATCCTGACCAAGAAGAACTTCAACATCCTGGTCGGCTTCAAGAACAGCGCGATCATTTCCTTCTCTGCAACGTTGCTGAGCGTGTACTTCTCCGCCCTGACCGCCTACGGCCTGACCGTGTATAAGTTCAAGGGCGCCAAGCAGCTCTACGCCGTCATCCTGGCCATCATCATGATTCCCACCCAGGTCACGGCGACGGGCTTCTACATGTTCATGTACCGCATCAACTGGATCAACAGCTACCTGCCGCTGATCATCCCCGCCATTGCCTCGGCAAGCACGGTTTTCTTCTTCAAGCAGTACCTGGAGGCCAACTTCCAGATCTCGCTGGTGGAGGCGGCCCGTATCGATGGCGCGGGTGAATTCCGCATCTACAACACCATCATCATGCCCATCATGGTGCCCGCGATGGCAACCATGGGCATCATGGCAGTGATTGCGAGCTGGAACAACTACCTGACCCCCTTGATGCTGCTCTCCAACCCCGAAATGAAGACCCTGCCCATGATGGTCAAGGAGCTGCGTGGCGACATCTACCGCACGGAGTTCGGCTCCATCTACCTGGGCCTGTCCCTCACCGCTCTGCCCCTGCTGGTGGTCTACTTCGCCCTGAGCAAGTACATCATCGCCGGTGTGGCCGTCGGCGGCGTGAAGGAGTAATTCTGACGTTCACACAGGAGCTGGTGCATGCGCCAGCTCCTTTTCATGTCCCATCTTCCCCCCGCTGGCATAATGTGCTATAATGGGGCGAAATCTGTTTGCAGGAGGGATTCCTCATGGATTATAACCAGCTCGCGCTTGAAATGCACGAGGCCCATCACGGCAAGATTGCCATTGCGCCCAAGGTACGCGTGGAGAACCGCGATGCGCTGTCCACTGCCTACACCCCCGGCGTGGCGGAGCCCTGCCGCCGCATCGCCGCCAATAAGGCGGAGGTCTACCGCTACACCGCCAAGGGAAACCTGGTGGCGGTGGTGTCCGACGGCACGGCGGTGCTGGGCCTGGGCGACATCGGCCCGGAGGCCGCCATGCCCGTCATGGAGGGCAAGGCGCTGCTCTTCAAGGAATTTGCCGATGTGGACGCATTCCCCATCTGCCTGGACACCAAGGACGTGGACGAAATCGTCCGCACGGTGAAGGCCCTCGCGCCCACCTTTGGCGGCATCAATCTGGAGGACATCTCCGCCCCCCGGTGCTTCGAGATCGAGCGCCGGCTCAAGGAGGAGATGGACATCCCCGTGTTCCATGACGATCAGCACGGCACGGCCATCGTGGTCAGCGCGGGGCTGCTCAACGCCCTCAAGCTGGTGGGCAAGCGCATGGAGGAGGTCAATATTGTCATCAACGGCGCAGGCAGCGCGGGCATTTCCATCGCGAAGCTCCTGATGCGCTTTGGCGCGGGCAACATCGTGCTGGTGGACCGCCAGGGCGCGGTCAGCGTGGAGGAGGACTGGCTCAACCCTGCCCAGCGCGCGATGGCGGAGGTCACCAATCGTCACCATGAGCGTGGGCCGCTGACGGACATCATCCGTGGCAAGGACGTGTTCATCGGCGTATCCGCGCCCAAGGTGGTCACGGCGGAAATGGTTGCCACCATGGCGAAGGACGCCATTGTGTTCGCCATGGCCAACCCGACCCCTGAAATCATGCCCGAGGAAGCGGCCCGCGGCGGCGCACGGGTGATTGCCACCGGCCGCAGCGACTATCCCAACCAGATCAACAACGTGCTGGTGTTCCCGGGTATCTTCCGGGGCGCGCTGGACGCCCAGGCCACCGACATCACCGAGGAAATGAAGCTCACCGCCGCCCGGGCCATCGCCGCCATCGTGACCGACGCGGAATTGCGGGAGGATTACATCATCCCCGGCGCGTTTGACAAGCGGGTGGCGCCCGCCGTGGCCGGCGCGGTGATGGAATGTGCAAAGCGGCAGGGCGTGTCCAAACTTCACAAGTGAAATCAAGCGATCTTTCCCGCTTCATGGTATGATTCATCCTGCGCAGTCAAAGGAGGCGGAGACATGTACGAGTGGCACCGGCAGATTCAAATCATCATCGAGGAAATCGACGATTGCATCCGCCGCCGGGACAATGAGGCACTCACGCTCCACAGCCTCGCGGCGAAGCTCGGGTATTCCGATTTCCACATGACCAAGCAGTTCCGCGTGATCACCGGACTGTCGCTGCGGGAATACCTGCGCACGCGCCGTCTGGCCTTCGCCCTGACCCAGGTACGCGATACCGACCGCCGGCTAATCGACATCGCGCTGGATTATGGCTTTTCCTCCCACGAGGCCTTCACCCGCGCCTTCCAGCGGGAATACGGCGTGACCCCCGCGGCCTACCGCCGCCGCCCCGTCGCCGTGGCGCTCCGCACCCGCATCACCGCCTTTGACCGCTATGTATTCGGAATGGAGGAGATTGGCATGATGAAATCATCCGACAAGATCAACGTTTACTTCACGACCATTCCCGCCCACAAGCTGCTCTACATCCGCAACAATGCGTCCAATGGCTACTGGGACTTCTGGCAGCATCAGGCCACCGTCCCCGGGCAGGACTGCGAAACCATCTGCGGCCTGATTGATTCCATCCCCGGCAAGCTCGATGACATGGGCTCTGGGGACATTTCCGCAGGCGCGGGGCACATCATGGCCTATGAGGCCGCGGAGGACGGCGGCAGGTTTGACTGCTACCCCGTGCCCCGCTACGAGTGCTACGGCTGCCGCCTCCCGGTGACCTACGACGGCCCCGTCCCCGAGCAGATGCTGCTCAAGGACGTGCCAGCGGGCGAGTACATCGTCTTTGAGCACGGCCCCTTCGACTACGACCAGGAGAACCGCTCGGTGGAGTTCGCCATCGACAAGGCCTGGGAGAAATTCGACTGGGACGCCACCGACTACGAATTCGACCCCACCATGGGCCGGATGTACTACTTCTACCATGATCCTGCCCGCTACTGGAAGGAAATCTGGCCGGTGCGGAAGAAGCAGGGTAAGTAAGCGGCACACAAATGGAGGAGTCGTCCCGGGAGGGATGGCTTCTCTTTTTGCCGTTGGCACACCCTCGCAGGCTCCCTCCGGGTCACGCCCTTAGTCTCCGCTATCGCGGGGAACTCCCTCAGTCTCCGCTATCGCGGAGCCAGCTCCCTCGGGGAGGGAGCCTTTTGGTTGGTTGGACGGGTGGGCTTGGGGGCACAATGGGCGTGTCGACCGAGTTGGCAATGTCGCCCGATTTAATGCTGTGTTCGCCTTGCATAACGGGAACAAATGTGCTATACTGTGTTCGCGTAAATGTCTGTGAGGTAGAAGCGATATGAATGAGAACATCGTTATCAAGGGCGCGCGGGAGCATAACCTGCGCAATGTGAATGTCACCATCCCCCGGGACAAGCTGGTGGTCATGACCGGGCTGAGCGGCTCGGGCAAGTCGTCCCTGGCCTTCGATACCATCTACGCCGAGGGTCAGCGCCGCTATGTGGAGAGCCTGAGCAGCTACGCGCGGCAGTTCCTGGGGCAGATGGAAAAGCCGGATGTGGATGCTATCGAGGGGCTGTCCCCCGCCATCTCCATCGACCAGAAAACCACCAGCCGCAATCCACGCTCCACCGTGGGCACGGTGACGGAGATCCACGACTATCTGCGCCTGCTGTGGGCGCGGGCGGGGCATCCCCACTGCCCCAGCTGCGGCAAGGAGATTCGCCAGCAGACCGTGGATCAGATGGTGGACGCGATGTGCGCCTACCCGGAAAAGACCCGCTTCCAGGTGCTTTCCCCGGTGATCCGCGCCAAGAAGGGCGAGCATACCAAGGTGTTTGAGGAGGCCCGCAAGGCGGGCTTTGTGCGTGTGCGGGTGGATGGCGACATCCGCGAATTGGACGATGTGCCCGAGCTGGACAAGAAGAAGCGCCATTCCATCGAGATTGTGGTGGACCGCCTGGTGGTGCGCCCGGGCAAGGAGTTCCGCTCCCGCCTGGCGGATTCCATCGAGACGGCGACGAATCGCTCCGGCGGCTTGGTCATCATGGACACGATGGACGGCAACGAGCAGCTCTTCTCCATGAATTATGCCTGCCCGGACTGCGGTATCTCCATCGAGGAATTGGCGCCCCGGATGTTCTCCTTCAACAGCCCCTTCGGCGCGTGCCCGGTGTGCTCGGGCCTGGGCAACCGGATGGTGATCAGCGAGGACATCCTCTTCCCGGACAGGAGCCTCAGCCTGCGCCAGGGCGCGCTGAACGCCATGGGCTTCAATTCCGCCGATAAGGGCGGCGTGGCGGCCCAGTACCTCGCGGCCCTGGGGGAGAAATATGGCTTCACCATGGATACCCCGGTGAAGGATATCCCCGAAAAGGGCATGAAGGCCATCCTCTACGGCACGGGCGCGGAGAAAATCAACGTGGTGTATGAAAGCCCCAACGGGCACGGCGTGTATGCCACGCCCTTTGAAGGCGTGATCCCCGCGATGGAGCGCCGCTATCAGGAGACCAGCTCCGAGGCGATGAAGGTCGCCTACGAGGAATATATGGCGGAGGAGCCCTGCCCGGCCTGCCACGGGCAGCGGCTGAAGCCCGAGGCCCTGGGCGTGACGGTGGGCGAAAAGAACCTGGCTGAGGTGTCCGCCATGTCCATTGTGAATGTGCGGGAATTCTTCCGCCAGGTGCAGCTGACGGACACCGAGCAGCTGATTGCCGCGCCCATCCTGCGGGAGATCGACGCGCGGCTGGGCTTCCTCATCGACGTGGGGCTGGGCTATCTGACCCTGGGCCGGGCCGCAGGCAGCCTCTCCGGCGGCGAGGCGCAGCGCATCCGCCTGGCCACGCAGATCGGCTCGGCGCTCATGGGCGTGCTCTACATCCTGGATGAGCCCTCCATCGGCTTGCACCAGCGGGACAACCATAAGCTGATCGCCACCCTCCAGCGCATGCGCGACCTGGGCAATACGCTCATCGTCGTGGAGCATGACGAGGACACCATGAAGGCGGCGGACTGGATCATCGACGTGGGCCCCGGCGCGGGCATCCACGGCGGAAATATCATCGCTGAGGGCACGTTTGAGGACATCTGCAAAAACGAAAACAGCATCACCGGCGCGTTTTTGTCCGGGCGGCGGCGGATCGCCGTGCCCCAAACGCGGCGCACACCCCACGGCTTCCTCACCATCCGCGGTGCAAAGGAGCATAATCTGCGAGGCATCGACGTGCGCTTCCCCCTGGGCTGCCTGTGCTGCGTCACCGGCGTGAGCGGCTCGGGTAAGTCCAGCCTGGTCAACGAAATCCTCTACAAGCACCTGGCGAAGGTGCTCAACCGGGCGAAAACCCGCTGCGGCCGCTTCGAGGCGATGGAGGGCGTGGAGCAGCTGGACAAGATCATCTGCATCGACCAGAGCCCCATCGGGCGCACGCCCCGCTCCAACCCCGCCACCTATACCGGATTGTTCGACCAGATCCGCAAGCTCTTCGCCGCCACGCCCGAGGCCAAGGCCCGTGGCTTCAAGGAGAACCGCTTCTCCTTCAACGTCAAGGGCGGACGCTGCGAGAGCTGCTCCGGCGACGGCCTGGTCAAAATCGAGATGCACTTCCTGCCCGATATTTATGTCCCCTGCGAGGTGTGCAAGGGCAAGCGCTACAACCGCGAAACCTTGGAGGTCACCTACCGGGGCAAGAGCATCTACGACGTGCTGGAGATGAATGTGGAGGAGGCCATGGGCTTCTTCGAGAACCATCAGAGCATATTGCGCAAGCTGGAGACGCTCTACGATGTGGGACTGGGCTACATGAAGCTGGGCCAGTCCTCCACGACGCTCTCCGGCGGCGAGGCCCAGCGCGTCAAGCTGGCCACGGAGCTGAGCCGCAAGGCAACCGGCAAGACCATCTATGTGCTGGACGAGCCCACCACCGGCTTGCATATGGCCGATGTGGAGAAGCTCATCAGCGTTTTGCAGCAGCTGACCGACGCGGGTAACTCGGTGATTGTGATTGAGCACAACCTGGATGTGATCAAGGTAGCGGACTGGCTGATTGATTTAGGCCCGGAAGGCGGGGACGAAGGCGGCACGGTGGTCTGTGCCGGCACGCCCGAAACCGTCGCCGCCTGCAAAGCGTCATACACCGGTCACTTCCTGAAGGAATTGCTCTAACCGCAGAGCTGAAGCCCAACCGGCGGCGCTGGGGGGAACGGCTCAACATCGCTTGATGGAGCCTTGCGGCTGGTTGGTTTTGCCTTGCGGTTTGCGCACATCAGGGATGAGCTGAGATGGCGCTGTCATGCCCGCAAGCATTCGCGCCGCGTCGGATACTTTCATTGCAGAAAATCCGCCAAACCCCTTGACTTCCTGACCGGTTTCCCCTATATATGTGTGTGGAAACACTTACGGGAAGGAAGACGCCGCATGGCTAAGGACATGACCACGGGCAGAATTTTGCCCCAACTGACCACATTCGCGATTCCGCTCATCTTGGGCAACCTCTTTCAGATTCTGTATAACGCTGCCGACTCGATGATCGTGGGGCGTTTCGTCGGGGACGGCGCGCTGGCGGCCGTCGGCTCGGCAGGGCCCATCATGAACATGGTGATCCTGTTCATCAGCGGCATGTGCATGGGCGCGGGCGTGCTGATGAGCCTGCTCTATGGCGCGAAGAACACCGCGGAGCTGGAAAAGCAGATCAGCACCACGATGCTCGGCGGATTGCTCTTTTCCGTGCTGATTTCGGCAGCGATGATGCTGCTGGCCCGGCCGGTGCTGCTCCTCATCCACACCCAGGAGGAGATCATCGGCGACGCGGTGACGTATCTGCGCATCGTGTTCTGTGGGCTCATCTTCACATTCATCTACAATTTCTTGGCTAACACCCTGCGGGCCCTGGGGGACAGCCGCACGCCATTGTACTTCCTCATCATCAGTGCCATCCTCAACGTCCTGGGCGATTTGTTCTTCGTGGTGGCGCTGGACTGGGGCGTGGGCGGCAGCGCCATTTCCACCGTGCTGTCGGAGGCGCTGTGCTGCCTGTTCTGCGTCGTCTACATCAAGCTGCGGGTGCCCCTGCTGTGCCTGGGGAAGAAGTGGCTGGTGTTTGAAAGGCGGCTGCTGACCAAGACCTTCTCCTTCGGCATCACCAGCGCGCTCCAGCAGATGTGCGTGCAGCTGGGCAAGATCCTGGTGCAGTCCATCATCAATTTGCAGGGCGCGGTGCATGGCGTGGCGTTCATCGCCGCCTACACAGCCATCAACCGGGTGGACGACTTCGTGCTCTCCCCGGAGCACAGCATCGCCCACGCCACCACCACCTTCCTGGCGCAGAACCGGGGCGCGGGCAACACGGAGCGCATGAAGCGCGGCGGATTGTGCGGCATCCTTCTGGAGGCGGTGTTCTCCCTGGCGGCGAGCGTCGTGATCTTCTTCGCCGCAGAGCCCCTGATGCGCCAGTTCGTCAAGGAGGACAGCGTTGAGGTGGTCGCCCTGGGCGTCTCCTACTTGCGGGTGATCGCTTTCATGTACATCATGCCTGCCCTGACCAACATCGTGCAGGGCATCTTCCGCGGCCTGGGCGAATTGAAGGTCACGCTGGCCAGCACCATTGCCAACATGGCCTCCCGCGTGATCGCCGCCTACTTGCTTTTGACCGTGATGGACAAGGGCTTTTCCGCCCTGGCCTGGTCGAACTTCTGGGGCTGGGTGGTCATGCTGGCCTTTGAGGTGCCGCTGCTGGTGCGTTACCTCCGGCAATGGCAGAAGAAGGCGTAAGGTCCGCTTGCAGGGCTGAGGCGGTTGATACAGACGATCCGGAAGGCCGTGCTTTCGCAGGGAAGCACGGCCTTTAGCATGAGATGGGACTTTCTTCTGCATGCATAAATACAACATAAAAACAGAAGAAAATGTATAAATATGCTTGACAAATGAATATTCAGGGATTACAATACCCCATGTTCCCACAAACATCAATCCTGAAAGGATGGTATCCCATGATGAAGAGCTTCAAGACCCTGATGGCGCTGGTGATGGCGCTGTGCCTGTTGACCGCGAGCGCCTCTGCTTGTACCGCAATTTATGTCGGTTCTGAGCTGACGGCGGACGGCTCCACCATCTTTGCCCGCTCCGAGGACATCTCCAACAGCTACAACAAGGTGTTCTATGTGGCGCCTGCCGGATTGCACAAGGCTGGCGAGGTGTACAACGGCTGCTATGGCTTCACCTACACCTACACCAAGGACAGCTACGGCTACACCGCCTTCTCCGACGACAACCTTTCCGGCGTCTGCCCGGACTGCGGCGGCGAGCATGCCCACACCCCCTATCAGGCTGCCGGCACCAATGAGATGGGCGTGACCGTCACCGCCACCGAAACCCTGGGCGGCGGCTGCAAGGCCGTCAAGGAGGTCGATCCCTTCAACCAGGAAACCGGTATTGAGGAGGCGGAGATCCCCACCGTGCTGCTGAGCGAGTGCGCCACCGCCAAGGAAGCGGTTGATCTGCTCCTGAGCATCTATGACGAGGTGGGCGCGCAGAGCGGCTCCGGCATCTTCATTGCCGACCACAACGAGACCTGGTACATCGAGAACACCACTGGCAAGCAGTATATCGCCCTGAAGCTGAGCGAATCCGTGGCCTTCGCGGTGCCCAACCAGAGCGCCATCGGACTGATCGACCTGGATGACGAGAACGTCATTGCCTCTGCGAAGCTGATCGCCGTGGCGAAGGAAGCCGGCACCTATGTGGGCGACGAGAACGCCAACACCATCGACTACATCGCCTCCTACCTGCCCGAGCAGAAGGTCAACGCCCGCTACATGAGCGCCCTCAAGCACTTTAACGCCGCCTTTGACAAGGCTGAGGAGGACGTGACCGCTACCGACTACGCCATCTCCAACGTGGACGCCCAGGGCAACATCGTGCCCTTCTACACCAACATTGCCGTCGACCGCGTGTTCGACGTCAAGGACATCGTTGCCTATTATGACATTCCCGGTATCGGCTCGGGCAGCAACCTTGAAATCCACATTTTCCAGACCTACGCCGAGGATAGCAAGACCGATACCATGGAGTGGGTCGCCATGGACAACGGCTGCTGGAACGTGTTCGTGCCCTACTACCCCATGCTGACCACCGATGTGTACGCTGCCTACAAGACGGGCACGGAGCGCGCTGTGTTCACGCAGGAGCAGCCCACCGAAGGCCTGTACTACGCCACCACCAGCCGCGTCCGGGATGCCGAGGGCAACCGCGTGACCGTCGAGGGCTTCAAGGTGCTGCCCGCCAACTGGGCTGACTCCATGTACTGGACCTTCGACGCATTGAGCAACCTGTGCGAATACGGCAATGTGTCCGATGCGCAGAAGGCTGACATCGAGGCCGCGCTGGCTGAGCTGCAGCAGCAGGCCTACGCCACCTGCGAGGAACTGAAGGCCACCCCTGACGCGGCCACCGAGATCAGCATGAAGATGGCTGAGACCGTGCACGCCGCCGTGGTGGAGTTGGTCAACGGCATCAAGTAATCACCGTGCACCCGCGCCCGCTCTTCCGGATATGGAGGAGCGGGCTTTTTGTGGTTCATCCGGAACATGACAGCGCTGCCATGGCATCACACCTCCGGCAGCGCTGTGGTCAGGAGGAAGCCGCTCCTTGTGACAACGATCACGGGTTTGTACCCGCATGCAATGGGATATTGCGGATCATCCGAGCTATCCTCGCGTGCGGATGCAGATCAATAAAGGCCGTGCTTCCTATGCGGAAACACAGCCTTTGTGATGATGTAAGGGCCTCCCTCGCAGGAGGGAGGCCCGGGGTACCATCAGGAGCGCTTACTTCTCGTAAGCGATGCCGCAGGCGTCGAAGCAGGCGTGGATCTGCTCCAGCTTTTCAGCGACGTAGGCGTCGTAGCCGTAGGCCTTGCAGGTGGTGACCATTTCGTTCCACAACTTGTCGAACTCAGCGTCGTCCGCCGCGTACACGCACTTCCAGGAGCCCTTCTTCATTTCGGGCGCAAACAGGGCGCGGGCTTCCTTGTTGGCCTGGCTCATCTCGGGATAGGCGTAGGCGATGGCCGCAGAGGGAACCAGGGAGTACTTACCAGTCTCGCGGTAGAGCTGGATGCCGGAGGTCGCGCCATTGGCGTAGTCCTCAGACCAGGCGCGCTGCAGCTTGGTGTTGTAGCGCTCAGCGTAGCAGGGCCAGCCCTTGTAGGAGTAGGAGTAGGTCTTGCCGGGCACCAGCTGCTCCAGCGCCAGCAGCACGTGGTTGAACTTGGATTCGCCGTCCTCGAAGGTGCCGCCGCCGTACTCAGCGGGCATCTGGGTTTCCTTCTTGTTCTCCTGGCAGGCCCAGCCGAACTCGGTCATGTAGGGCACGCCATCCTCACCATACGCCCAGCACAGGTCCTTGGGGCCGTAGTTCTGGATGATGGTGCCTTCCTCGGTGCACAGCCACTCGATGACTTCCAGGGCGCGCTCGGGGTACTTGCAGTTGGCGCCGATGGACCAGGCGCGGTTGCCGCCGGAGGTCGCCATGGTCAGCTGCTGGGGCGCGGAATCCTCAATCAGGAAGGTCTGGTAGCCGATCTTCTGCTCGGCGCGCTCAGCGTTGTTGAAGTTGTTGATGATCCAGCCCCACAGCGCCATCAGGTAGCGGCCGTTGGACAGCTTCTGGCTGTAGGTGTCGAAGTTCTGGGACACGGACTCAGGATCAAACAGGCCCATGCGGTACATCTGGTTGTTGACCTTCAGCGCACGGTAGTACAGGCTGCCCTCTTCCAGGGGATTGACGATGTCGCCGGTGGCGTAGTTGACGCCCATGAAGTCAGCTTCCTTGTAGCCGTAGAAGGTCATCAGATCCCAGGTGAACTTCATGACGCAGTCCTCCCAGTCACCGAAGCCGCCGTAAGCGTAGACCTTCTCACCGGCCTCGTTGGCGGGAATGGCGGCCTGCAGCTTCTCCATGAAGGCGGGCAGGTCTTCCAGGGAGGTCAGGGCGGGCTTGCCAGCCTTCTCCCACGCGTCGTAGCGAATCTGCAGCGCGTAGGTGGGGTCGGTCAGCTCATTCCAGGTGCCATCCTCGGCAGCCACGCCGAAGGCCCAGCCGTAGTTGCCGTCCACACCCTGCGCGGCGGAGAAGTCGCGAACCTTCTTCATCGCCTCGGCAAAGTAGGTGTTCAGGTTGGTGTAGGGGGTCAGGTCGACCTCATCCAGGTCCATGATGAGCTCCGCGTTCAGCGCGGTGATGAAGTGCTCACCCATGTCGCCCCAGCAGATGATGTCGCCCAGCTCCTCGGCGGACACGCCGGCGGTGAAGGCGTTGGGGTCAACGTTGGAGGAGATGAACTTCAGCGACACGTTGAAGCGGTCCTTCAGCTCCTTGGCGAACCAGCCGGACTGATCGCCGGCGAAGTTCGCGACCTGGGAGAACACGGTCAGGGTGATGGGCTCACGGTACTCCTCAGCGAAGGCCATCGGCAGGGCCGACAGCATCATCATGAGGGCCAGAACCAGGGAAACGAGCTTTTTCATGGTGGGTTCCTCCTTTTCGATTTATTACGTCCCGCGCAATCGCGGGTTGTAACCATGGGAGAGCAGACCGGCTTAGCCCTTGACCGCGCCGATCATGATGCCCTTGACGAAGAAGCGCTGGAAGAAGGGGTACACGCACAGGATGGGCAGCGTCACGACCATGGCAACGGTCATCTGCACGGAGAGGGAGGTCTGCTTGGTGGCCACATTGGCCAGGGCGTTGGTATCCTGGGTGTTGCGCACCAGCGCCGCCAGGGACTGGGCCTCGCGCTGATACTTGTACAGGAGGAATTGTAGCGTGTAGTACTTGCCGGAGGGCATGAGCATCATCGTGTCGGTGAAGGAGTTCCATTGGCCCACGGCGGAGAAGATGCACAGCGTGGCCAGGATGGGGGTAATCAGCGGCAATATGACGGACACGAACACGCGCACATAGCCCGCGCCGTCCAGCGTGGCGCTTTCCTCCAGGGACGGCGGCAGACCCTCGATGAAGGTCTTGACCAGAATCACGTTGTAGGGCGATACCAAGCCCGGTATGACATACACCCAGAAATTATCCAGGAAGCCCAGGTTGCGCAGGTTCATGTACCAGGGGATGAGGCCGGCGGAGAAGTACATGGTGATGATAATCAGCCGGTACCAGACCTTGCGCAGCCACATCTCCTGCTTGGTGACCAGATACCCCAGGAAGGCGCAGCCAGCCACCGTCCACAGCGTGCCCAGCACGGTACGGGCGACGGAAACGAACAGCGCGTCCAGGATGCCGGGAATCTTCATCACCTGCACATAGTTCTCAAAGTGAATCTCCCGGGGATAGAGCTGAATCTTGCCCAGGCGCACCAGCTCGTTGGAGGAGATGGTGTTGATGAACAGGTAGTAGAACGGGAACAGGCAGGCGATGGTGATGAGCAGGAACACCGTGTAGTTGACGATGTTAAAGACGATGTCGCCCTTGGAGAGCTTGATGTGACGAGGGCGATTCATGTCCAGCTTTTTGCTCTTTGCTTGCGTCATGCTTCGCACCTCCTTACATGATGGACTCGCCGCGCAGCTTCTTGGAGGCGAAGTTGGCGGAGAACAGCAGCGTCACGCTGATGAGCGTCTTGAGGATGCCGATGGCCGTGGCGAAGGAGTACAGCGTCGTGCCGCCCGAGGCAATGGTGATGTTGTACACATACAGGTCCAGCACCTCGATGGTGCCCTTGTTCATGCTGTTCTGGAAGGCCAGGTACTGGTCCATGCCGTTGTTGAGGATGTTGGAGATGCTCAGCATCAGCAGCACGAAGAAGGTGGGCAGCAGACCTGGCAGGGTGATGTAGCGGATCTTGGCCCAGCGGCCCGCGCCGTCCACCTGGGCGGCCTCGTAGAGCTCCTGATCGATGCCGGAGATAGCCGCCAGGTACATGATGGCGCCCCAGCCCAGGCCTTTCCAGGTGCTCCAGGCCCACATCTTCAGCCAGATGTGCTCGCTGGAGTTCAGCCAGGCCACGGGCTGGTCGATGGCCCCAATGCCCAGCATGAACTTGGAGAAGATGCCCGTATCCATGGCGAACATGGCCATGGCGAAGGAGAACACCAGCGCCCAGGAGATGAAGTTGGGCAGCGTGGTGAAAATCTGCACGAATTTCTTGAACCGGGAATTGCCGATCTCGTTGAGGAAGATGGCGAAGGCCATCGGCAGCCAGCTGGTCAGCAAGCCCAGGCCGGACATGCCGAAGGTGTTCTTCATCACGCGGACGATGTTGTCGCGGTGGCCCGGATTGGTGACCAGCTCGGTGAACCACTTCAGCCCCACAAACTGCTGCTCGGACATGGGCTTGCCGAACTGGTAATTGAAGAAGGCGTAGCTCCAGCCGTACAGGGGTAAATAGCTGAACAGGAACACCGCCACCAGGAAGGGCAGCATCATCAGGAAGAGCTTGTACTTCTTGGGCAGCTCGTCATGATCGGCAAACCAGGCGAAGAACGCCGCGAAGATGAGCACCGGCAGCGATGCGTACAAGAGGATCGTGCCCGCCGCGGTGCCAATGACCTTGGGCATCTGCAGCACCACTGCGAGGATGCTCAGCGCCCGCAGCACGGCGGCGCTAAGCAGCAGCGCGATGGTGAGCTTCTTGTTGCGGCGCAATAGCACCATCATCAGGCCCGCAGCCGCCACGACGACGCACACCCAGGTGGCAATGCCGTACACGCGACTCAAGCCAGCCATGATGTCCGCCACGTCCGCGTCGGTGAGGTTGCCGTTCTTGGAGGCTGCCTCGGAATAGAGGGGCTTGCCCTGGGTGGATTTGGGGGACAGCATGTCCTCGGGGGTGGAGAAGATCATCGCCTGCGCGCCGGAGAGGGACACGGTGGACTGCACCTTGTTCATGCCGGGCTTGGTGAAGGAGAAGGTCACGCCGGGGGAGAGCATCAGGGCGAGGGAGATCACCGTCAGCACGACGGCAATCACGCGCAGGCGCTGCTTCTCGGGGATCGGGTTGACGAAATAGGGCTCGTTGGCGGTGCGGATGCTCATCACGCCGCACAGCGCGCTGGACAGGGTGATGAGCGCCATCAGCATGGGCGCGAAGGTGATCCTGCCCACGCCCAGCTTGGACAGCTGGCGGGTGGCGGAGGTGAACATATCGCCATCGCCGATGGACAAAACGCCCAGCACCGCGCCGCAGACCAGCACCAGCGCCAGCACCTGGCAGCACACGGCAAACCAGCGATCCACCTGAGGAATGAGCGCCAGGATCAGCGCCAGCGCCAGCAGCGCCGCGCCGGAGAGCAGCATGATATTGGGGGCGGTGGTTACCGTCTTGATGCCGAACACGCCGCGGATGTTGGTCGCGTCGGCGGAGAAGGGCTCCAGCGCCGCCAGATCGCCGCTGAGCACATTGGCGAACACGGCCTTTTCCTGCCCGAGGGCCTGCAGATTGGCCTCCCGGCCCAGCGCCTCGTCCAGCAGGGAGAGCGTGCGGTTCATGACGGCCGCGTCCGCCGCGTCCGCCGTGACGGTGTCCGGCACGCTGACCACATGGGCGGGCAGCAGCATGCACAGTACCGCCGCCAGCGCCAGGATGCCGCCGGCCATCCGCCAGGTTCGGTCATTCAGCCCGATGCCGTCCTTTTCCTGGACGATGAGCACCACCAGGTAGACCAGCTGCACGATGGACAGCACCACGGGCAGCCAGACCCAGAACTGCACATCCAGCAACAGGGTAAAGAGCAGCGAATCGCCCAGGTTAGCGACCTGTAGGGCAAACACGGACAGCAGCAGCGCCGCCGTGAGCGTCCCTGCGGCCGAGGCGATCAGCGCGCCGCGCTTGCGCCACAGCGCCGCCACGGCGGACAGCAGCAGCAGGATGAGGCCCGATAGCAGATACCCCTGGTCAAACTGCACCAGCGCCAGCGCGGGCACAGCCTTGACCGGCAGCGCGCCTGCGCCCCGGAGCAGCACATCCCATAGCGAGATCGTTCCCGGGAACTGCGCGGCGATGTCCGGCGCGATCTGGCTATGCACCTGCATCTTCGCCAGGGGCAGCGCCAGCAGCACGATGGTCAAAAGCGCCGTGATCAGAGGAATCCACCTTTTCTTCATCAACAACCCGGCTTTCTTGTGAAATGATGCGGCTGACTGCGCGCGGCAGCCAGCAAGGAACGGTCAAATCGGGCATGCCCGCCCTGTCGCAACAGCCGAAAACGTTTGAGTAAACATTTACAAATCCTGCGCAACATACGCAGGATCTATCAATCGGCTCATTGTGTCTATATAATATCATGCCTGATTCGCCCATGTCAACATGGGAATTGCCAAATTGGCATAATTTTTGCTGAAACAGACATGCGCTGCTTCCCTTTGACACAATCGGCATCCCGATGACGTACCCCGGCGATTTTCTGCATAGGCTGTCAGGGAGGAGGGATGCGTCATGCTGGAAATGTGCGCGTTGATGCTCAGGGAATGCCTGTTTTTCTTGGGGTACATCACGGGGAAGGCCGAGTTTCCCAAGCAGCTGCCCCGCCAGGAGGAGGAGGCCCTCATCGCCCGCATGCTGGACGGGGACGAGGCGGCCCGGGAGACGCTCATCACCCACAATCTGCGCCTGGTGAGCCACATTGCCCGCAAGTACACCGTGCCCGGCTATGGCCCGGACGATCTGATCTCCATCGGGGTGATCGGCCTGATGAAGGCGGTGAACAGCTACAAGCCCCATGCCGGGACAGCCCTGGGCACCTACGCCGCAAGGTGCATTGAGAACGAGATCCTCATGACCCTGCGCGCCAGCCGGAAATACCGGGGCGACGTCTCCCTGCAGGATAGCGTGGGCACCGACGGCGAGGGGAATGACATCACCTACATGGACATTCTGGGCACCGACCCGGAGGATGTGGACAACACGGTGATCCGCCGCATCACGCTGGAAAGGGTGCATCGGGTGCTGACGACGCTCCCCCCGCGGGAGCGGCTGGTGCTGGAGCTGCGCTA
>JAQXLU010000015.1 GCA_029012285.1 Clostridiales bacterium | reverse complement strand
TCAGCGGAGGATTACCGCCGCCACATGGCGGAGGTGTTCATGGGCTGGCGGCAGCATCCCGAGGTGGTGGCGAAGCACTGGCCCGCGACCCTGGAGGAATGCTTTGGCATCGAGCCGCGCTACGCCTATCCCCTTTGCGAAAGGGATGCGCTGGCCCTGGCGGATTATTTCATTGACGAATACGCCCCCAGCCGCTCCCCCCGCAACGAGCTGCGGAAGTTTGAAGGCTTCATCTACGACGGCCCGGAGTACCTGACCATGTTCTCCGCGGATGGATATGAGCTTCAGACCATCGATTTCCCCTTCCCCCGGGTGGACGACGGGCTGCTCTGGGGGGATTACGCCTGGTATCGCATCGAGCCCTGCAATCGGGTGGATCGCTTCCTGTCCGGCGTGGCGTACCTGGATGGCGTGCATCCCTCGCTGATCGTGTGCCGGGGTTACTACACCCGCGCCTGCATCGCCGCCTATGATTTCAAGGATGGGCAATTCCTCCGGCGCTGGACGGTGGACAGCGGCTTCGTCCCCATGCAGAACCCCTTCTGCCGCATGCCGGGGGATGCCCAGGATGGCGCCGACCCCGTGTTCGGCTGCATCGCCGGGCAGGGCAACCACAGCCTGTCCACCGCCGATGTGGATGGCGACGGCTGCATGGAGATCATCTACGGCGCGGCCACCATCGATCATGACGGCACGGTGCTGTATTCCTCCGCCGATGTGCGCCCCGACGGCGTGGTGGCCAAGCTGGGCCACGGCGACGCCATGCATGTGGCGAAGATCGACCCCGACCGGGAGGGATACCAGATCTTCAACGTGTTCGAGGAGGGCAAGGCCGTCCCCTATGGCTATGCCCTGCGGGACGCGAAAACCGGCAAGGCCTTCTTTGGCGAGTATTACGAGGGCGACCTGGGCCGCTGCATGATTGGCGACGTGACGGACGGGCGCGGCCTGGAGGTCTGGGCCATGCAGATGCGCAACGTCAGGGGTGATTTCCTGGACGTGAAGAACCCTTCCACCAACATGCGCATCTACTGGGCGGGCGATCTGACCACCCAGTTCACCGACGGAGCGGATTATCTGGGCGAAAAGCGCAAGTGCGGGCTGATCAGCGATATCCGCCACGGCGTGATGCTCCGCCCCGAGGGCACGCTGACCAACAACGGCACCAAGGGCAACCCCGGCCTGGTGGCGGACATCTTCGGGGACTTCCGCGAGGAGATATTGCTGCGCACGGAGGATTCCTCCGCCATCCGCGTGTACCTGTCCACCGATGTGACCACCCACAAGCTGCACACCCTCATGCATGACCCCATGTACCGCTGCGGCGTGGCCTGGCAGAACAACTGCTACAACCAGCCCGGCTATCCGTCCTTCTACTATGCCCATGACATGGACTTCCGGGACGTGTGGCAGGGCATGCAATCCGGGCGGGAGGATGAATGATGCTTGAAACCCTGCGTGAATTCCATGCTCGCGTGGACGGCTTCCAGCGGGACAGCCTGCCCCATGCGGGCGGACTGACCACCAAGCCCCTGCTGGTGGAGAAGGTCGCCCCCGACGGCACGCTGCTGCCCTTCTTCGGCAACACGATGATCTTCGACCTGGCAGCGGATGCGCAGCTCGCCATCGCCCGGATGCAGCTGCTGCTCCACCACCGATGCGCCGCCATGCTGGCAGAGCCCCTCGCCCCCGCCACGCTGCACATGACGCTCCACGACCTGCTCAACGGCGTGGACGCGGCAGCCCTGGCAGAGGCCGTCCATCAGACGGGCGTACAGGCGAAGGCGCTCCTGGCGGACATCCGCGCATCCCAGCTCCCGGCCCTGCACTTGACCTCGACGCTGGCCTTCAACATGACCAGCGGCAGCGTGGCCCTGGGCTTCGCCCCGGACACGGAATCCGACTGTGCCCAGCTGATGGCGCTGCACGCCCGGTATCAGGCGGTGGTGGCGCTGGATTACCCCCTCACGCCCCATGTGACGCTGGCCTACTTCCGCCCCGGCAGCTACGGCCCGGAGCAATTAGCGGCCCTGGCTGATGCCCTGGCGCATATCAATGCCCTGCCCAAGGTGCATATCACCCTGACGGCGGCGGATTTGCATTACTACCGCTTCCAGGACATGAACACCTATCTGCGGGGATGATTTGACCCCGATGGCCCGGCTTTCATGAAGAGCCGGGCTGTTTTTGTGCAAAAAAGCGGATCCCGACGTGATATCGGAATCCGCAGCCCCATATTACAGCACAATATC
The DNA here is from genome assembly GCA_029012285.1 of Clostridiales bacterium. GTDB lineage: Bacteria > Bacillota > Clostridia > Christensenellales > Aristaeellaceae > UBA11524. The sequence goes on along the minus strand of JAQXLU010000015.1, from coordinate 876 downwards.
CCCCGGACGGTACCCCCTGGGCAGTTCCTCCTCCTCGACAAAGTGGAAGTCCTCATCCTCCAGCGTGGGCAAAAACGCCGCATAGGGGATGCCGTCAAACTCCGAATGGTAAGCGCTCGCGCCAAACCAGCCGCCCTCGTGCACCTTCACGTTCAGGTCGCGGGCAAACTTGGTCATGTTGCAGCAGTCGTGCACCACGATGGGCCAGGCTTCCTCCGCGCACTGTTTCATCAGGCGGCAGCTCAGCTCGTGGCTCCAGATGGGCGAAAGGTAGCCGTGGCGGGTCATGTACATCGGCTCACCCTCGTAATTGCCGATGTTGTTGGGATTCAGGTGCAATTCGGCACAGTTGATGAAGGAGATGCCTGTTTTCAGGATGTCGTCCTTCTTTTGCTGGAACTGCGCATAGAAGTCGGGGGTCATGGGGGTTTCCACGGCGATGGTGGGGATGTAGCGCATGGCCAGCGCCATGTGGGCGATCACCTGGTCGGAGCAATTTGTGCCGCCCAGGTTGAAACGCAGCTCGTCCAGGCCGGCTTCGCTCAGGGCGCGCAGGTTTTCCTCCGTGCAGAGGGTACCGTTGGTGTACATGTGCTGATGCACCCCCGCCTTGTGGAAGCGGCGGATGATGCCGTAGTACTTCTCAATCTCCATGAAGGGCTCCAGGTAGACGTAGCTCACGCCGGTGGGCCTTTGCTGGATGGACAGAAGGAGGTCGATGTCCTCCTCGCGGAATTTGGTGCCGCCGATTTCCCACATGCCCTCGCCGATGGGCGGCTGGCAGTCCAATTCGCCGTAGTTGTAGCAGAAGCGGCAGTTGATGTTGCAGCGGTTGGTCTTGCGGATGGCGCTCAGCCCGGTGCCGGTCAGGCAGGA
>JAQXLU010000014.1 GCA_029012285.1 Clostridiales bacterium | reverse complement strand
TCCAGGTTGATGCGGTTTTCGGGGAAGGCGATGAGCAGCTCCTCCAGGGTGGTGGCGAGGAACACCTCGGGATCGCGGGGCTGCACGCCCTCGGGATAGGGCACATCCAGCGGGCTGACGCTGCGGCCGTCCGCCGTGGTGAACTTCACCAGCGCCGTGCCGGGCACCAGGGCCTGGTCGTCGCCGGTCTGATTGGTATAGCCGAAGTCCACCCGCTGCTCGATGAGGTCGGCATAATTCCAGTCCGCCACCGCGCCGGTCACATTGGTCTTGCGATCCAGCCGCTGGTCGTGGGAGAGGATGACCACCCCGTCCCTGGTGATGCTCACGTCGGTCTCGATCATCATGCGGGGGTCAACGTCGTAGGCGTTGTAGAAGGCCTCCAGGGTATTGTCGGGGAACTCCTTGTTGCCGCCGCCGTGGGCGATCAGCAGGGGGAGGCTGTCGCTTTCCCTGCGCATGGGGTTATCCAGCTTGTAATTCTGCCCCCGGGGCAGCAGGAAGCACACCAGCCAGGCCAGCAGCAGCACCAACAGTACCGAGCCAAGGATTTTCAGGGCTTTTTTCATACGCATTTATTCCTTCCATATCATTGCGGTGGGAATCGCTTTCATTATAGGCACAATGGGGGATTTCGTCAAGCGCCAGGCGCGGCAGATGCTCAAGGCGGCAAAGGATTGCCGCTTCCCGCCCGCCCAGCGGGGGCTTGTTCCCTTGCGCAACCCATGCTATAATGGAGTCATCCCATCCACCAAGGAGGCGCGGACATGCTCTACCTCAGCCGCTTCACCTTTCCCAGCCAGGAGCGGGAGTCCTTCTGCTTCCATGGGCCACAGCGGCAATGCTACAACACCAACTACCCCTTTGGCGTATTGGCGCGCTTTGACCCCACGGTGCTGGAATTTGAGCCGGTGACGATCCTCTACGGTGGGAACGGGTCGGGCAAATCCACCGCGCTGAACGTGATGGCCGAACGGCTGGGCCTGGCCCGGGACGCCCGCTACAACCGTTCCAACTTCTTTGAGCGCTACGTCGCCCTGTGCGAGGAGGAAACACGCCGCCCTATCCCGCCCGTCAGCCGCATCATCACCTCGGATGATGTGTTCGACTACATGCTCAACCTGCGGGCGCTCAATGAGGGCATCGACGAAAGGCGGGAGGTCGTCTTTCAGGAGTACCTGGAGGACAATGACAAGGTGCATCCCTTCCACTTCCGCACGATGGAGGATTACGACCGGCTCAAGCGGGTGAACCTGGCCCGGCGCAGCACCCAGTCCGCCTACACCCGCAAGCGGCTGATGCCCAACGTCCGGGAGCAATCCAACGGCGAGAGCGCCTCGTTCTACTTCACCAGCCGCATCCAGGACGGCGGCCTCTACCTGCTGGACGAGCCGGAAAACAGCCTATCCCCCACCCGCCAGACCGAGCTGCTCCAATTCCTGGAGGATTCGGCCCGCTTCTACGATTGCCAGTTCATCATCGCGACCCATTCGCCCTTCCTGCTATCCATGCGCGGCGCGCGCATCTACGACATGGACGCAGACCCCATCTGTCGCCGCAAATGGACGGAGCTGCCCGCCGTCAGGGCCTACCACGACTTTTTCGCCCAGCATGCGGACGAATTTCATTCCTGACCCACTTCAAGGAGGCAACCATGCAAAGCTATCTCATCAAGGACACCACCCGCGAGGAGCGGGAGGCCATCGTGGCCGAAGCGCTTGGCCACATCGAAGCTACCTGCGACGGCTGCATGCCCGGCATCGCCGAGATGTACCAGGCCTACATTGACGGGGAGATGGAGCTGCGGGAATGTAACGCAGCCTTCAACGCCAGGTATGTGTCGGGCCGGCAAGGGCCGGAACGCGGCGGAAGCTGCTTGCAGGGGATGTCATCATAAAACCGGGCTTGCCCTCCTTTTTTGGGGATGGCAAGCCCGGTTTTTGGCGTTTTGGGGGATGGTTGCTGGGGGATGGTTACTGGTTCTGTGTGGCTTCTTTGGGGCTGGGGGAGCTGTTTCACAAATCCGGGGGATTTGTGAAAGGCGCGCGCTTCTTTGCGCCTGCGGGCGCGGAGGTCTCCGACGGCAAGGGGCTCTGCCCCTTGACCCCGCGAAGGGTCTTCGACCCTCTCGACACCCTTTTTTTATTGGTTGTCGTCCATGTTTGCCGCCAGTTGCATAACGTGGGCACCACTGTTGCGAAGCAACGCCATTGCGGCCTTGATATCCGTCAGATCCGCTTCCGTCAGCTTATCAACCTTCCTGGAAATCAGCTTCCGCAACGCCGCTTCATCATCCTTCACGCGCTTCTTTTCCTCCTTCTCCAGCTGCTTCCCTGCCTTCCCCAGGGCCATGGACACCTGGTTACACAAGACCTGCGCCTCATTCAACGTCTGCATCAGATCGCGGCGGAAGCCATCCTGCACGGCATACTGCTCCGCATCGCGGATGGCCTGCTGAATCTCCGCCTCGCTCATCTTCTCATTGGCGGTGATGGTGATGGACTGGGCCGCGCCGGTGTCCTGGTCGCGGGCGGAAACCGTCAGAATGCCGTTCACATCAATATCGAAGGTGACCTCAATCTTCGGCACGCCTGCCATGGCCTTGCGGATGCCCTTCAATTTGAACTTGCCGATGGTCTTGTTGTCCTTCGCCATGGGGCGCTCGCCCTGGAGCACGTGGATTTCGACGCTCCCCTGGAACATCCCGGCGGTGGTGAACACCTGCGAGTAGTGCACCGGCAAGGTGGAGTTGCGCTCCACCACGCGGGTGGCGACGCCGCCGACGGTCTCGATGGCCAGGCTCAGGGGGGTGACGTCCAGCAGCAGGATCCCGCTGGAGGCGGTCAATGCCGTGCTGTCGCTGCCCAGGGTGTCGCCCTGGATGGCCGCGCCCTGGGCCACACATTCATCCGGGTTGATGTTCTTGGAGGGCGTCTTGCCGGTGAGCTGCTGCACCTTCTGCTGCACGGCGGGGATACGGGTGGAGCCGCCCACCAGCAGCACGCGCCCCAGCTCGGAGGCCGCGATGCCCGCGTCGCTGAGCGCCGTGCGGACCGGGCCCTCGGTGCGGTCCACCAAATCGCGGGTCAGCTCGTTGAATTTGGCGCGGGTGAGCGTCATGTCCAGATGAACGGGCTGCCCGTTCACCTGCATAATAAAGGGCAGGCTGATGGCCGCCATCTCACTGGCGGAAAGCTCCTTTTTGGCCTGCTCGGCAGCCTCGCGGACGCGCACCATCGCGGCGGGGTCGCGCTGCAAGTCGGCGCGGGCGGTTTTCATGAACTCGCCGCACATCCACTGCACGATACGCTCGTCAAAGTCGTCGCCGCCCAGGTGATTATCGCCGCAGGTGGCCAGCACCTCGATCACGCCGTCCCCGATCTCGATGATGGACACGTCAAAGGTGCCGCCGCCCAGGTCGTAGACCATGATCTTCTGCGCCGCGCCGTTGTTCAGGCCATAGGCCAGGGCCGCGCTGGTGGGCTCGTTGATGATGCGGCGGACATTCAGCCCCGCGATGCGCCCCGCGTCCTTGGTGGCCTGCCGCTGGATGTCGTTGAAATACGCCGGCACGGTGATCACCGCGTCGGTGACCTTTTCTCCCAGGTAGGCCTCCGCGTCCTCGCGCAGCTTGCGCAGGATCATCGCGCTGATTTCCTGGGGGTTGTATGTCCTGCCGCCCAGCTGCTTCTTCCAGTCCGTGCCCATGTGGCGCTTGATGGAGGTAACCGTGCGCTCGGCGTTCACCGCTGCCTGGCGCTTGGCGGCAGTGCCCACCAGCCTTTCCCCCTTGTCGGTGAAGGCCACAACCGAGGGCGTGGTGCGCTCCCCCTTATCATTGGGGATGATGGTCGCCACGCCGCCCTCCACCACAGCCACGCAGCTGTTGGTGGTGCCCAGGTCAATGCCGATAACCTTGCTCATACGCTTTTCCTCCCTTGGCCGCCCTTTAGCAGCAGACAAATCGTGTATAGGGACAGCACAGCTGCATCATGCAGCACAGATAGCACAGTCGCGTGGGATCGAAGAAGGTGGTCTTGTAGTCCCCCGCGTTCTGCTGGTAGGTTTGGCCGCTCTGCCGGTACTGGCGCAGCAGCGTCATGTACAGCCCATTGTTCGGGTCCATCTGGCAGGCGCGGGTCATGCATTCCACCGCCTGGATGGTGTTGCCAGCTCCATGATTCGCCACGCCGGAGAGGTAGTACCACCGGGCGTTGCGCTGGGCGCTGACAATGTTTTGCAAGTGGAGCAGCGCCGCGTTGTACGCCCGCTGCTGCATGTCCCGGATGGCCTGGCGCACCATTTCGGAATCGCCGGGCTGCTCGGTGGGCGGAGGCGTCGGGGTGCTCTGAAAGCCCCCGAAGCCGAAGAAATCGTCAAAGCCAAAGCCGCCAAAGTCGCTCTGCCAGCCGCCGTAGCTGTTGCCGCCCGGGCCGCTGTAACCGCCGTACTGCTGGCGCTGCCCGTAGGGATTCCCCTGCGCGCCGCCCTGCCCATAGGCATTGCCGTAGGGATTGCCGCCGTAGGGGTTCTGCTGCTGGCGCTTGGTGTATTTCTCCGGATTCATCAGCATGTCGTAGGCTTCGTTGAGCTCGTTCATCTTCCTGGCGGCGTCGGGGTCGTTGGGGTGCAGGTCGGGGTGACATTCCTTGGCCTTGCGGCGGTATGCGCGCTTGATTTCCTCCTGCGTGGCGTTTTCACTCACGCCCAGGAGCTGGTGCGGATTGGTCACCATGGCCTTCCACCTCGCTTTCATTCGTCTTTTTGTCCTTGCGGTGCAAATACTCGTTATAGCCCTGCCACACGCCGGAATACAGGATGTTGCGCAGGATGGACTCGTCCTGCACCAGGGGCAGCTTCTCAAAGGCGGCGGAGGCGTCCCCCAGGAGCAATTCCAGATATTCGCGCATCTCCTCGGGCTTTCTTTCCAGGGCGATCACGGGATTGTAGCTGCCGCGCCGCACGTCCCTGTCATAATCGCACACCGCGTCCAGCATGTAGATATACCGCCCCAGGGAGTAACCGAAGGCCCGCAGCGCCCCCGACCAGTAATCCTCCTTCATCACGAAGAGCGCGGCCATCAATTCGCCAAAGCACTTGGCTGCCGCGTCCGGGGAGGGGTCGCGGCGCTTCTCCACCTCGGACAGGTCGCGCAGGGACGTCTCGATGGCGCTGCACTGGCGGGGATGGGCCGCCTTCACCCGGTCGTAGGCCTTCCTCAGCCAGGCCGCGCAGCCCCTGGCGGCCAGGTTCTTGTCGTCCTGCCAGTCGTCCATGAGCTTGTGGTAGGTCAGGGCGATGGTCATGTCCGCCGCATAGTCGGTCACCCGGGAACGTGCCCAGGTATGCTGCTTTACCGGATGGGGCATGCAGCGGGCCTGACCGGCGTTTTCCTCCGGCTCATACAGGGAGGAAAGGAAGATGGCCAGGAAGGTCAAGTCGAAGGTGAGCGCCATGCGGGCCGTTGCGCCGTACTTCGCCCCCAGGGCGTGGCACAAGCCGCAATAATGGGCCCGGTAGCGCTGCTGCTCCTCCTGGGTCATATCCGGCAGATTGGGTCTCACATAGCCAAACATCGCATCACGCTTTCTGGTTGAACTGGTGCTTGCAGATGGGACAGGTGATGTGCTTCTCCCCGCAGCCACGGCGCAATCGCAGCCGGTTCTTGCAGGAGGGGCAGCGGAAGTACTTGTATTCCTTCGTGCCCTTCACGCGCAGGAAGAACTGCCTGACCTCCTTTTGCCAGCTGTTCATGAAGCGGACGTACCGGGCGTTCTCCGCCTGGCGCTTGCTCACGTTCCGGCTCAGCATGCGGAAGATGGCGTAGATATACAGCGCGTTGCCCAGCAGGCTGAGCAGAAACGAGCCGATGAAGGTATTGAGCAGAACCAGGATCAAGCCCGCAAAGAGCGCGTGGTAGCCCAGGTTATCCACCCCGTTGCGGCCCTGCATAAAGCGGATGATCGCCATTTTGATGCGCGTCCACATGTTGTTGTTCCTTCTTTCCCCGGGGACACAGCCCCTATTGATTCAGCGTTCAAGAGGCAGTATACCCCTGTTTTTTCAACCGAATATGAACAGAACGGGAAATATGATTGAAAAATTTACCGTCCCCGCGTATAATTGAAGCAGAACAGCCCAACAGGAGGAAAGACAGATGCTGCTGATGCACGCAAGCGTGTTGCTGGACGATGATTTCACGCAGGTGAACGTCCGCCTGGCGGATGGCTGCGTCCGCGCCGTCGGGGCGGAATTGACCCCTGCGGCGGGGGAAGCCGTCCTTGACCTGGCGGGGGATTATCTCCTGCCCGGCTTTGTGGATGTGCACATCCACGGCTATATGGGCTGCGACACGATGCAGGGGGAAGCGGCGGTGCGCGCCATGTCTGCAAACCTCTACGAGGCGGGCGTGGCGGCGTTCCTGCCCACCACCATGAGCGCGGATGCGGACGAAACCCGCCGGGCCATCCAGGGGATCCGGGCGGTGATGAACGCGCCGGAGCAGCGCGGCGCGCGCTTGCTGGGTGCGCACATGGAAGCGCCCTTTCTGAACGCTGCCAAGGCGGGAGCCCAGCGTCCGGAATGCCTGTGCAGCCCGGACTGGGAAGACTTCCTGAGCATGACCGGCGGCGATGTGTCCGCCGTGCGGCTGCTCACCCTGGCCCCGGAGCTGCCGGGGGCGGACGCCTTCATCCCTCAGGCCGTGGAAGCGGGCATTACCATTTCCCTGGGGCACTCCGCTGCCACAGCGGAGCAGGCCCATCATGCCGCTGACCTGGGGGCGAGCCACGTTACCCACACCTTCAACGCCCAGCCGCCGCTGCACCACCGTGAGCCTGGCCTGACCGGCGCGGCCCTGACCGACGACCGCCTCTTTGCGGAATGCATCGCCGATGGGGTGCATCTGCATGGGGACGTAGTGCGGCTGCTCTGCCGGGCCAAGGGCGCGCAGCGGGCCGTTGCCATCACCGACGCGATGGAGGCCGCCGGCATGCCGGAGGGCGCATACACCCTGGGCGGACAAGCCGTCACGGTGAAGCGCGGACAGGCGCGGCTGCAAAACGGCACGCTGGCCGGTTCGGTGCTGACGATGAAGCAGGCCTTGTGGAACCTCATTCACCGCTTTGGCATCGCCCCGGCGGACGCGGTGCGCATGTGCACCGCCACCCCGGCGCAGTCCGTGGGCGAAAAGGTCTGCGGGCACATGGTCGCGGGCAGCCCCGCGCCGCTGACGCGCTGGTCCGGGGACTGGCAGTTTGTTTCCATCATCGAATGACAGGAGGACGCCCCATGCAGCACATCGACCTTTCCGGGCTGTGGCAGGTATACCTGGACGCGGACAAAACCCCCGCGCTGCCCGCTTGCTATCCCGACCAAATCATCCTCCCCGGCACAACCTCCGCCGCCGGGCTCGGCCCGGAAAACCCCGCCCGGGAAACCTATTTTCTCACCGACGCGCACGCCTTTGAGGGCTACGCCTGGTTCATGCGCCGCTTTGAAGCGGGGGACTGGGCGGATCAGCAGGTGATGCTCACCCTGGAGCGCACGCGTAAAACCACCCTCTACCTGGACGGCGCGGAGATCGGGGCGCAAAGCAGCCTCTGCACGCCCCACCGCTACCTGCTGCCGCCCATGGCAGCGGGCTGGCACACCCTCGTCATCCGGGTGGACAACACCGATTACCCCACCCGGGGCGGCCACATGACCAGCCCCGACACCCAGAGCAACTGGAACGGCATCACCGGGGAAATCAGCCTGACGGTGGCCCGGGCCATCCTGCATGGCATCCGGGTGAACGCCGACCTGGCGCGGGGCACGGTGCGCATCCGCGCGGACGTGACGGGCACGCACAGCGGTTTTGCCTCAGTGGCCCTGCCCGGGCAGATGGAGCAGCTGCTCCCCATCACGGCTGACAAGCTGGACGGCGTGCTTCCCTTGACGGGCCGCGAGGCCCTATGGGACGAGTTCGCACCAAACCTCCACACCCTTGCCATCGACGTGGAGGGCGAGGTGTACACCGTTTCCTTCGGCTTGCGCCAATTTGCGTGCCAGGGGCGGCGATTGCTGTGCAACGGACGGGAGGTGTTTTTGCGCGGCAAGCATGACGCCTTGGTGTTCCCCCTGACCGGCTACGCCCCCACCGATGTGGACAGCTGGATGCGCGTGCTGCAAACGGCCAGGGACTACGGCGTCAACCACTACCGCTTCCACACCTGCTGCCCGCCGGAGGCAGCCTTCACCGCGGCGGATGCGCTGGGCATCGCACTGTCGCCGGAACTGCCCTTCTGGGGCACGGTGGCGGCGGAGGGCGAGGAGGGCTACAACGCCGCTGAGCGCGCTTTCCTCATCGAGGAGGGCTACCGCATGCTGCGGGAGTACGGCCACCACCCGAGCTTTGTGTTCCTGTCCATGGGGAATGAATTGTGGGGCAGCAAGGCGGCGCTGAACGCCATGCTCCGGGATTACCGCGCCTACGACCCGGACAAGCTCTACGTTTCCGGGGCGAACAACTTCCAGTGGGTGCCAGAGGTGCTGCCAGAGGAGGATGTGTTCGTCGGCGTGCGCTTCTCCCGGGAGCGGCTGATCCGCGGCAGCTACGCCATGTGCGACGCGCCCCAGGGCATCGTCCAGGTGAGCGAGCCCGAATCCATATCCACCTATGACCGCATGATCGTCCCCACCGCCATCGATTCTGCCGCCGGAACAGACGGGAAGGTGCTCATCCAGTACGGCACGGGCGTGAAGGAGGTCGACGCGCAAGGGGTGGAGGCCTTCATCCCCCAGGTGCCCGTGATCAGCCACGAGGTCGGGCAGTACGAGTTCTATCCGGATTTTTCCGAAATCGACCGCTACACCGGGGCGCTCAAGGCCCGCAATTTCGAGGTGTTCCGGGAGCGGCTGCAGCAAGCCGGGCTTTACGGGGAGCATGAGAAATTCTTCCGCTGCGCCGGGATGCTGTCCATCGCCTGCTATCGCCGGGAGATCGAGACCCTCCTGCGCACCGCGGAGCTCAGTGGCTTCCAGCTGCTGGACCTGCAGGACTTCCCCGGCCAGGGCACTGCGCTGGTGGGCATTTTGAACGCCTTCATGGCCTCCAAGGGGCTGATCGAGCCCGCTGTGTGGCGGCAGTTCTGCGCTTCCACGGTGGTGCTGGGGCGCTTCCGCCGCTTTGTGCTGGCGGATGGCGATGATCTGCGCTTCTGCGTGCAGGTGAGCGAGTGCGACCCCCGCCGGGTGCACACCGCCGTCCACTGCGCGCTGCTGTCTGAGGATGGCCTCCTGGCAGAAGCAACGGCAGCCGTCCATCCCACGGGGCATCGCCTGTCCGAACCGGTGGAGATTTCCCTGGGCGAGGTGCATGCACCGGCAGCCACGCGCCTTACCGTCCGATTGACCCTGGAGGACGGCACGGTTAACGAGTACCCGCTGTGGGTGTTCCCCCGGTATGAGATCGACATCACGCAAAAGGGCATGGTCATGGGCGGCAAGCGCGTGGCCTTCGTGTCCACCCCGGCAGAGGCACGGGCCTTGGATGTGCCCGCTATCGTTATCCCGGACAGGGCGGGCAAGCTCCCCGCGGAATATGCCAGCGATTTCTGGTGCTACCCCATGTTCCGTTCCATCTCCCAAAGCATGGGCAAGCCGCTGCCCGTGGGCACGCTGGGCTTGTGCATTGACGCGCAGCATCCCTGGGTGCGCCGTTTCACCCGGGAGGAATACACCACCCCTGCCTGGTACCACCTGCTGAAGGTCGCCCACTGCGAGGCTGTCCCTTGCGCCGCCCCCGTGGTGCAGATGATCGACAACACGGAGCGCTGCCAGCGCCTGTGCCTTTTGTGGGCGGAGGACGGCATCCCCCACATGACGCTGCGGCTGTGGGAGGACGCATCGGATGTGAGCGTCAGGGCCTTCGCGGCGGAGCTGATGCAAGCGCTGCTTTCGTGATGCACGAAAATAGCCGCCCTCATGAGGCGGCATGGACAGCAGTTATATCACGCAAGCATCCCCCACAGCCTCTCCAGCAGCGGGATGAGGTTGTAGATCAGTGGCGCAAAGAGGATGGCGGGCAGGAAATCTGCCACCTTGATCTTTGTGATGCCCATCAGGTTGGTGCCGATCATGATTATCAGCAGTGAGCCCGCGCAGGTCATCTCGTTGATGGCGCCGGTGCTCATCAAGGGATGCAGCAGTCCGGACAAAAGCACCAGGCCGCCCTGGATGCCCAGCACGGCCACCGCGGAGAGCAGCACGCCCAGGCCCAGGCTGGAGGACAGCATCATGGAGGACACCAGATCCAGCATGGCCTTGGTGATCAGGATGGAGTTGTCCCCCGTCAGCCCGGCCTGGATGGACCCGGTAACCGTCATTGACCCCACGCAGAACAGCAGCGTGGCGGTGATGATCCCCTCGGCGATCGACCCCTGCCGGCCCTGATGGTGGAAGCGCTCCTCCACCCGGCTGGCCAGGCGAGTGATCGCCCCGTCGATGTTCATCAGCGTCCCCACCGCCGCGCCCAGCACCACCGACGCAATCGCGATGAGCGTATTCTGGCCGCACAAGCTGCCGGATATGCCGATGTAGAGCGTGCACACGCCCAGCCCCGTCATGACGGCCTGGCTGACGCGCTCGGGGATGCCCTTTTTCAGCAGCAGCCCGATGGACGCACCGATCACCACCGTGATGACATTGACGATCACACCGATCATATACCAGCCCCCTTGCATCCATTCAACTGCCTGCCGGTGCTTCATTCCACCATTGGAAAGGGCCTTCCATTCAGGCTGTGTCCCCATTGTAGCGCGACGCGCAGGCTGTGTCAATCATCCAAACAGCGAAAGAACAGGGGCGGCGCAGCCCTTGGAGCAACAGATCATCCATTGGAAGGAGGCGGAGCAGGTGCGCCAAATCAAGCATGACTCCCTGTGGACGATTCTTGTCGCGACGGCCCTTTTCCTCCTGGCGGGCGCCATTCGCCTGGTGGAAAGCCACCTCCCGCCGCTGCCGTCCGCTTGCTGCTTCATCGCGACCAACCTCCTCTATATCGGCCTGGCGCTGGCCTGGGGAATCTCGATTTCCCGCCGCATTTTGCATCGCCAGGTGCGCCATCATCTGCTGCTGGGCTGCGCCATGGCGGTGCTGTGGCTGCTGCTGCGCGCCGTCAAGTACCGCTTTTTTGAGACGGGCAGCATTACGCGGTATCTGTGGTATCTCTACTATGTGCCGTTGATCCTTGCGCCGCTGTTCAGCTTCTTCGCAGCGCTCCAGCTGGGACAGCGCGAGGATGCCACGCTGCCGCCCAGGTGGTATCTGCTGCTTTTGCCCGCTGCGCTGCTGATCCTCGGCGTGCTGACCAACGACGCGCACCAGCTGGCCTTCGCCTTTGCGCCGGGCATGGTCAACTGGGGGGCGGATTACCGCCATGGCCCATTGTATTACCTCGTCATGGCATGGACGGCTTGCTTTTTATCCTTGGCCATGGGCATCATCTTCCGCAAATGCCGCATCTCGCAGAGCAGGCGCGATGCATGGATTCCGCTGTGCGTGTTTGCAGCCGGGTTCACCCTTTCCATCCTGAGCCATCTGGGCATCTATTCCCTGCACAAATTGCCGGAGTGCATCTGCATGACGTTCATCGCCCTGTGGGAGAGCTGCCTCCAGGTGGGGCTGCTGCCCACGAACCGGCGCTACCTTCGTTTCTTTTCGGAAGCGACCATCGCGGCGCAGATCGCCGATCGCCACGCGCAGGTGCTCTATCGCGCCAAGGCCGCCCCCTTGCTCACCCCGGAGCAGCTCCATGCTGCCCAGCAAGGCGTCGTTGCCCTCAGCGCGGATACACGCCTCAAGAGCGCGCCCGTGCACGACGGGCATGTGTACTGGGTGGAAAACCTGTCGGCGGTGAACAGGATGAAGGAGCAGCTGGAGACGCTTCATGCCCAGCTATCGCAGGAGCATGCACTGATCTGTGCCGAGGCGGAAATCAAGTGTCAGCGGGCGCAGGTGGAGGAGAAGAACCGGCTCTTCGATGAGATTTCAAGGGTTTTGAAGCCCCGGCTCAATCGCATGGACGAGATGCTCCGGGGCAAACAGGAGTCCAAGCTGGCGCTGGTATGCATCTGGGGCGCCTATGTCAAGCGCCGGAGCAATTTAGCGCTGATCTGCCAGAAGGACGCGCCTGTTTCGGTGGAGGAGCTCGCCTACTGCATCCGGGAGTCGCTGGTGTATCTCACGGCATACGGCGTGGCCTGCGCGTATCATCAGGAAGGCAAGGGCAGCGTCGGCGGCGAACTCCTGCAAACGGCGTATGATTTCTTCGAGGATTGCCTGGAGGCCGCGCTGCCCACGCTCAGCGCATTGATGGTCCGGGTGGCGTGCGGCAGGAGCTTCTCCATCCGCTTGATGATGGAGGACGCATCCGCGCTGCCGGACCTGGCACGGTATCGCGCGCAGGGCCGCTGCATGGCGGATCAGACCGACGGCGGATGGTGCGTGACCTTGATCCTGGGCGAAGGGGGGGAACGTCCATGAACGCACTGCATGCGGGCATGCTGTGCACGGCCCTGTTGCTTGGCGCGTGCATGTGCTTGTACGGCAGCATCAGCGCCACGGTTCATCATCTGCGCGGCGCACAGCTCCTGCATATGGCGGCGCTGCTGCCCAACGCCCTGGCGCTTGCCGTGCTGATTTCCCGCCTGCCGGCGTGTGAGGTGCTCCCGCCCCGGCTTTGGACGGGCATGACCCTGCTGATGCTGTCTGTCAGCGCCGGATTGCTGCTCTGGCATATCCGCTGGACGCGGCGGCACATCTCCCTGGTTTCCATCAAAACCAGCTGCGACCAGCTGCCCTGCGCGCTCTGCTTTGCCCTGGAAAACGGTCAGCCGTGCCTGATGAACCTGAAGATGGACGAAATGAGCCATCTGATCACGGGGGAAGCGCTGCTCAACGCCAATACATTTTGGGACGCGCTGCAATCGCAGCCGGTGGTCACGCTGGGGAACGGGCAAACGTGGAGTTTTGAGCGCACGGCTATGGAGATCGACGGGCAGCGGGTGTATCAGATCATCGGCACGGACGTGATGCAGAGCGCACGGCTGAACCGGGAGCTGGAGGCGGAAAACCATCGCTTGGACGCGCTGAACCAGCGCTTGCGCGAATACAGCCGAAACGTGCAGGCCGTGACCCGCGAGAAGGAGCTGCTCCGGGCCAAGGTGCGCATTCATGACGAGCTGGGGCACGCGCTGCTGCGTACCCGCCAGTTCCTGGCCGACGGGCAGGGCAGCGCGGAGGAGATCTGCGCCTCCTGGCAGCAGCGCATCCGGCTTTTGCTGGGCGAGGACGTGGAGGAAGCGCCGGAGGACGCCTTTATTCAGCTGTTGCGCGCAGCCCAGGCCATCGGCGTGACCATCCACAGGCAGGGCGTATTCCCCGTAGAGGGCAGCGAAACGGCGCATCTGGTGGAGCTCGCCCTCCACGAGAGCCTGACCAACCTGGTGCGCCACGCGGGCGGCACGCGCCTGGAGGTGCTGGGAAGCCGGGAAGCGGATGGCTGGCACATCTGCTGCCGGAACGATGGCGCCCTTCCCTCCGGCCCGATTGTGGAGGGCGGCGGGCTGTCCTCGCTGCGCGTTCAGGTGGAGGCTGCCGGCGGCGCGATGCACGTTGATCACGCGCCCCGCTTTCAGCTGTGCCTGGTATTGCCGGAAGAAACGGAGGACCTGTTTGGATGAAGCACAGGGTGATGATCGTTGAGGACCAAACCATGCCCCGCCAGCTCTTTGAGCTGCGCATTGCGTCCTCCGAGCACTTTGAAGTGGCGATTTCCATCGACAATGCCGCCATGGCGGACATTTACTGCCTCAGATATCCGGTGGATCTGATCCTGATGGATGTGATCACACGCAACGGCGAAAGCGGGCTGGATGCGGCGGCGCGCATCAAGCGTGCCTTCCCCGGCATCAAAATCGTGATCGTCACCTCCATGCCGGAGTGCTCCTACATCAGCCGGGCCCGCGCCATCGGCGTGGAGAGCTTCTGGTACAAGGAGGAACAGCGCGAGGGCCTGATGGAGGTCATGGAGCGCACCATGCAGGGCGAATCCATCTATCCCGACGCAACCCCGGAGCTGCGCCTGGGGCTGGCCAGCAGCTACGATTTGACCGAGCGCGAACTGGAGGTGCTGCGGGAGATGACGGGCGGGGACACCAACCAGGAGATTGCAGCGCGGCTGCACATGTCCGTGGCCACGGTGAAAACGCATATCCTGAACATGCTGGGCAAGACAGGCTTCCGCAACCGCACGGAGCTGGCCGTCCGCGCCCGTGAAAGCGGATTGGTCATCCTGGAGCGCAGGACATAAGCGCAGGCCTGGCATGTGTCGGCCCATGGACAAAATAACCAAATGGCTGATGCAGCACGACGCCATTCCCGCTATACTAAAGAGAATGGAGGGGGAATGTTTATGAAAAGCCTTGTCATCAGCATGCAGAATACATTGCTGTCAGAGGCGATTGCGAAATCGTTCATGGACACAGGCACGTTCCGCATAGAGCAGGTGCTGCCCGGGAAAACGGAGGATACATTGTCCTATTGCTGCGCCATGCAGGCGGATGTGCTGCTGATGGAGGTCAGCCGGCTGGGGGCATACACGCTGGAAAACCGGCTTCGGCTGACGGACAGGGTACGTCAGGAGCTCCCCGGCTGCCAATGCGCGCTGCTGTGTGACGAAAACAGCGATGAGGAGCTGGCACGGCGGGTCAAGATCGCCCGTCAGGATCATCGAATTGATGCATTCTTCTACACATCCGTCACGCCGGGCTATCTGACGGCGGCGGTGGAGGCCATGTAAGAATCGCTGCAAGCGACTTGGAGGAGGGATGAAAATGAAGAGAATCCTGTCAGCCATCCTGGTGCTGCTGTTGCTGCTGCCCGCCATCAGCCTGGCGGAGATCCGGCGCGGCGACAGCGGCGAGGACGTGCGCGAGATTCAGCAGCTGCTGTTTGAGATGGGCTTCCTGTTTGAAGTGCCGGATGGCAAGTTCGGCAAGAACACCGAGGCGGCGGTCAGGTGGTTTCAGGAAACCGCGGAATTGCCCGTCACCGGCGTCATAACGGAGAAGGATTCCATCAGGTTGTACCGCTGCTGGCTCGACACGGTATATCCCGGCGGGGGCGTACCCCTCCCGGACGATCAGTTGGAGCCGCAGCCGCTGAGCGCGGATGCGCAGGGCGTGTTGCCCTTAGACAATGGCGATAGCTACCCGGCGTGCTGCACGCCATGGGTGGAGGAGGGCAGCGGCGCGCGCATCACATACTGCGCCCGGCATGCGGCCATTGCCGAGAGCGCGTATTGGGCGTACTTCTCCGGCATTCAGCCGGAAACGCCGCTTTGCCAGCAATGGGAGGATGCGATTGACGCGCTGTATGATGAATGGATGAATCTGTCCGGGGAAGCGGAGCAAGCCAGGGTTGCGGCAGCGCAAGCCGCGTTTGATCTGTTCCTGCAGCAGCAGCGCGCGGCGCTGGCGGATGCGGACGCGAACACAAGCCTGGAAATGGTGCTGCGCAACCAGTGTGCGGGGCTGTGTGCCATCGTGCACGGCTTGCGCACCCCCTGACAGCGATCCTGCTCCCGCATGGGTAAGAACGATCTCCAAGGGAGACAACAATAAAGGAGGAATTTCTTTGAAAAGGAACTTGATCAGCCTGCTCGTTGTGCTCATGCTGATTTGCGTATCGGCAGTGGCGGATGAGCCCCAGTGGTCCTACGACAGTGGCAATATGTACCTCAAGGTGGCGGGTACGCTCAGCGGTGATGTGACCATCCCCGCGGAGGTGGACGGCTATCCGGT
Source organism: Clostridiales bacterium (assembly GCA_029012285.1). Taxonomy (GTDB): domain Bacteria; phylum Bacillota; class Clostridia; order Christensenellales; family Aristaeellaceae; genus UBA11524. The sequence goes on along the minus strand of JAQXLU010000014.1, from coordinate 9,654 downwards.
CAACGCCATCAAGTACAACGCGTTTCAATCCAACAATGAAATCACCTCGCTGACCATGCCCGACACGCTGCGCGCGATCCAGAACGGGGCCATCTCCTGGATGGACGGCCTGACTCAGGTGACGCTCAACGACGGGCTGGAGTACATCGGCTCGAACTTCCGGAACTGCAACGCGCTGACCAAACTGACCATTCCGGCCAGCGTCCGCATCGTGGAAGGCGCCATCGGCTCCTGCGAAAACCTGAAGGAAATCACCTTCGAGGGCCCCTGCCCGCTCTTCCTGAATACCGACTGGTGCTTTGACTGGCTGAGCAGCGACTATGTGATCTACGTGCCCGACGATCAGCTTGACGCCTACGCTGCGGCGCTTGCCGACGCCAACGGCGCGGCGGAGCATCTCCAGCCCAGCGGCAAGTATGCCGTGATGCCCGAGGGGAGCAACGAGGACTGGTTCGTCTTTGACGCTGCCACTGGCACCATCACCGGCTACAAGGAGTATCATGCCTTTGTTGAGATTCCTGCGACCATCGGCGGCGTGGCGGTGAAGTCCATCGGCGAGGACGCCTTCCGGAGCGATTACTCCGTATACGGCGTCATCTTCCCCGAGGGCTTGGAGCGCATTGGCGCTGGCGCGTTCCAGCACGCCGGCAGCCTGAGCTACGTCAAATTCCCCACCACGCTGAAAACCATCGGCGACGATGCGTTCTTCAACGCGCAGATCAGCAAGATCAACTGGAGCGAGGGCTTGGAGGAAATCGGCGCGCGGGCGTTCCAGTATGGCGGCGAAAGCATCCTGGTGCTGCCCTCCACGGTCAGAACCATCGGCGAGAGCGCCTTCGAGAGCGCGTGGTGCCAGGAGCTGTACCTGGGCAGCCAGGTGGAAAGCATCGGTGCGCGTGCCTTTGCCGATAGCGCGCTGGATTACATCGTGTTCGATCTGCATGAGCTGATTGACATCGCGCCGGATGCGTTTGCCAGCACCCAGATTACCGACCTTGACCTGCCCTGGGACAGCAGCATCGAGAATCGCGACGCCTATGCTGCGCTGCTCCGGGAGCAGTGCCCGGACTGCACGGTGTGGATCAACAATCCTGAAAGCGGCGGCGTGGCGGAGCATCCAATCAACCAGGCCGAGATCACGACCATCGAAAACGGCGTATGGCTGGCGTATCACGGCGATCAGAAGGATCTGACCGTGTGGACGGGCTATGACGACATTCCTGTCACCGCGCTGGGTGACGGATTGTTCAAGGGCAATCAGACCATCCGCTCCTTCTACCCCCATCACTGCGGCTGGTTCACCACCATCGGGAACGAAGCCTTCGCCGACAGCAGCGTGGAATATGTGGAGCTGTTCCCGTCCATCACCACCATCGGCGCGGAGGCCTTCCGCAACTGCACGAACATCACAGCGTTGACGCTGCCCGAATCGCTGACCACCATCGGCGCGGGCGCCCTCAAGGGCTGCACCGGCATCACCGAGCTGACGCTGCCCGAATCGCTGACCACCATCGGTGCAGGCGCCTTCAAGGACTGCACTGGCATCACCGAGCTGACGCTGCCCGCCTCCCTGACTTCCATTGGCGAGGGCGCGCTGGATGGCTGCGAGAAGCTCGCCACGCTCACCGTGCTGTGCGACCCGGCGATCCTGCCGGAGGATCTTCTGGCCGAATGCTTCGCCCATACCCAGATTTACGCCGCGCCCAACGCCACCAACGAGCAGGTGCGGCTGCTGAGCAAGCTGGCCCAGCGCCCCTGGTATGCGCCCGTGTCCCGCGTGGGCGAGCCGGTCAACGATCTGGTGGAAATGCCCTACGCCCAGCTGCCAGGCGATGATTTCTGGTATGACGAGGAATATCGCCGCCTGGATAGCTACAGGGGCTATGAGCTCAATCTCTACCTGCCCCGTGAGGTTGGCGGCGTGCAGCTGACGATGATCGGCGGCAGCATGATGAATCGCGCCTCCTATGGCGACAACTTCGACGTAGAGCTCCCGGTGCGCTCCCTCGTCATTCCCGAAACCTACACGGAAATCCCGATGTACGCCTTCCAGAACTGCGACACGCTGGAAACGGTGATCTGCTACGCGCCCATCGAGAACCTGGCGGACAATCTGTTCGACGGCTGCACCAGCCTGCGGGAGGTCGTTTTCGTCAACGGCGTGCGCAACATTGGCCGCTATGTGTTCAGCGATTGCCCCGCGCTGGAGACGGTTTATCTGGGACAGAACGTGGAGAACATCAGCGAATACGCCTTCCTCAACGTGAATGGCGGCGAATCGTTCGCCCTGGCGAGCTGCATCACTGACCCGGCGCAGCTGCCCGATGTGGAGGCGCTGCTCATGGCGGTTAAGAGCGATCCCATGCCGATCCCCGAACCCACCGCCACGCCTGCGCCCGCCATGCCCGTGGGCGAAGAGGGTGCACCCTTCCTGGGCACCTGGCGCGCGGATACGATGGTCATGGAGGGCCTCACGCTGAACGCGGCTGAAATGGGCCTGGTGATGGAATTCACCCTGACGGACGACGGCGTGGTTGCCATGTACGACGGGGAAACCACCGAATACGGCACATGGACGGTTGTGGACGGCGCTGCTTACATCGACGACACCATGCTGACCCTCACCGAGGATGGCAAGCTCTGCACGGAAGAGGACGGCGCGAAGCTGTTCTTCGTGGCAGGCGATGGGGCGCAGGCTCCCTCGACCGGCGATGGCACGTCTGCTGCTCCTGCAACCCTTCCTGCCGGGGATGCTTCCGTATTCCTGGGCACCTGGCGCGCTGATACGATGGTGATGGACGGCCTCACCCTGAGCATGGCCGACATCGGCCTGGTGATGGAATTCACCCTGACCGAGGACGGTACGGTTGCCATGTACGACGGGGAAACCACCGAATATGGCACCTGGACCTTCGAAAGCGGCGCAGCCAATTTGGACGGCGCGCTGTTGATGCTCACCACCGACGGCAAGCTCTGCCTGGAAGAGGACGGCGTGATGATGTACTTTGTGGCTGCCGAGCCCACTGAACAGCCCGCTGCGCCCTCCGAACCCTCCGGCAGCGCCGCCAGCGGCAACCAGGATCGTCTGGAGAAGAAGTACGTCTGCACCAGCGCCGAAGCGAGCGGCTTTACGATGCCCGCCTCTACGCTGGGCGGCGAATACTCCCTGACCTTCCATGCCGACGGCACGGTGGATTTCGTCATCGTGGGCACAAGCCTGCCGGCGCTCACCTGGACGCAGGGCACGGTGCAGACCGACGCGGGCGAGGCGGAGGCCTACTTCGTGGACTACTACGGGACCCCCCTTGCGGCGGTCTGGACGGAAGCGGGCTTCGACATGAATTACATGGATGCCATGCTGATGCACTTTGTCCTGGCAGAATAAACACATAAGCAACCTAAACAAAGAAGTCGTGGCAATCGGCGGTTCGTTCGCTGATTGCCACGACGTTTTTATATCCCTGACACATGGGATGATGAGGTGCTGTCCATGCGGTTATCCAGCGGGATGCGCTGGCGGATTACACCCGCAGGGTTTCGCCCGCGCCGATGCGCACGTGCTTTCCGTCGATGTCCGCCCACACACAGGTGGCGGTGGGGTTGTGGAGCGTCTTTCCGTCCGCGCTGGTGCGGATGGCACGGCAGGCGTTCACATAATCCACAATCTCGATGTTGGTGGCGTACCAGATGTCGTCGCGCCCGCCCATCCGCTCGCAGAAGTCCTCGATCACCTGCCAGTTGTTGTCGCCCTCAAACTCGTAGGAATGTCCCCAGAGATAGAACAGGTGGCTGCCAAAGGGGGCGGGGTCGCGCAGGAAGCGGTCGCACAAATCGGGGAGGTTCGGCGCATTGTGGTGGCAGGTGGGGTGCAGTATCAGCCAGTTGGTGGGGATGCTGAAATCATTGGTGCTGACCACGGTCCGGGCATAGGCTGCGCCGGTGGCCTTGAGGGTCTCCGCCACATCAGCGGAGTAGGTGCCGAAGGGGTACGCCAGGCCGCGGACGATGCCGCCGAACATGGCCTCCAGGTTTTCCCGGTCGGCGAGCACCTCATGGGCGATTTCAGCCGGAGAAAGCTCGGTCAGGGAAGCGTGGGTCAGGCAGTGCGCCGCGACCTCGTGGCGGGGGTTGGCGTACACCCTGGCCACCTGGGATTTGCTCATCCGGCGGTGGATGGTGCCAGCAGGGTACGTGACGCCCTCCGGGGCAAAGCAACCGCTGTTGAGGTTGAAGGTGCAGCGGATGCCATGCTTGTCCAGGATCTCCATCAGGCGGACATCCTGTTCCACGCCGTCGTCATAGGAGAGGGTCAGGGCCTTGTGCAGCCCGTTGGGGAAGCGGTAGAAGGTGGACATGGGGGATTCCTCCTTGCATAGATCAATGATAGCGCACAGGGCTGCCTCAAATGAAGCAGCCCTGATGATCGCTTAGAAGAGCATGCTCTCCTCGGTCTTGGGATCGAAGATGTGCACCACCTTGCTGGCGAAGGTGAAGTACAGCTTCTGGCCGGACACCAGGTTGGCGCGCTGTTCGTCGGTCAGGTCGATGGTGGGCAGGCGCAGGATGATCTTGTCCTGTCCGTTGGTGGTGACGTGCAGGTGCAATTCGCTGCCCATCATTTCGTTCACCAGGATGGTGGACTCAATCGCGCCCTCGGTCTTGTCGAAGCAAACGGTGGTATGCTCGGGACGCACGCCCAGGATGATGTCCTGCTCGGCGACGTTCTTCTCCTGCAAGCGAGCCAGCTTCGGGCCATTCATCGCAATGGTGGTGCCCAGCACCTTCACTGTGTAGTCCTGAGCGGTCTTTTGCAGCCTGGCGGGGATGAAGTTCATCTGGGGCGCGCCGATGAAGCCCGCGACGAACAGGTTCTTCGGGGTATCAAAGACCTCCTGGGGCGTGCCGACCTGCTGGATGAAGCCGTCCTTCATGATGACGATGCGGTCGCCCAGGGTCATGGCCTCGGTCTGGTCATGGGTGACGTAGATGAAGGTGGTGTCCAGGCGCTTGCGCAGCAGGATGATTTCCGCGCGCATCTGATTGCGAAGCTTCGCGTCCAGGTTGGAGAGGGGCTCGTCCATCAGGAAAACGGAGGGCTCGCGGACGATGGCACGGCCGATGGCCACGCGCTGGCGCTGGCCGCCGGAGAGCGCCTTGGGCTTGCGGGTCAGGTACTGGGTGATGCCCAGGATCTCCGCAGCCTGGCACACGCGGCGATGGATTTCGTCATTGTCCATCTTGCGGATGCGCAGCGGGAAGGCCATGTTCTCATACACGGAAATGTGGGGGTAGAGCGCGTAGTTCTGGAAAACCATCGCGATGTCGCGATCCTTGGGCTCCACGTCGTTGACCACGCGATCACCGATCTTCAGCGTGCCCTCGGAGATGTCCTCCAGGCCGGCGATCATGCGCAGTGTGGTGGACTTGCCGCAGCCGGAGGGGCCGACAAAGACCACAAATTCCTTATCCTTGATCTCCAGGTTGAAGTCATGCACGGCGACAACCTTATTGTCATAGATTTTCTTGACGCCTTCAAGCGTAACGCTTGCCATGATTGTTTCCTCCTCAGTTGTAGGGTGGGGTGGGGATCATCAAGCAGGGGGAGGCAGCTGCCTCAGCCCTTCACGGCGCCGCCGGTGACGCCTTCCACATAGTACTTCTGCAATGCCATGAACAGCAGCGTAATGGGGATCGCCACCAGCACGCCGCCGGCGCAGAAGCGGGTAAAGAAGCCCTGATAGTCGTTGGTGTTGACCCAGCGGTACAAGCCGACAGCCACGTTGTAGCTGGCCTTGTGACCAAAGGCCACATAGGAGGCAAAGACATAATCGCCCCAGGGGCCCATGAAGGCCATCAGGATGGTGTAGATCACGATGGGCTTGGCCATGGGCATGATGATCTTGAGGAAAACCTGGAAGCGGGTTGCGCCGTCGATGCGGGCGGATTCATCCAGGGACTTCGGGATGGTATCGAAGAAGCCCTTGGAGATGTAGTAGCCCATGCCGGAGGAGGCGCAGGAAATCAGGATCAGGCCGGGGATCGCGCCCGCTTGGGTCAGCCCCAGGAGCTTGAGCAGGTAGTAGAGCACGATCATCGTCAGGAAGCCGGGGAACATGCCCAGCGCCAGGCAGATGTTCATCAGCAGCTTGCGGCCCTTGAAGCGCATACGGCTCAGGGCGTATGAGACGCTGAGCACCATCACGGTCTGAATCGCCGCGCAGAAGGCTGCGATGGTCAGCGTGTTGATGAACCAGCGCACAAAGTCGCACTTGGTGGAATCCACGCAGCGCACCAGGTCGATGAGGAGCAGCGCCGCCACCACCAGCAGCGCGCCCTTGAGGTTGCCCTTAGTCTTTTCCAGGGGATTGCGGGGCTTGCGCACCAGCAGCTTCACCGCGATGGCAAGGCCGGCCAGGTTGGTCAGCACGGTCAGGATGATCGCGCCGGCGTCCTTCACCAGCAGCTTCGCGTCAAAGGCAACGCCCTGGAAGAGGAAAATGTAGTTATCCCAGGAGAATTGCTTGGGCACGATGTAGTTGACCATGCCGCCAGCCTCCGTCACATAAGAGCGGAAGGACTGGAGCACCAGGAACACAAAGGGGGCCAGCCAAACGACCGACATCACGATGAGGATGGTATAGATGCTGGCATTGACGCGCTGCTCGTGGCCCTTTTTGGAGCGCAGCTTCTTATCCGGCTGCGCGGATTGCGGGTCGAGAATGTTATTCTGCTGTGCCATTACTGGAAATCCTCCTCATTCTTGACCGACGGGATCATATTGTAGACGATCAGGTTGATCACCGCACAGACCACGAACACCAGGATGCCCAGGACGGCCGCCAGCTTGTAGTTGCTGTCGGTGACGGTCATCTTGTACAGCCAGGTGATGAGCAAATCTGTGCTGCCTGCATTGCCCGCCAGGCCCACGGACAGCGGCTTGCCCTGGCTGAGCAGGTAGATGACGTTGAAGTTGTTGATGTTGCCCGTAAAGCTGGTCAGCAGGTAGGGGCCGGTGACGAAGAGCATGTAGGGCAGCGTGATCTTCATGTAGGTCTGGAAGGCGTTCGCGCCGTCGATGCGGGCGGACTCATACAGATCGGCGGGGATGTTCATCAGGATGCCGGTGGCAATCAGCATCAGGTAGGGGATGCCGATCCAGATGTTGATGCCGATGATGGTGCACTTGGCCCAGGTGGGATCGGTCCAGAAGGGCAGCGGCTCCTTGATCCAGCCCCAATTCATGAGGGTGCTGTTCACCAGCCCGTCCGCGGCGAACATCTTGGACACATACAGCAGGCTGATAAACTGAGGGATGGCGATGGTCATGACCAGGATGGTGCGCCAAAGCTTCTTGAACTTGATGCCCTTCTTGTTGATCATGATGGCTACCAGCATGCCCAGGAAGTAGTTCAGGAAGGTGGCGAAGAAGGCCCAGATCAACGTCCAGAGCAGCACCTGCTTGAAGGTACCCGCCATGGAGGGCGTCTGGACGAAGGTGAGGTCGGTGATGGCCAAATCAACCGGGTCACCCGCATCGCCGTAAACGGTCATGAGGCCGGTCTTGTCGCCGTTGTCGGTCAGGGCAAATTCGCCCGAGCCATCGGCAATCAGGGCGACGGCGGCGTTGGCCGCTTCCTTGTCGGCGGCCTTGGCGGTGAGGATGTCGCCGTTGCGGGCGGTGACGGTCAGGAACACCGTGCCATCCGCGTTTTCCTTCGCGTCGATCATCATGGGGGATTCCTTCACCGTCAGCAGGGTTTTGAAGTTCTCCGTGCCAACCCAGGTGAAGAGCTTGCCCGGGGGCTGGTGGGTGTTGTCGTAGTTGGTGAACGCCACCAGAATCATGAAGATGATGGGCAGCACGGTGAAGAAGGTCACGCCCAGGACGGGGAGGGCCAGCAGCGTCTTGTGGAACTGGCTGTCCAGCATGTCATGCACGTCCTGCCTGGCGGTCTTAAGCTTCTTGCCGGAGGCCAGGTACTGCTGGGCGAGCTTGTTCTGCTTCACATTCAGCCGCCAGGTGTAGAGGAAGGCCAGGATGAAGAAGATGGTCAGCACGCCGTAGAGCATGATGAGGAAGGAGTTGTCGCCATAGATGGTTTTGCGGCCCTCCTTGTGGGTCTCCACGGTGCCCAGTGTCGCCAGCTTGGCCACATAGGAGCCGCCAAAGCAGAACAGGTACACGTTAAAGACCGTCTGGAATCCAAAGAAGAGGATGCCGCGCAGCCACTGCCCGCGGGCGCAGGAGCCAAAGCCCATCACCAGATAGGAGAGGCGGGTTTTCCAGTCGCCCTTGCGGAAAGTGTCGAAAATGTCATACAGTTCATTGCCCACGCCCTTGAAGAGGCCCACGAACCATCCGATGATGCCCTTGAAGGCATTCAGGATGGCCTTGGGCAGGCCCATCAGGAAACGGCGTAGCTTGTAGAGGAACTTTTGAGGGCCATTGAGCCGGAGAAATTCCAGATCCGTCATGCTTTCACCAACCTTTGCCTGTTGTTGGGGATTGTGTCTTGCGTGTCAGCTACGCGCGAAGCGGCGGACAAGAGGTTCACCTCGCGCGTAGCTGACAAAGACGTGTGCAAGGACAGCTTCCCCCGCACACGTTCAAAAGCGGGCTGGAAGCAATGCCTCCAGCCCGCTTGAGGCTTGTATTATTTGACGTAGGAAGCGACGGTCGCCTGGAAGGAGGACAGCACGTCCATCAGCTGATCGTCGGTCATGTCGTTGTACTTGCCGGCGATGGCGTCGTCCACCAGACCTTCGGCGGTAGACCAGTACTCACCGGGGTACTGACCCTGGGGCACGCAGAAGTTCAGCTGCGCAGCCAGAGCGGACAGGGCTTCGTTGGCCTTCACAGCGTCAGACTGCTGGGCCTCCAGGTTGGAGGGACCCCAGCCAACCTGCTCAAAGCGGGCCAGCTGGACCTCGCCAGAGGACAGGTACAGGGCCAGCGCGTCGCAGGCAGCCAGCTTGGCGTCATCGGTCTGGGGCTTGACGCCCAGCATCTTGAAGCCGCCGAAGCCGCCCATCTGATAGCCGTCCACGGTGGGCAGCTTGGTGGCGGCGTAGTTCTCGCCCAGAATGGACTTAACCGCGTTGGCATCCCAGGCACCGTCCACGATCGCGCCCAAGTTGGTGGCGTTGGAGGCGGAAGAGCCATTCACAAAAGCGGGGGACTGAGCCATCTTAATCATGGACTTCAGCGCCTTCAGGCCGTTCTCGGAAGCGTAGTCGCAGTCCATGGACACGATGGTGCCGTTGTCATCGGTGCCATAGGTCAGGGTGCAGCCAGCGCCGAAGAAGAAAGCGGTCTGATACCAGCCGGAATTGATTTCCATGTAGAAGTTCTTGCCAGCGGCAGCGCAGGCATCCAGCACGGCCTCCAGGGAGGAGGTGTCGGTCACGACGGACTTGTCGTAGTACAGGAAGTAGCCGTTATCGGAGGTCATGGGGTAGGCGTACATGGTGCCGCCCAGGGTGACAGCCGCCACAGCGCCGCCATCGTTTTCCGCCTTGATGATCTCGGCATTGTTTTCCTCGACCATTTCCAGCGCGCCGGCAGCCACCAGGCGGGCCAGCTGGTCCTGGGCGAACACGAACAGGTCAGCACCGGCCTCCACGTCGGTCAGCATGTTGGAAGCGGCGTCGCCC